>NZ_KB898103.1:0-99050 GCF_000377425.1 Thioalkalivibrio sp. ALE28 | reverse complement strand
CCCTCGGTGGGCCGGGTCGGTGACTCCTACGACAACGCCCTGGCGGAGACCATCAACGGGCTGTACAAGACCGAGGTCCGGGCCTACTGGGGACGTCTTAACGATCGACGCGACGTCGAGTGGGCTACGCTCCAGTGGGTCGACTGGTTCAACCGGCGACGCCTGTTGGAATCCAACGGGTATCGACCGCCGGCAATCATCGAAGCGCAGTACCATCAACAAGTTCAGGGGTCCGTTCGTGCAGCGTGACCCAAACCAACGGGTCTCCGGGAAACCCGGGGCGGTTCACTTTCTTGGGTACTTCTTTGCACGAGCAAAGAAGCCCGTTTTTGATCAACAACGGGCGCGGCGCGCTGGCGAGTCAGCGCCGGGCAGTATGTGGACCGAAGGCACCGTAAACACCAGATGACGAAAGAGGACCAGCCACCACGAGGCAGGCGGCTGGACGCAGCCAACCGCACGCCGCAGAGCGCCAAGGTGATAGGCTTGGCGCCCGCTACAACACTCGCTCGCGACCGGAACTCGAATGGCACTGCTCACCCTGCGCAACATCCACCTGGCCTACGGCATGGCCGCCCTGCTCGACGGCATCAACCTGAGCCTGGAACCCGGCGAGCGCGTCGCCATCGCCGGGCGCAACGGAGAGGGCAAATCCACCCTGCTCAAGGTGCTCAACGGCGAGGCGCAGGCGGATTCGGGCGAGATCACCTGCCAGGACGGCCTCACCACCGCCTACCTGACCCAGGAGTTGCCCCCGGGCATTGAAGGGACGGTGTTCGATGTCGTGGCCGAGGGCCTGGGCGAGGCCGGGCGCCTGCTGGAGCGCTTCCACCACCTGAGCCAGGCCGCGGCCGGCGGCGACATGGATGCCCTGGAGAAGATGGGGCCAGTGCAGTCGCAGCTCGACGCCATCGATGGCTGGAGCCTGCAGAACCGGGTGGAGACCACCATCTCCCGCCTGAGCCTGGACCCCGAGGCGGAGTTCGCCGCGCTGTCCGGCGGACTCAAGCGCCGGGTCTGGCTGGCACGCGAGCTGGTGCAGCGCCCGCAGCTGCTGCTGCTCGACGAACCGACCAACCATCTCGACGTGGCCGCGATCCGCTGGCTGGAAGAGTTCCTGCTCGAGAGCGGCCTGACCGTGGTCTTCATCAGCCATGACCGCCAGTTCATGGAGAGTGTAGCCACCCGCATCCTGGAGCTGGACCGCGGGCAGCTGTATGAACATCCGCCGTCGATCGAGGAATTCCGCCGCCGTCAGGCCGAACGCCTGGAGACCGAGGCCACCCAGCGCGCGGAGTTCGACCGCAAGCTGGCGCAGGAGGAGGCCTGGGTGCGCCAGGGCATCAAGGCACGGCGTACCCGCAACGAGGGGCGCGTGCGGGCACTGCAGGCCCTGCGCAAGAAGCGCGCCGAGCGTCGCGAACGCAGCGGCCAGGTCAAGATGAAGCTGAGCCCGGAACAGCGTTCGGGCCGGCTGGTGATCGAGGCGGAACACGCCGATTTCGGCTACGAAAAACCCATCGTCAGGGACGTGAACCTGCTGCTGCAACGCGGCGATGCCCTGGGCATCGTCGGACCCAACGGCGCGGGCAAGACGACCCTGCTGCGCGGCCTGCTCGGACAGATGGAGCCGCTGGCCGGTCACGTGAAGCTGGGCACCCAGCTGGAGATCGCGTACTTCGACCAGGCGCGCGCGCACCTCGACGAAGACACCACGGTGCAGGACGCGGTCGGCGAGGGGCGCGACCGGGTGATGGTCAATGGCGAGAGCCGGCACATTTTGTCCTACCTGGAAGACTTCCTGTTCCCGCCATCACGTTCCCGCCAGCCGGTGTCGGCGCTGTCCGGGGGCGAGCGCAATCGCCTGCTGCTGGCCAAGCTGTTCCTGCGCCCGGCAAATCTGCTGGTGCTCGACGAACCCACCAACGACCTCGATGTGGAGACCCTGGAGCTGCTGGAACAGCTCCTGATCGAGTACACCGGGACGGTGATCGTGGTCAGCCACGACCGCTCGTTTCTGGACAATGTCGCGACCTCGACCCTGGTCCTGCCGGGCGACGGGTCGGTGGAAGAGTTCGTGGGTGGCTGGTCCGACCTGCCCGAACGCGTCACGCAGCGGCTGCTGGAGGGCGAAACCGCGGCCGCCGCCCGCCCCGGCGCCCCGGAGCCGCGGGCCGAGCCCGCTCCCGAACCATCGCCGCAGACATCGGAAAACGCTACGGCGACCCCGCGCAAACTGTCCTACAAGGATGCGCGCGAACTGGAGGCCCTCCCGGCCCGGATCGAGGCCCTGGAGACCGAGCAACAGGAACTGACCACGGCGATGACCGATCCCGAGGCCCTGCGCGACGGTGAACGCATGCGCGACCTGCAGGCGCGGCTCGAGACCGTGGAGGCCGAGCTGGCCCACTGCTTCGAGCGCTGGGAGCAGCTGGAATCCGGTTGAGCGTCGGCGCGTCTACACTCGGGTTTCCGGCCACCCCTCAACTCTGCCGGGGGTCTGCCGTAACAGGGGTTGAATAGCCACCTTTCGGGTCCGCGCTCTCCGAGACCGCGGCCGGTTCGCGAAGCGCCCGGGACAGGGCGCGCTGAAGGAGTCATCGCATGCTGGACAAACTCTCCATTCGGGGGCTGCTGATTGCCGGGTTCGGCCTGGTCGTCGCCATCCTGATCATCAACTCCCTGCTGGCACTGCGCGCGATGAGCACGGGCAGTCAGGGGGTCGAGCAGCTCACGCAGGCTGACTACCCGGCCGTCGCCCGGGTCAACGATGTCGAGCAGCTGCTGCAGGAGAGCGCGGCGTTTCTCGGCTTCTACCTGATGAGCGAGGAGCAGTCGCATCGCGATGCATGGCAAAACGCGATGCGCGAGCTCGATGCGGCCACGCGGGCCCTGAACGAGAATCCGGTCATCGCGGCCGACGAGGAACTCGCCGCCAGCGCGACCGAGGTACGCCGCCTGGTGGATCAGTTCGCCAGCTTCGAGGACCGCCTGATCGAGGTGGCGGAGAACGCGGCCGAGAACATGCCGGCCCTGGGAATCGCCAACGCCCGGGCCAACCCGGCCAGCCGCGAGATGACCCAGCAGACCAACATGATGATCGACGCCGAGATGGCCCTGCCGCGCTTCCAGCGTTCCTGGGACCGTCTCGACACCCTGCATGAGCTGCGCATGTCGGTGGTCCAGGTCACCTCCAACCTGCGCGGGTTCATCGCCTTCCGCGATGACGCCTTCCGCGAGAACGTGCGCCTGTTCTCGACCCGCACCAACGACATCACCGCGCAGCTGATGGACCAGTTCGACGATCTCGACTTCGAACAGCAGATCGCGCTGGAAGACTTCCAGATGGCCCTGGATACCCAGAACACCGCGCTGGACGACCTGATCGAGATCCACGGCAGCGAACAGGCCCTCCAGGATGCCTACCTGATTCGGACCGAGATCGGCCCGCTGCTGGTCGAGGCCCGCGATCATCTGCAAGGACTCAGCGAGCGCATCACTGCCCGCGCCGAACGCAGCGCCGCCGCCCTGACCGCCGACATGCGCGCCACCCAGACGACCCAGGGCATCCTGGCTCTGATCGGCGTGATCCTCGGGCTGGCCGGCGCGGTGTTCATCATCCTGGTCGTGCGGCGCGCGCTGGCCCACTCCACCGCGGCGCTCGAGGAGATCGCCGATGGCGATGGCGATCTGAGCCGCCGTCTGGACGAGAACGGCCTGATCGAAACCGCCCAGCTCGGCCGTGCGTTCAACCGCTTCACCGACAAGATCGCCCAGGCCATCGGCCACGCACGCGGCAGCACCGAGACACTCAACCGCGCCACCGAGAACCTGAACCAGGAGGCCTACGAGGCCCGCGAGGCGGTCTCGCGCCAGCGCGACGAGACCGAGCGTGTCGCCACCGCGATCAACGAGCTGCAAAGCAGCGCCGAGGAGATCGCGCGCAACACCGACGCGACCTCCCAGGCCGGCCAGGAAGCCGGGGATGCGGTGAACAATGGCTCCGAGGTGATGGAGAAGAACATCGAGTCCATGGCCTCGCTGCTCGGCACCGTCGAGCAGGCCGCCGGGACCGTCTCCAAGCTGGGCGAGGACTCCAAGCAGATCGGGACCATCCTCGAGGTGATCCGCGGGGTCGCCGAGCAGACCAACCTGCTGGCCCTGAACGCGGCCATCGAGGCCGCCCGCGCCGGCGAACATGGCCGCGGCTTCGCGGTGGTCGCCGACGAGGTCCGCAAGCTCGCGACCCGCACACAGGAATCCACCGACGAGATCGAGTCCATGATCTCGCGCCTGCAAACCGCCACCACCAGTGCCGTCAAGGCCATGGAACAGGGTCAGGAAGAGGCCGAGTCGACCATGGAGCATACCGCCGAGGTCAACGGCGCCCTGCAGCAGATCCGGCAGTCGGTCACCACCATCGTGGAGATGACCGAGCAGATCGCGGTCGCTTCACGCCAGCAGAGCACGGTGGTCGAGGATATCAACCGCAATATCGTGCAGATCTCCGACGAGGCGGATCAGTCGGCCAACACCGCCGACCGGGTCAGCGCCGCCTCCGACGAGCTCAAGCAGGTGGAAAAGGAGATCCAGCAGGCCCTGGCGCAGTTCCGGCTCTGACCCGGACTACGGGCTACGGGCTACGGGCCTCCAGCCAGGCCCGGGCGGCGCGGCGCAGCCTGCGGGTGACGCCGCGCCGCCCGGATACCCCGAGCTCGCGGGCCAGCCGCGTCCAATCGACGGGCGCGGCCAGGGTCGTCTCCAACAGGCGGCCTTCCGGATCGGCCGGCGGGGCTGCTTCCAGCTGCCGCAACAGGGCCGGCAACGCCCATTCCAGCGGCCGCGCGCGGTACGCAAAGGCTCGAACCTCCGCGAGATCGGTGGCCGGGTCGGACTCCGACAGCGGCCGGGCCGTTTCCTCCAGGGCCGCACTCACCATGGCGGCGGCGGATGCGGGCAGGAAGCGTGGGTGCCACACCGACCAGTCGCGCCAGAAGGCGCGCTGGATTGGCTGCAGACCGGAGGCCGTGCGGGGCCGGAGTGCGCGCAGGACCACACCACTGACCTGACCACTGGCCGCGTCCGGCTGGGTGCCCACGCGCACCAGAACGTAGCCCTCCCGCTGCCAGAGCCGCAGCAACGCGGGCTGCAGTCCGAAACTCGCCCCCAGCAGCGCCACCCGTTCGGCAACGGCCCGATCCGCGACCGCCCGCAGCAGGCGGCCGCCCAGGCCCCGCCCCTGCCAGCGCGGGTACACCGCGATGCGCTGGATGCGCCAGGCACGCTCCGCCGCCAGCTCGAAGCCCCCCAAAGCGCCCAGCGTGCAGGGCAGGAACTGCCCCTGCGGCCGGCGCTCGCCCGCCCACACCGCCTCGGCCAGGGCCCGATCCAGGCCGGGTTCCTCCTGAATCAGCACGACGCCGAAGAGCGCCCCGTCCGTCACGCCCTCCAGGCACAGCACGCGCACGCCGGGGTCCTCCAGCCAGCGCAGCAGATCGGACGGACGGGTCCGGTAGTGCGCATCCGCCAGCAGGCCCGTCACGGCCTCCAGGGTCTGCGGCAAACCCGCCAGGGCCGCCCCGGTCGTCCAGCGCAGGCGGACGGCCTGGGTAGCCGGGGTCCGGCTTTCCGCCTCCAGCAGGAACAACCGGTTGAGCCAGTCTTCCAGCGGATCCCCCGGCGCCCAGCGCACCGGCGTCGCCATGGGCTGCACGCGCACCCGGAAGCCCGCCGCCTCCAGGGCCGGCAGCGCACGCAGCCGGAAGCCCTGGCCACTCCCCTCGAAGCCGCCGGTCGTGGTGGACAACACCAGGCGCCGGGCACGGCGGGCGAGGCGCAGCAGGCGCTCCACCGGCAGGTTCGCTGCCTCGTCGATGATCAGAGTATCCACGAGTTCGGGCGCTTCCAGCAGGATATCCGGTGCCCGGTAGAGACGCTCCGGCGTGTCGACCCACCGGCGGGCGCGCGCCAGCAGGGCACCCACGGCCCGTGGACTCGGTGCCGTCAGCGTGATCGCGGGCCCGCCGTGTTGGAGTGTCCCGCCGAGGAACTCGCCCAGGAGGGTCGACTTGCCGCGACCGCGCGGGGCGATCAGCGCCAGGCATTCGTCGGCGCCAAGATGCGCGAGACGATCCAGCGCCGCGGCCTGATCCGGCGTCCACGCAAAGGCGGGCGCCGGACGTGCCGGCACCTCGGGCCATTCCTCCGCCGATGCGGGCGTCCGCACCCACGCCTCGGCCAGCGCGGCCCGCCAGCGGCGGGT
Organism: Thioalkalivibrio sp. ALE28; assembly: GCF_000377425.1. NCBI lineage: Bacteria > Pseudomonadati > Pseudomonadota > Gammaproteobacteria > Chromatiales > Ectothiorhodospiraceae > Thioalkalivibrio > Thioalkalivibrio sp. ALE28. Next base: position 92,788 of record NZ_KB898103.1, on the reverse strand, counting down.
AAACGCGCCTTCACCGGTGACGCCGTCGAGGACCACCAGGGTGCCCCCGCCGCGCAGCAGCCCGGCCGCGGTGACCAGCGCATCCACGGCGAGCGGATCCCCGGCCTCGAACACCAGGGCCTGCACTTCGTGGCCCAGCCAGTGCCCGGCCTGTGCCGGCGCCACGTGCGGCAGGCCGTCGGGCACATGCCGCCCCACCCAGAGCACCGGCCCCCGGGCTGCGGCGGTCCGCAGCCAGGCCGCGGCGGCCTGCCGGGCCGCCGGGTCGGCCGGTAGTCGGTAGAGCGAACGGGCCTCCATCTCAGCATCTCACCGGGGTCGAAGGTTGCATGGAAAAAGCGGGCTTGCGCGGGCGCACACGGCATCTGGTCACACTGGCGCGACGAAAGTCCAGCGCGCTGCCGACGTTTCCATGTGAATCCGTCCTCAAGTTTTCCCACCCGCAGCCGTACAAGTTTTTTACAAAGAGCTGGGAAATATCTGTACAGATCCTGTACCGTGTGAACGAATTCACGGAAAGGTAACGGCGATGACCACCATAGCGCTGCCCGAACGCCTGCGCATCGACACCGCGACCGCCTGCTGGCAGGCGCTGCGCGTGGCGCTGGATGCCGGCGAGGACCTTCAGGTGGACGCGACGACCGTGGCCGATATCGACGCCGCCGGGGTTCAGGTCCTGCTGATGGCACGCCACTGCGCGGCACGCCATGCGCAGGGCTTTTCGATCGACGGAGCAAGCGCCGTCTTAACGCAGGCCTTCCAGGCGCTCGGTGCGGACGCGGCCGCCGCGCGTGCGGGACAGGGACACGATACCGATTCAGGAGAACACAATGGCTAAGGTTCTGGTGGTGGACGATTCCGCCTCGATGCGCCAGATGGTCGCATTCACCCTCAAGCAGGCCGGACACGAGGTCACCGAGGGGCGCGACGGCAACGACGGCCTGGGCAAGGCCCAGGCGACGAAGGCGGACCTGGTGATCACCGACGTGAACATGCCGGGCATGGACGGGCTGCAACTGACCCGCGAACTGCGCAAGCTGGGCGATTACAAGTTCACCCCGATCCTGGTGCTGACCACCGAGGCCGGCCCGGAGAAGAAACAGGAAGGCAAGGCGGCGGGTGCGACCGGCTGGCTGGTCAAGCCGTTCGACCCGGACCAGCTGATGAACACCGTGAACCGGGTGCTGCGCTAGTCATGTCGGTCGACATGGCCCAGTTCGTCGATGCCTTTCTCGAGGAGAGCTTCGAGGGGCTGGAGCGCATGGAGACCGAACTCCTGGCGCTGGACGGCGGCGATCCGGAGACCCTGAATACCATCTTCCGCTGCGCCCATTCGATCAAGGGTGGGGCCGGGACCTTCGGATTCGGCGCGATCTCCGAGTTCACCCACGGGGTCGAGACCCTGCTGGACCGGATGCGCAACGGCGAGCAGGAGGCGACGCCGGAGACGGTGAACCTGCTGCTGCGCGCGGTGGACATCCTGCGCGCCCAGCTGCATGCCGCCCGCGACGGCGGCGAGGCCGATGCCGCCGAAGTGGCCGAGGTGCGCACCCTGATCGAGGCCCATCTGGGCGAACCCGCGCCGGCCGCCCCAACGTCTGAAGGGGCGGACGAAGCGGCCGGTCCCACCGGCGGCGACGGCCCGCAAGGCTGGCGCATCCGGTTCCGGCCCTTTGCAGACCTGATGCGCACCGGCAACGACCCTTTGCGCATGTTCGAGGTGCTGGAGGAGCTGGGCCGACTGACCGTGCACTGCGAGACCGACCGCCTGCCGGACAGCGCAGAGGCCTTCGACCCGGAGGACTGCTATCTCGCCTGGACCCTGGAACTGGAAGGGGACGCGACCCGCGACCAGATCGAAGAGGTCTTCGAATGGGTTGAGGACGAATGCGACCTGGAGATCGAACCCCTTGCCGTCCCCGAGACGGCCCCGGACACAGTGGCAGAGCAACCGGTTACGCCCCCGGATTCCCCTGCCACGGAGACCCGCGCCGAGCCACCCGCTGCGCGCGCCGGCAATAACCGCAGCGCGGAATCCAGCTCCATGCGGGTGAACACCGGCAAGATCGATGCGCTGATCGACATGGTCGGTGAGCTGGTCATCACCCAGTCGATGCTGACCGATATCAGCGAACAGCTGGAGGAAGACCCCTCGCAGATGGAGGCGCAGATCGAGCGCCTGCGCACCGGCCTGGCGGAGCTGGAGCGCAATACCCGCGAGCTGCAGGAAAGCGTGATGGGCATCCGCATGGTGCCGATCGCCCAGGTCTTCAACCGCTTCCCGCGCCTGGTACACGACATCTCCGGGCAGCTCGGCAAGCAGATCGATCTGACCCTGAAGGGCGAATACACCGAGATCGACAAGACGGTCATGGAGCACCTGGGCGACCCGCTGGTGCACCTGGTGCGCAATGCCGTGGATCACGGCATCGAGATGCCCGATGTTCGCGCGGCGGCGGGCAAACCCGAGACCGGCCAGGTCAGTCTGGAGGCCTACCACCGCGGCGGTAACGTGGTCATCGAGATCCGCGACGATGGCAAGGGCATGGATGCCGACCGCATCCTGGCCAAGGCCCGCGACGCCGGGATCGTCGGCCCGAACCAGCAACTGGACCGCCACGAGATCCTGCAGCTGATCTTCGAGCCGGGGCTGTCCACCGCGGACCAGGTCAGCGATCTCTCCGGCCGCGGCGTCGGCATGGACGTGGTGAAGAAGAATATCCGTGGCCTGGGCGGCAACGTCGAACTGGAATCCGAGCCCGGCAAGGGTTCGCGCCTGACCATCCGCCTGCCGCTGACGCTGTCGATCATGGACGGTCAGCTGCTGAAGATCGGCGACGAGACCTTCGTGATCCCGCTGATCGCGATCGTCGAATCGCTGCAGACCCTGCCGGAGAGCGTGAAGCAGGCCTTCGGCAAGCTGCCACTGTACCGGCTGCGGGACGAATACATCCCCATCGTCGATCTGGCCGCGCTGTTCGGCCGGGCCGAGCCCAGCCCGCTGCCGGAGCGCGCCCTGCTGGTGGTGGCCGAGGCCGACGACCAGCGTGTCGCCCTGCGCGTCGACGACCTCCTGGGCCAGCAGCAGGTCGTGATCAAGACGCTGGAAACCAATTTCCGCAAGGTCCCCGGCACCGCCGGCGCAACCATCCTCGGAGACGGCCAGGTGGCGCTGATCCTGGATGTCGCCGGGATCGCGCGGATGGCCTCCGGGCGCGACACCCGCGCGGCGTAAAAATCAAGGAGCCCAACGCAATGGCGAACGACGCAACCCAGTCCATCCACGACCCCGCCACCGCCGGCGAGGACCAGTACCTCACCTTCATCCTCGCGGAGGAGGAATACGGCGTGGACATCCTGCGGGTGCAGGAGATCAAGGGCTGGGAGCGGCCCACCCCGCTGCCCAATGCCCCGGACTACATCCGCGGGGTGATCAACGTGCGCGGGATGATCGTGCCGATCATCGACATGCGCCTGCGCTTCGGCATGGAACCGATGGAATACGGCCCGACCACCGTGGTGATCATGCTGCGCGTGATCAACGAGGACCGCGAGCGCGTGATGGGGATCGTCGTCGATGCCGTGTCCGAGGTCTACAGCGTGGGCGCTGACGAGATGCAGCCGGCCCCCGACTTCAATACCCGCATCGGGATCGACTTCGTACGCGGCCTGGCGACGGTCGACGACAAGATGATCCTGATGCTGGACATCGACACCCTGCTCGGCCCGGGCCTGATTGCCAGCACCGACGCCATCGCGGCCGAGGCCACGGCGTAGCCGGGGGCTGCGGGGAACCATGCGGAGCATCGCGGTGATCAACCAGAAGGGGGGCGTCGGCAAGACGACCGTGACCCTGAACCTGGCGCATGCCCTGGCCCTGGCCGGGCATCGGGTGCTGGCGATCGACGCCGACCCGCAGGGGCATCTCTCCATGGCCTTCGGGCTGGAGGACCCGGCCGGCCTGGATCAGGTCCTGCAGGGTGGCGCGCGCCTGGAGGACGCCTTCAGCGAAGCCGGAAACGGGCTGCAGATCGTCGCCGCCGGGGAACAGCTACAGGAGGTCGAGAACCTGAACGAGGGTGGAGCCGCGCGTGGCTGGCGCTTGCAGAAGGCGCTGGACAGACTGGAACAGACCTTCGATTTCGTGCTGATCGACTGCCCGCCGTCGGCCGGCCTGCTGGGTATGAACGCCATCATCGCCGCCGACGAGATGCTGATCCCGGTCGCCGGAGACTTCCTGGCCCTGAACGGGCTGTCGCGATTGATGCGCATCCTGCAGGGCATCGAGGCGCGCCTGGGTACGAGCCGTCGCAAGTGGATCGTGCTGTCGCGCTTTGTCGAACAGCGCCGCCACGCCCGCGAGGTGCGCGAGCGCATCCGCGAACACTTCGCCGATGCCCTGCTGCCCACCACCATCCGCGAGTCGGTGGTGCTGGCCGAGAGCCCGAGCTTCGGGCAGACGATCTTCGAGTACCAGCCGCGCCATCGCGCGGCCGCGGACTTCCAGCAACTGGCCGCCGACCTGATCGCGGCCGGGGCACCAACCAACACCCGCCCGACGGCGGCACACGCCTGAGCCGCAAGCCAGGGAGAACACGGGCCATGACCACACGCAAACGCAACAAGCTGGGCAACGACCCGCTGGGCTGGATGGACCCATCCAGCGCGGCCCGCGAACCGGTCTCCGACGAGGCCCCGAGCGAGCGCCCGGCTTCGGACGAAGCCGCCCCCGAACCCCGGTCCGGCCCGAAAACCGAGACGCCGAAAACCAACAAACCCGCCCGCCGCCGCACCTCGGCCGCGCGCCATACGAACAAGCCAAGCGAGGACACCCCCATGGCCGCCAATCCGCAAACCGACGCCCCAGAAACCGACCCGAACGAGATGATGGACGGCCGCTTCATGCGTGCCGCCTGCGAGGGGTCGCAAATGGCGGTGATGATGTGCGACGACGATATGAACATCATCTACGCCAACGAGGCGGTCGTCAGTCTGCTGCGGAAACGCCGCCACATCCTGCAGCAGCACTTCCCGAGCTTCGATCCGGACAACCTCGTGGGACAGTCGATCGACCAATTCCACAAGGACCCGTCACATCAGCGCGCCATCCTGTCGAACCCGGCACGCATGCCCTACACCGCCGAGATCGAGGTTGGTGGACTCGAATTCAAGCTGCAGGCATCCGGGATCACCGATGACAACGGCAGGATCATCGGCAGCATGGTCGAGTGGCAGGACGTGACGGAATGGAACGAGGCGGACCGCGAGCGCGCTCGCTTCAGGGCTGCGATTGATGGCGCTACCGCGTCACTCATGATGTGCGACGAGAACATGACCATCACCTTTTCCAACGCATCACTGACCGCGATGTTCCAGAAACACCGCGAGGCCTTCACCAAGGCGTTTCCAGGCTTCGATCCATACAACATGGTGGGCCAGTCCATTGACCAGTTTCACTCGGTCCCGTCGCATCAGCATTCCATCCTGAAGGACCCGTCCAAACTGCCGTACGAAACCGAAATCAGCCTGGGCGACCTGCGCTTCTGGATTAACGCGACCGCGATCATCGACGACGACGGCAATTATGCCGGCAACATGCTGGAGTGGCGGGATGTCACCGAGATGCGGACCGCCGAGGCCGAGATCGATGCCCTGATCCGCGACGCGGCGAGCGGCAACCTGGGCGAACGCCTGGAGACCGAGCGCTACAGCGGATTCACCCAAAGTATCGCCGAGAGCCTGAACGAGCTGCTCGACGCCGTCGTCCCGCCGGTGCGCGAGGGCTCTCGGGTGATGCAGGCCATGGCCGAGGGCGATCTGAGCGTGCGCATGCAGGGCGAGTTCCGCGGCGAATTCGCCGAGTTCCGCGACGCCATCCACACCTCGCTGGAGAACCTCGACCAGCTCGTGGGGCAGATCCTCGAGGGCGCGGGCAACGTGCGTTCGGCCTCGGCCGAGATCGCCCAGGGCAATACCGACCTGTCCCAGCGCACCGAGGAACAGGCCTCCTCGCTGGAGGAGACCGCCTCGTCGATGGAGGAGATGACCTCCACGGTCAAGTCCAACGCGGACAACGCCAAGCAGGCCAATCAGCTCGCCAGCGCCGCCCGCGACAAGGCCCAGGAAGGCGGCGAGGTAGTCGACAAGGCCGTGACCGCGATGGGCGAGATCAACCAGTCCTCGAAGAAGATCGCCGACATCATCGGCGTGATCGACGAGATCGCATTCCAGACCAACCTGCTGGCACTGAATGCCGCCGTGGAAGCCGCCCGCGCGGGTGAGCAGGGCCGCGGCTTCGCGGTGGTCGCCACCGAGGTGCGCAACCTGGCCCAGCGCAGTGCGCAGGCCGCCAAGGAGATCAAGACCCTGATCAACGACTCGGTGGAGCGCATCGGCGAAGGCAGCAAGCTGGTCGACAACTCCGGCAAGGCCCTGGAAGACATCGTCGACTCGGTGAAGAAGGTCTCCGACATCATTGCCGAGATCGCCGCGGCCAGCGAGGAGCAGTCCACCGGCCTCGACGAGATCAACAAGGCCGTGACCCAGCTCGACGAGGTGACCCAGCAGAATGCCGCCCTGGTCGAGGAGGCCGCGGCCGCCAGCGAATCCCTGGACGACCAGTCGCGCGAATTGCTGGAGCTGATGAGCTTCTTCAAGGGCGAGCAGGCCGCGGCCGCCAGCCAGGCCATGAAGCAGCCCAGCCAGCGTCCGACGCCTGCGACCGCCGCCGGCCAGGGCAGTGCCACCGGACTGAAGCGCCCGGCCTCCGCGTCCGGCAACGCCGCCAGCAAGCGCCCGGCCCCCTCGCGCCAGGAGGCCTCCGAAGAATGGGAGGAGTTCTGAGGATGGAGGGTCGATGCTAGATGGCCGCCTCCGATCGCCTGAGCGAGCGCGACTTCCGGCGCGTGGCGCGCCTGACGCAGGAACGCACCGGGATCATGCTCAACGAGAGCAAGAAGGAGCTGGTCTTCAGCCGGCTCTCTCGGCGGCTGCGCGTGCTCGGCCTGGATGCCTTCGACACCTACCTGGACCGGGTCGAGGGGGGCGACGAGGGCGAGCTGGAGGAGTTCATCAATGCCCTGACCACCAACCTGACCGCGTTCTTCCGCGAACCGCACCACTTCGAGATGCTGGGCGGCCCGGTGCTGGAGGAGCTCCGGCGGGCCAACCCAACCGGCCCGCTGAAGGTCTGGTCGGCCGGATGCTCCACCGGCGAGGAGCCCTACTCCATCGCGATGACGCTGGCCGAGGCCCTGCCGTCGCCGGAGGATGTGCGCATCCTCGCCACCGATATCGACTCGCGCGTGGTCGCCCATGCCGATGCCGGGGTGTATGACGCCAAGCGCGTCACCGGCATCCCGCAGGCACGCCAGAAGCGCTGGCTGCTGCGCGGGACTGGCGCCAACGAGGGCCGGGTCAAGATCCGCGACGAGCTGCGCGCCATGCTGAACTTCCGCCAGCTGAACCTGTTCGACCCATGGCCCATGAAGGGCCCGCTGGACGTGATCTTCTGCCGCAACACGCTGATCTACTTCGACAAGCCGACACAGAAGCAGCTGGTGGAACGCTTTGCGCGCCTGCTGCGCCCGGAGGGCTACCTGTTCATCGGGCACTCCGAGTCGCTGTTCCGCGTGACCGAGGACTTCCGGCTGCTGGAGCAGACGCTGTACCGGAGGGCGGCCTGATGTCCGCCCTGCCGCAGCTGCACGATGGCGCCTTCGCGCACATCAATCGCTACTGGGACCGGGTGCACGCCTGCCCGGCCGCGAAGCTGTTGCCGGGGGAGTGCTACGTCTCGGTCTCCCCGACCGAACTGATCACCACGGTGCTGGGCTCCTGCGTGTCCGCCTGCGTGTGGTCGCCTACGGCCGGCATCGGCGGCATGAACCACTTCATGCTGCCGGACGGCGCCCGTGACAGCGGCTGGGGACCGGCGGTCTCCAATGCCACGCGCTATGGCACCCATGCGATGGAGTTCCTGATCAACGAACTGCTGAAGCTGGGCGCGGAGCGAAGCGACCTGCGCGTCAAGATGTTCGGCGGCGGCCGCGTAATGGCCGGGATGACCGACGTCGGTGCCGGCAATATCACCTTCCTGCGCCGCTTCCTGCGCGAGGAGAACCTGGACCTGGTCGCCGAGGACGTCGGCGGGCATTGGCCGCGCAAGGTCGTCTTCTTCCCCGCCACCGGACGCGTGCGCATCAAGAAGCTCGTGGCCCTGCACAACAACACCCTGCTCGAGCGTGAGCAGGACTACCGCCGCCGACTGCAGGACGATCCCTTGCAGGGCGACGTGGAGCTGTTCTAGATGCCTGCCAATGCCAAGCCCATTCGCGTTCTGGTCGTCGACGACTCGGCCCTGATCCGCAAGCTGCTGACCGAGATCCTGTCGCAGGCCGCGGACATCGAGGTGGTCGCCGCCGCCTCCGACCCCTATGACGCGCGCACGAAGATCAAGCAGCACGAACCCGACGTGCTGACCCTGGACGTGGAGATGCCGAAGATGGATGGCATCACCTTCCTGCGCAATCTGATGCGCCTGCGCCCGATGCCGGTGGTGATGGTCTCCTCGCTGACCGAGGCGGGTGCGGATGTGACCCTGGAGGCGCTGGAGGTGGGCGCGGTGGATTTCGTCACCAAACCCAAAATGGATGTCTCGCATGCACTGCAGGACTACGCCGACGTGCTGATCGACAAGATCCGCACCGCGGCCGGCATCCGCCTGCAGGCCCGCAGCGCGACCCCGGCAGCAGCGCCGCAGCGGCTCGCCTCCGCGGGCGCGGGGCGCTTTCGCACCACTGACCGGGTAATCGCCCTGGGGGCCTCCACCGGGGGTACGGAGGCCCTGCGCGAGGTGCTAACGGCCCTGCCGCCGGACGCCCCGGGCATCCTGATCACCCAGCACATCCCCTCCGGCTTCAGTCGCGCCTTTGCAGAACGCATGGATCGGAACACCGCGCTCAGCGTGAAGGAGGCCGAGGACGGCGACATCGTGATGCCCGGGCATGCCTACGTCGCCCCGGGTACCGACTACCACCTGCGTCTGGCGCGGGACGGCGCCCGCTACGTCTGCCGCCTGGACCGCAGCGGCCCCGTGAACCGTCATCGCCCCAGCGTGGACGTGCTGTTCAACTCGGCCGCAGAACAGGCCGGGGCCAACATCGTGGCCGCCCTGCTGACCGGCATGGGTGACGACGGGGCCCGCGGGCTCAAGGCGCTGCGCGAGGCCGGGGCCCACACCATCGCCCAGGACGAGAGCACCAGCCTGGTCTGGGGTATGCCCGGCGAGGCGGTCAAGCTGGACGCCGCCGACCAGGTGCTGCCGCTGGGCCGGATCGCCACCGCGCTGATCCGCGATCACCGCAAAGCCGCCGCAGCCGGCGAATAGGAGCCACCGGAATGGACCACCGTATGCAATGGCTGACCCGTGACATCACCCAGAAGGGGCTGACGCTCAGCCTCGCCGTTTTGCTCCTGCTCGGGGCGATCCTCGCCGCACTGAATGGGGCCGGCTGGATCGCTCTGGGGGCCGCAATCCTGGCCGGACTGGCGGCCCTGATCACCGCAGGCGCGTATCTGCGCGGGCCGGCCCCGGCGGCCGAATCCAGCGCGGACATGACCGCGAGCCAGCCCACCGGCGGCAGTGAACTCTCCGACGCGCTGGACCAGGCGATGCGCTTCGAGCTGGACCAGCTGGAGGCGGAGATCGGCCGCCAGCGCGGGCTGATCGCCGATGCCGTGCAGGAACTGGGCACCAGCTTCAACGAGATGCACCAGATCGCCGACCGCCAGATGGAACTGATGACCAGCGACGTCGCGCGAGAGGGCGCTGACGGGCAGGGTATGACCCACGCCGAGGTCATCACCGAACTGACCCGCAAGTCCGACGAGACCCTGCAGATGTTCATCGACACCCTGGTGGAAATCAGCCGCCAGAGCGTGGAGAGCGCCCACCACATGGAGGACATGAGCCAGCACATGGACGGGGTGTTCAAGCTGCTGGACAGCGCCGGCGCGATCGCCGGGCAGACCAACCTGCTGGCGCTCAATGCCAGCATCGAGGCGGCGCGGGCCGGCGAGGCCGGGCGCGGCTTCTCGGTGGTCGCCGAAGAGGTGCGCTCGCTGTCCCAGCGCTCGGCCACCTTCCACGACGACATCCGCGCGCAGATCGACCAGGCCCGCGAATCGATCAACAAGGTCCACGGGACCGTACACGACATGGCCTCGCGCGACATGAACCAAAGTATGGGCGAGAAGGAACGCATCACCCGGTTGTTCGCCTACGCGCAGCGCGCCACCGACGAGCTCGAGGACCGCATCCGCGAGGAGGCCGAGCTGAGCGAGCGCATGAACCAGGCGGTCGCGACCGCCGTGCGCTCGCTGCAGTTCGAGGACATCGCCCGCCAGTCACTGGGCACCGCGGAGGAGGCCGTGGCACATCTGCAGGAGCTGCGAAGCATCCTGCACGAGGCCCGCTCTACCGAGGACGCGCGGGCCATGGCCACCCGCGTGCGCGAATGGCGCGAGCGCCGCCAGGAGACCTATCACCGCGCAGTCAACCAGCAGAACATGGGCACGGGGGATGTGGAATTGTTCTGAGGATTTTCCGTCGAACCCCCGCGTACCCGATCGCGAATCCCGGGGCCGCGTACCAACTCTCACCGGGCATGAAGCCCGCCACAGCGCCAGGAACCGCATATGAGCATCGAGCAGTACACCTCCGACGACGGCAAGGAAGTCCGCATCCGGGTCAAGGGCCGGTTCGACTTCGAGCAGCACCAGGATTTCCGCGCCGCCTACCGCGACACCGGCGGGACCGGCGTGCGCTACATCGTCGACCTCGCCCATACCGAGTACATGGACAGCTCCGCACTCGGCATGCTGCTCCTGCTGCGCGAACACGCCGGCGGCGAGTTCTCCGACGTCAGCATCACCGGTGCCTCGGAGGGCGTGCGCAAGGTACTGGACATCGCCAATTTTGGCCGCCTGTTCCGCATCCAGTAACCGGCCCCGTGGACGACACCGCCCCCGAGCCGCGCTCGACCCCGCCCGGTGACCTGATCTCCGGCGAAGGCCGAGTACTGGTCGCCGACGACGACCCGCACAACCGGCGACTGCTGCGCATGATGCTGGTGGGCGCCGGCTACGAGGTGCGCGAGGCCTCGGATGGCCGGACGGCCCTGCAGGCCTGCCGGGAGCAGGCACCCGACCTGATCCTGATGGACGTGATGATGCCGGAGATGGACGGCTACCAGGCGACGTCCCGGATCAAGGCGGAGATGGGCGCGCACTTCATCCCGGTGATCTTTCTGACCGCGCTGGACGACGAAAACGCGCTGCTGCGGGCGATCGAATCGGGCGGCGACGACTTCCTTAGCAAGCCGCTGAACCTCGCGATCCTGAAGGCCAAGATCCACGCGATGGAGCGCCTGCGCGACCTGCACACTGGCCTGCAAAGCCGCAACGCCGCCCTGCTGCGGGCCCAGGCCCGCCAGGCCTGGGAAGAGGAAACCGCCGAGGGCCTGTTCTCTCGCGCGATCACCCGTCGCAATCGCGGCCTCGACCGGCTGCAGCTCTACCGCCGCGCGGCCTCCACCTTCAGCGGCGATGTGGTGCTGTCGGACTACACGCCGGACGGTGCGCTGCGCGTCCTGGTGGGGGATTTCACCGGCCACGGCCTCAGCGCGGCGATCGGCACCTACCCGGTCAGCGAGACCTTCCACACCCTGACCCAGGCGGGCGTCGACGACCAGGAGCTACTGCACGAACTGAACCACGTGCTGCACGACTTCCTGCCCGCGGCGATGTTCATGGGCGCCCTGCTCGCCACCTTCTCCGCCGACGGAAGCCGCGTCCGGCTGTGGAACGGCGGCATGCCGGACGCCTGGCTTTGCAACACGCGCCAGGACCGGGTCCGGCGCATCCAGTCCCAGGCGATGCCCCTGGGCATCCTCGACCGGCTGGACCTCGACACCGGGGCGCGCAGCTACGAGCTCGACGACGGCGACTGGCTGACGCTGGTCAGCGACGGCGTCCTCGAAGCCACCGACATCGCCGGAACGGCCTTTGGCGAGGACGCGATCTTCCGCCACTGCCAGGCCAGCGAATCGGCCGGGACCGCCTTCGAGCGCATCCGCAAGGCGCTGGATCTCCACTGTGGCGATCAGACCCCCGCCGACGACATGACCCTGGTCACCATCGACTGCAGCCCGGCGGTAGTGACCGAGAGCGAACGACCGCAGAGCCGCGAGCTTCGGGGCACGCTGCGCTGGTCCCTGGAGGCCAGCGACCAGCGCCTGGCCGAAGTCGACCTGGTCGGCGCGGCTCGCAACCAGCTCCGCGAATGGCTGCCGAATCTGGGGGGCGGGCACGCCGAGGCCCTGCAGACCGTGATTGCGGAGCTGTGCAACAACGCCTTCGAACACGGCGTCCTGCGGCTGGACTCCGGCATGAAGGCCACGGTGGAGGGCTTCGAGCAGTACTATCGCCAGCGCGCCGCGGCCCTGAGCGACATCCGCGGCCGGATCGCCCTCTCCCTGCGCTACCGCCCGCTGGATGGTCAGCACTGCATCCGCATCCGCGTGCGCGACAGCGGACCGGGCTTCGACCACCAGCGGATCCAGGAAGCCCTGGAGGGCCGTGGCGACCAGCGCCTGTGGGGGCGCGGACTGACTCTGGTACGCCAGCTGTGCGAACAGGTGCGCTATCACGGCAGCGGCAACCGGGTCGAAGCCGACTACCGCTGGCAAGCGGACCCCGACGCCCAGCGCGAATCCGGCGATACGCCATGACCTACGCCCTGGAGACCCGTCAAAGCCCCGCCCCGCTCGATCTGGTGAACGCGCTGAGCGAGGCGATCCTCTTCGTCACGGCCGACGGCACCGTACGCTACGCCAACCCGGCGGCGGAACGCCTGTTCGGCACCACCGCCTGCAGCCTGGACGGCCGCAATCTGGCCCGCCTGATCACGCCGCGAGACCCGGCCTTCGACCTGCACGAGCGGCTGCGCGAGGCGACCCGGGCAGAGGGCTGGATCCCGCGGCGCGACCCGGTGGACCTGGTCCGCGAGGACGGCCGGCCCCGTCCCGCCCTGATCGACATCGGGACCTGCCAGCACGCCCTAGAGCCGCTGCAGTTCGCGGTCCTGCGCGAACAGCGCGCGGACCGGCCGGACGACACACCGGAGCAGGCCGAACACCTGCGCGAGGCTATCGACCTGCTGACCCATCAGGTGCAGGAACGCATGCGCGCCGAGCAGGCCCTGCAGGACAGCCATCAACGCCTGCTGGCCGCACAGCGTGTGGCCCGCATCGGCCACTGGGACCTGGACCTGGAGACCGACGAGGTCCACCTCTCGCCCGAGGCAAGCAAACTCTTCGGACATGGCGACCAGCCCCGCACCCTGACCCGCGAGGCCCTGGTGCAGGCCACCCATCCGGATGATCGCGCCGCGCTGGCATTCGCCCTGCTGCGCCTGGCCAACGGCCAGACCCACCGCTTCTCCATCCGGCATCGCCTGCTGCTGCCCCACGGCGAAGAACGCTACATGCTGGCCGAAGGCGAACGCGCAGAGGAGACGCCCACGCGCATCCTCGGCATCCACCAGGACCTGACCGAGCGCGAGAAGACTGAACAGGCCCTGTTCAAGCTGGTGAATTTCGACGCCCTGACCGGCCTCCCCAACCGGACCGGGCTGCGCACCCGCCTGCGCGCCACCCTCGACGAGGCCGAGCGCCAGGGGGAACCACTGGCGGTACTGCTGCTGGACATCGACCGCTTCACCTCGATCAACAGCACCCTGGGACACGACACCGGGGACGCCCTGCTGAACGCACTGGCACAACGGCTGCAGCATCAGTTGCAGCCACGCGACACCCTCGCACGACTGGCCGCGGACGAATTCGCCCTGGTCCTGACCGCGATCGCGGACCCGGCCGAGGCCCGTGATCGCGCGCAGGCCATCCTGCAACACTGCGCCGAGCCGTTCGCCCTGGGGGATGGCCAGCATGTGGCGACGATCAGTGCCGGCGTCAGCCTGTTCCCGCAGGATGCACGGGGCAAGGACGACCTGCTGCGCCATGCCACCAGCGCCCTGCACGATGCCAAGAACGCCGGCGGCAACACCTGTCGCTTCTACACGCAGAGGCTGAACACCCAGGCGCGCGAGCAACTGGAACTGGAGCAGGGGCTGCGCACCGCGCTGCGCCAGAGCGAGTTCGAGCTCCACTATCAGCCGCAGACTGGCCTGAATCGGGGTGACACGGTCGGCATCGAGGCCCTGATCCGCTGGCGCCACCCGGAGCGCGGGATGATCTCGCCGGCGGATTTCATCCCGCTGGCGGAACAGACCGGGCTGATCGTGCCGATCGGCGACTGGGTGCTGCGCACCGCCACGCAACAACTGGTGGAATGGGACCTCAAGGGCCTGCCGGCGCTACGCCTGGCGATCAACCTCTCTGCGCGCCAGTTCGCCGACCCCAACCTGCCCGAGCGCATCCTCGAGACGCTTCAGGCAGCCGGGCTCGCCCCCGAGCGCCTGGAGGTGGAGGTCACCGAGAGTGTCCTGGTCGAGGACATCGACGCGGCCGCGGCCATACTCCAGCGCCTGGTGCATCTCGGGGTGTCGGTGGCGATCGACGACTTTGGCACCGGACAATCATCCCTGCGCTACCTGCGGCGGCTGCCGCTGACCACGCTGAAGATCGACCGCGAGTTCACCTGGGGCATCGGCAACGACCCGGACGACGAGGCCATCACCCGCGCCATCATCGGCCTGGGCAAGACCCTCAAACTGCGGGTGCTGGCCGAAGGCGTAGAGACCGAGGAGCAGCACCGCTTCCTGCGCGAGATGGGCTGCGACGAGATCCAGGGCTTCCTGCTCGGCCGCCCGATGCCGGCCGCCGACCTCGAACGCCAGTGGCGCGAACGTCCCCGTACGCCGGGGTAGTCCTTCTTAATTCACCACGAAGCACACGAAGGCACGAAGAAGGGCAAGGGCGATTCACAGGAAGACGGGAAGTCTGGAAGGATTTTGGTGGGTACTGGATGGGCGGCCGAGGCACATCCGAGATGTCCGGCAAAGCACTCGTGCTTCATCCCATATCCCTCTTCCGGTCTTCGCATCTTCCTGTGCAAACGCTCTTGACTTGGCCCTTCTTCGTGTCTTCGTGTGCTTCGTGGTAGACAATCCGCACATTCAGAACCTGAAGGAGAGCGATATGCAGGACGGCCGTTTTGGTTCGGCGCTCGTGACCGGCAACTCCAGCGGGCTGGGCCTGGGGCTGACCCGGGTACTGCTGGAACAGGGCGCAAACGTCTATGGCATGAGCCGTCGCGGCTGCCCCGAGGCCGGGGTCAGCGGTGACGAGCGGGTGGACCTCGGCGACTTCACCGCCACCGGGGCCGCGATGGAACGCCTGCTGCAGGGCGTGGACTCGCTGGACCTGGTGGTGCTCAACGCGGGACTGTTGGGCCACATGCAGCGCATGCAGGACGCGCCGATGGACGAGCTACGCCTGCTCATGGACGTGAACACCTTCGCCAACAAGGTGATCCTCGACGCGCTGCTGAAGCACCGCGTGCGGGTTGGCCAGATCATCGCCATCTCCTCCGGCGCCTCGGTCTCCGGACATGCCGGCTGGAGCGGCTACTCGCTCTCCAAGGCGGCGCTGAACATGATGATGCAGCTCTACGCCCACGAATTCCCGGAAGAGACGGCGATCAACGCCTTCGCCCCGGGCCTGGTGGATACTGCGATGCAGGACTACCTGTGCGACGAGGCCGACCGCGAGAGCTTTCCGGTCCTCCAGCGCCTGAAGGCCGCGCGCGGCACCCGCGACATGCCCAACCCCGAGGACGCCGCCCGCGTCATCCTCGACGTCCTGCCCCGCCTGCACCAGACCACCCGCGGCAGCTTCGTCGACATCCGCCAGCTCTGATCTGTCGCCCCTTTTTGTCACCACGAAGCTCACGAAGGCACGAAGAAGGGCAGGGTCAAGGGCAATCGCACCACAGAGGCCACGGAGGACACGGAGGAAAGCAACAGATTCCCCGGGGGGCAGGAGGTGTTGAGCGCAGCGAAACGCATCGGGGGCGGGCCGCTCCACGGGATCGATGCGTTTCGCTGCGCCCATCTGCATCCCACCCGCTACAAAACCGCCCCCGCCTTTCTCCGTGTCCTCCGTGCTCTCTGTGTGCTCTGTGGTGAAAATGCCTTTGCCCTTCTTCGTGCCTTCGTGAGCTTCGTGGTCAATCCGCTTTTGACCTGGCCCTGCCTCGTGGAGCCGCGGCTGCCCCACCGGCGTGCGGAAAATCGGCGCTGCAGCGCCAAAAAAAGTTCATGGAGGGGCGTTGGATTTCGCCGGGGATGCGGCGTATAGTCGGAGACGTGATTCGTGGTTGAGCGGCAACACTAGGAAGTTTCTAGTTTCTGAACCAGTGCTCCCGTTGATCTGTTGGCAGCATGCCGCGAACACATTTGTTAGTTACATGAAGAGGTTACAAGTTGTGAATACTGGTGTTGTGAAGTGGTTCAACGAGAGCAAGGGTTTCGGTTTCATCACCCCCGATGATGGCGGCAAGGACGTGTTCGTCCATTTCTCCGCGATCAACGGTTCGGGTTTCAAGACCCTGGCCGAAGGCCAGAAGGTCTCCTTTGAGATCCAGGAAACCGCCAAGGGCCTCGCCGCCGGCGAAGTGACCGCCATCTAAGGCGCCACTCCCATGGCTGACGGCTCCTTCACTGGACCGTCCAAGAAGGCCGCCTCCGGGCGGCCTTTTTCGTGCCCGGCATTCTGATCTCACCACCTGTATTCACCACGAAGCACACGAAGGCACGAAGAAGGGCAAAGGCATTTTCACCACAGAGCACACAGAGACCACGGAGACCACGGAGAAAGCTGCAAAGACTTGAGGTGGATACCGGCTCGGAAGCGGCAGGATGCGATGAACGATGCGAAACGCATCGACGCTGGGCCGTCCGTTGGGATTGATGCGATTCGCTGCGCTCATCCACGCCCCTACCAAACGAACCCTCTTTCTCTCCGTGTCCTCTGTGCCCTCCGTGGTGCAAGCGCCCTTGACCTTGACCTTCTTCGTGCCTTCGTGCCCTTCGTGCCCTTCGTGGTGAAATCGCTTTTCACCTGGTCTTTCGTCGCGGGCTTCGTGGCGAAGGCAGCAGTCCGGCGCGGGTGATTCAAGTACACTGCGGGGCTTTCCCGTCGGCCGCCCGCACGCGATGAACCGCCTGTTCCGCTCCACCGCCGTTGTCAGTGGCATGACCATGATCTCCCGGATCATGGGCTATCTGCGCGACATGGTGCTGGCGGTCACCTTCGGCGCCGGCCCCGCGACCGACGCCTTCTTCGTCGCCTTTCGCATCCCCAACTTCCTGCGCCGGCTGTTCGCCGAGGGCGCCTTCAACCAGGCCTTCGTGCCGGTTTTCGCCGAGTTTCGCGAGAAGCGCGGGCGCGAAGCCCTGCGCGATCTGCTGGATCACACCGCCGGCACCCTGATGACCGTGGTGACCGTGGTGACCCTGATCGGGGTCCTGGCGGCACCGGCGCTGATCTGGGTATTCGCCCCGGGCCTGGGCACCCAGGAGGCCGGGCGCGAGGATCTGGCCGCCACCATGCTGCGGATCACCTTCCCGTACCTGCTGTTCATCTCGCTGACCGCGATGGCGGCCGGCATCCTCAACAGCATCGGGCGTTTCGCGGTGCCCGCCTTCACCCCGGTGTTCCTGAATCTGGCGCTGATCGGCGCGGCGCTGTGGCTGGCGCCGATGTTCGAAGAACCGATCATGGCCCTGGCCTGGGGCGTGTTCATCGCCGGGGCCCTGCAACTCGCCTTCCAGATCCCGTTCCTGTGGCGCGCGGGACTGCTGCCCCGCCCCCGCTTCCGGCGCGCCCACGAGGGGGTTCGCCGGATCGTGAAGCTGATGCTGCCGGCGATCCTCGGGACCTCGGTGGTGCAGATCAACCTGCTGGTGGACACCCTGATCGCCTCGTTTCTGGTCGCAGGGTCGATCTCCTGGCTGTACTTCGGCGACCGCTTCGTGGAGCTGCCGCTGGCGCTGTTCGGGATCGCCATCGGCACGGTGATCCTTCCGCGCCTGGCGCGCCAGTACAACCAGGCCGACCCGGCCGCGTTCGGCCGTACGCTGGACTGGGCCCTGCGCCTGGCGATGCTGGTGGCGCTGCCGTCCATGGTCGGACTGGTGGTGCTGGCGGTGCCGATCCTGGCCACGCTGATCCAGTACCAGGCCTTCACCCAGTTCGACACCTACATGACCGCGATGGCGCTGGCCGCCTACGCCCTGGGCCTGCCCGGGTTCATCCTGATCAAGGTCCTGGCACCCGGCTTCTTCGCCCGCCAGGACACGAAGACCCCGGTCAAGATCGCGATCATCGCCATGCTCTGGAACATGGTGCTGAACGGGGCCTTCGTGCTGCCGTGGTATCTCTCCGGTATGCCGGGGGCGCATGCCGGGCTGGCGCTCGCCACCTCGGCCTCCGCCTACATCAACGCCGGGCTGCTCTATCGCGGGCTGATCCGCGAGGGCATCTACCAGCCGGGCCCGGGCCTGCGCCGGCTGCGGCTCGGGCTGCCGCTGGGCCTGGCCGCGATGATCGGCGTGCTGGCCTGGCTCTCGCCCGAGTTCGGCCAGTGGACCGAGTGGTCCATCGATACACGCCTTATGGCGCTCGCGGGTCTGATTCTGGCCGGGACCGCCACGCTCGCCGCCACGCTGTGGCTGGCCGGGCTGCGCCCGCGTCACCTGTTGCTGCGCGAGTCCACGGAAGGCGCGGATCAATGATGCCCGGGGTGGCCCCGGCGGGTTATACTCGCGGTTTTGCGCGGGATCGGGGCGATGCGGCTGATTCGCGGCCTGGGGCCGGCCGACAGCAAGGCGTTCGAGGCGGCCGGCCTGCACGGCGCGGTGGTGACCATTGGCAACTTTGATGGTCTCCATCGTGGTCATCAGGCTGTTCTGGGGCGCCTGCTCGAGGCGGCGCAGGATCGCCAGGCGCCGGCGCTCCTGATGACCTTCGAACCGCTGCCGCGCGAGTACTTTGGCGCGCGGACCCAGGCCCCGGCTCCGCCCGGGCGCCTGCAGCGGCTGCGCGACCGCCTGGTCACCCTGGGCGACAGCGCCCTGGATGCCGCCTGGATCCTGCGCTTCGACGCGCACCTGGCCGGGCTGTCGGCGAACGCCTTCATGGAGGAGGTCCTGCACCAGCGGCTGGGGGCGCGGCACGTCTTGGTCGGGGACGACTTCCGCTTCGGACGCGGCCGCGAGGGCGACCAGGCCGCGCTGCAGACCGCCGGCCGACGCCTCGGTTTCACTGTGGAGTCCACCCCGACGGTGCGGGACGCCGAGGGCCGTATCAGCAGCACGCGGGTGCGCGCCGCGGCCGTCGCCGGGGACTTCGCCCGGGTGACCGAGCTGCTCGGCCGGCCCTACCGCCTGCACGGTCGGGTCGCGCATGGCGAGAAGCGCGGGCGCACCATCGGCTTCCCCACCGCGAACCTGCGCCTGGGGCCCTGGCCGCTGGCGCTGCGCGGGGTGTACTCCGGCTGGCTGCGACGCGCCTCCGGCGAGTCCCTGCCGGCGGTCGCCAATATCGGCTGGCGCCCGACCGTGGACGGCACCGAACAGCGCCTGGAGGCCCACGTGCTCGAGGGCCAGCCCGACCTGTACGGCGAGGCCGTGTGCTTCGAGCCGGTCGCGCAGGTGCGCGGCGAACAACGCTTCGAGGGCCTGGAGGCGCTGCGCGCACAGATCGCGCGCGACGTCGACACGGCCCGCATGCAACTCTCCGAACTCGACTGAAACCGGCCCGCAGGGCCGATCCGGAACTCGCTCATGGCACGCAAACCGGCACCGCCGAATCCCTACAAGGACACCCTCAACCTGCCCGAGACGGCCTTCCCCATGCGCGCCGGCCTGGCGACGCGGGAGCCCGAATGGCTGGAGGCCTGGAAGGCCGAGGACCGCTACCAGCGCCTGCGCGAGCACTGTGCCGGGCGGCCGCGCTTCGTGCTGGCGGACGGCCCGCCCTACGCCAACGGCTCGATCCATGTCGGCCACGCGGTCAACAAGATCCTCAAGGACGTGATCGTGAAAAGCCGCACCCTGGCCGGCTTTGATGCGCCCTACGTGCCGGGCTGGGACTGCCACGGCCTGCCGATCGAGCTGAAGGTGGAACAGAACCTGGGCAAGGCCGGGCGCGACGTGGATGCCGCGACCTTCCGCAAGGCCTGCCGCGAATACGCCCAGGAGCAGGTGGACGGCCAGAGTGCGGACTTCCAGCGCCTGGGCGTACTGGGCGACTGGGACCACCCCTACCTGACCATGAACTACCAGGTGGAGGCCGATACCGTTCGCGCGCTGGGCACGATCTTCAAGCGCGGCCACGTGCAGATGGGCGAGAAGCCGGTGCACTGGTGCGTGGACTGCGGCTCGGCCCTGGCCGAGGCCGAGGTCGAGTACGAGGACAAGATCTCGCAGGCGATCGACGTGCGCTTCCGCGTGGTCGACGACATCGACTTCCTGCGCCGCTTCGACGGCATCGACGGCTCGCGCGGCCCGATCAGCGTGGTCATCTGGACCACCACGCCGTGGACCCTGCCGGCCAACCAGGCGGTCGCCCTGCACCCGGAGCTGGACTACGCCCTGGTGGAGCTGGAGCACGAGCGCATCCTGCTGGCGGAGGACCTGGTCGAGGACTGCCTGGCCCGCTATTCGCTGGGCGAGGGCCGGATCGTCGCCCGCGCCAAGGGCCAGGCGCTGGAAGGCCTGATGCTGCGCCACCCGTTCCTGGACCGCGAAGTCCCGCTGATCCTGGGCGACCACGTGACCACCGAGACCGGTACCGGCGCGGTGCACACCGCCCCCGGCCACGGCCAGGAGGACTACGCGGTCGGGTTGCAGTACAGCCTGCCGGTGGAAAACCCGGTGGGCCCGGACGGGCGCTTCCTGCCGGACACCCCGCATTTCGCCGGCGAGAACGTGCACCAGGCCAACGGCCATGTGATCGACGTACTGAAGGAACACGGCGCGCTGATCGTGGCAGTGAAGTTCGAGCACAGCTATCCGCACTGCTGGCGCCACAAGACGCCGATCATCTTCCGCGCGACCCCGCAGTGGTTCATCAGCATGGACCGCGCCGAGCTGCGCGCGGATGCGCTCAAGGCGATCGCCGACACCCGGTGGATGCCGAGCTGGGGCCAGGCCCGCATCCACGGCATGGTGGTCAACCGTCCGGACTGGTGCATCTCGCGCCAGCGTAACTGGGGCGTGCCGATCCCGTTCTTCGTGCACAAGGAAACCAACCGCCTGCACCCGCACACCGCGGAGTTGGTCGAGGCAGTCGCGCAGCGCATCGAGCAGGAAGGCATCGAGGCGTGGTTCCAGCTGGACCCGAAGGAGTTGCTGGGCGACAAGGCCGACGACTACGTGAAGCTGAACGACACCCTCGACGTCTGGTTCGACTCCGGCGTGCTGCACTCCACGGTGGTGGAGAAGCGCCCGGAACTGGGCGGACTGCCGGTGGACCTGTTCCTGGAAGGCTCCGACCAGCACCGCGGCTGGTTCCAGTCCAGCCTGCTGACCAGCGTGGCCATGCGCGGCGCGGCGCCGTACAAGGCGGTGCTGACCCACGGCTTCACCGTGGACGAGAAGGGCGAGAAGATGTCCAAGTCGCGCGGCAACGTGGTCGCGCCGCAGGAGGTCGTCTCCACCCTGGGCGCGGATATCCTGCGCCTGTGGGTCGCGGCCACCGACTTCTCCGGCGAGATGGCGATCTCCAAGGACATCCTCGATCGCACCGCCGATGCCTACCGCCGCATCCGCAACACCACGCGCTTCCTGCTGGGCAACCTCAACGGCTTCGAGCCGGCCGAGCACGCCCTGCCGCTGGACGATCTGCTGCCGCTGGATCGCTGGATCGTCGCCCGCGCGCTGCAGGTACAGGGCCAGGTCACCAAGGCCTATGACGACTACCTGTTCCACCAGATCTACCAGCGGGTACACAACTTCTGCTCGGTGGAGCTGGGCAGCTTCTACCTGGACGTGATCAAGGATCGCCAGTACACCACGCAGGCGGATTCGCACGCCCGGCGCTCGGCGCAGACCGCGCTGTACCACGTGGCCGAGGCCCTGACCCGCTGGGTGGCTCCGATCCTGACCTTTACCGCCGAAGAGATCTGGGAGCTGCTGCCCGGCGAGCGGCCGGACAGCGTGCTGTTCGCCACCTGGTACGAGGGACTGGCCCCGCTGCCGGAGGACGCGACGTTCTCCGACGGTGACTGGGACCGCATCCTGGAGGTGCGCACCCACGTCGCCCGCGCGCTGGAACTGGCGCGCAACGAACAGGGCATCGGCGCCTCGCTGAATGCCGAGATCGACCTGCATCTGCCGGCCGACTCCGCGACGCGCGCGCTGCTGGAGCGCCTGGGCGACGAGCTGCGCTTCGTGTTGATCACCTCCGAGGCCCGTCTGGCCGAGGGCGCCGCCCCGGAAGGCGCGCATACCGCCGAACTGACAGACGGGACAGCGCTGGGCGTGGTGGTGCACAAGAGCGAACAGCCCAAGTGCGTGCGCTGCTGGCACCGCCGTCCGGATGTCGGCGAGCACGCGCAACACCCGGAACTGTGCGGGCGCTGCGTCAGCAACGTGGAAGGCCCGGGCGAGACCCGGCACTTCGCCTGATGCAACTGCGGGGTTCCGGTCTGGGCCCGGGGCTGCTGATCGCGGCCGCGATCGTGGTCGCGGACCAGGTCACCAAGATCTGGGCGGAACACGCGCTGACGCTGTTCGCCCCGGTCGAGGTGACGAGCTTCTTCAATCTGTCGCTGGTCTACAACCCCGGTGCGGCCTTCAGCTTCCTGGCCGGCGCCGGGGACTGGGGCCGCTGGCTGCTGACCGGCATCGCCGTGGTGATCGGGCTGCTGATCATCGGCTGGCTGGCCCGCCTGCCGCGCCGGGCGTGGTGGTCGGTGACGGCCCTGGGCCTGGTACTGGGCGGGGCCGTGGGCAACCTGATCGACCGCGTGCGCTATGGCGCGGTGGTGGATTTTCTCGACTTTCACTGGGCGGGCTATCACTGGCCGGCCTTCAACGTGGCGGACATGGCCATCGTGGTGGGGGCGATCACGCTGATCGTGGCGACCTTCATCGAGGGTGACCACAGCCATTCCGAAGACAAGCACTGAACACGGGAGCACGCATGACCACGGCCACCAAGGGCGCGCACATCGAGATGCACTATCGCCTGATCCTCGAAAACGGCTTTGTAGTGGACGGGACCGGCGACGAACCCATTACCCTGGAGATCGGCTCCGGCGAGATCCTGCCCGGCCTGGAGGATCTGCTGGTCGGGCTGGAGGCCGGCGACCACCGGGAATTTGCGATCGAGGCCGGCGTCATGTTCCCGTTCCGGGATCAGGCGGCGGTGCAACGCATGCCGCGCTCGCAGTTCCCGGATGACCTGCCGCTGGAAGTGGACTACATCTACGAGTTCAACAGCCCCTCCGGCGAGGCCGTGCCCGGCCGCATCGAAGCGGTGGAGGACGACACCGTGACGGTGGATTTCAACCACCCGCTGGCGGGGCAACACTTCACCTTCGAGGTGGATGTGGTATCCGTACGGGAGCCACAATAGGTCGCGACCGACCGCAGGAGAACACCATGAGTATCCAGGCCCAGCTCGCCAATCCGCGCGGTTTCTGCGCCGGGGTGGAACGCGCCATCGAGATCGTGGAACGCGCCCTGGAGATCTACGGCGCGCCGCTGTACGTGCGCCACGAGGTGGTGCACAACCGCCACGTGGTCGGCCGCCTGACGGATGCGGGCGTGCGCTTCGTCGAGGAACTGAGCGAAGTGCCCGACGGCCAGGTGGTGATCTTCTCAGCGCACGGCGTGCCGCGCCGCGTGCAGCAGGAGGCCGAGGATCGCGGCCTGACCGTGTTCGATGCCACCTGCCCGCTGGTCACCAAGGTCCATCTGGAGGTGGCGCGCTACGCCCGCGAGGGTCGCGAGGTCGTACTGATCGGCCACGCCGGGCACCCCGAGGTCGAGGGCACCATGGGCCAGTTCGACGACTCCCGGGGCGGCTGCATGATGCTGGTCGAGACCATCGCGGACGTCGAGAATCTGGAGGTTGCGAACCCGGACCGTCTGGCCTTCGTCTCCCAGACCACGCTGTCGATGGACGACACCGCCGGCATCATCGATGCCCTTACCGCGCGCTTCCCGAAGATCGAGGGCCCGCGCAAGATGGACATCTGCTACGCCACCCAGAACCGTCAGGATGCGGTGAAGGACCTGGCGAAGCAGTGCGACCTGCTGCTGGTGGTCGGCTCGAAGAACAGCTCGAACTCCAACCGCCTGAGCGAGATCGGCGCCCGCATGGGCGTAGCCTCCTACCTGGTGGACGGTGCCGCCGACATCGACCCCGCCTGGCTGGAGGGCAAGAGCCGCATCGGCGTCACCGCCGGCGCCTCGGCCCCGGAGGTCCTGGTCAACGAGGTGCTCGACTTCCTGCGCGGGCACGGCGTCGATACCGTCTCCGAACTCGCCGGCCGCGAAGAGACCATCACCTTCTCCATCCCCTCCGGCCTGCGCCGCGAATCCGCCTGAAAGGGCGATCTACAGGAAGACAAGAAGATTTGAAGAAAATTGGATTGGGGCGCGCCGGACACACCCGCCGTTGCTGGCATATCCCCGAACGTCAGGGGTGCCGCACTCAAAAAAATCCTTCCTGTCTTCCCGACTTCCTGTTAACCGCCCGTGACCTGATTCAGGACTCCAAACGACATGGATGATCGACCGCGTTTTCGGCTGAGTATTCGCTGCCCGGATCAGCACGGGATCGTCGCGCGCATCGCCAACGCGATCGCCAACACCGATGGCTGGATCACCGAGGCCGCACAACACACCGATGCCGAGGCCGGCTGGTTCTTCATGCGCTGGGTATTCTCGCTGCCCGTCGATGCCGAGCCCGCCCTGCGCGAACGCCTGGACGAGCTGGCCCTCGATCTCGGCATGGACTGGTGGCTGGCGGGCGCCGAAACGCGACCACGTGTGGTCCTGATGGTCTCGCGCGAGCCGCACTGCCTCAGCGACCTGCTGGCCCGCTGGAGCAACGGCGAACTGCCGATGGAGATCCCGGCGATCCTCTCCAACCATCGTGACCTGGAGCCGCTGGCCCGGTGCTACGGCATCCCGTTCGAGCACATCCCCGTGCCGCGCGAGGACCGCGAGACCGCCTTCGCTACCCTGCAGGCGCGACTCGCCGAACTCGCGCCCGACGCCATCGTACTGGCGCGCTACATGCAGATCCTGCCGCCCGCGCTGTGCGACGAATACCCCGAACGCATCCTGAACATCCACCACAGCTTCCTGCCGTCGTTCGTCGGCGCACGGCCCTACCACCAGGCCTTCGCCCGCGGCGTTAAGCTGATCGGTGCGACCTGCCACTACGTCACCGAGGACCTCGACGCCGGCCCGATCATCGAACAGGACGTCACCCGCATCCGCCATGACGACGGCGTGCAGGACCTGATCCGCAAGGGCCGCGACGTCGAACGATGGGTCCTCGCCCGCGGCCTGCGCTACCACCTCGAAGGCCGCGTCCTCACCCACGGCAACAAGACCATCGTCTTCAACTGAACATTCGGCTTAACGCCTCCGCCGGCCACTACCCGCGTCACCTAACGCACTGCCACCACGATCGGAGACGCCTGGCCTAGACTTGGACCATCAACCGGCGGGGGTGGCCCATGAACAATACGACGAGCACGCGATCCGGCCTCTTGTCACCGGCCTCTGCGCCATGCACCCGCCCGCGCAAATGGCGGACGCTGAAGGCCCTGGCCGCGGCCAGTCTTCTGGCCCTTCTGGTCGTCCAGCCCCCGGCCGCGGCCGATGCGCTGCCCGACACCATCGAGCGCGTCAAACCCTCGGTGGTCAGCATCGCCACCCACCAGCCCGCGCGCAGCCCCCGGGCCCATTACCTCGCCACCGGCTTTGCGGTTGGCGACGGTAGTCTGATCGTCACCAATCACCATGTGATCCCGACGTCCCTGGATCACGAGAACCGCGAACAACTCGTGGTGGTCAGCGGCGAAGGCCGTGACACCTCCATCCACAGCGCGGAACTGGTGGCCCATTCGGCGGACGACGACCTGGCCCTGCTGCGGATTGCCGGGCCCCCGCTGCCACCCCTGCAGCTGGGATCCTCCGATGCCGTGCGGGAAGGCGAACAACTGGCCTTTACCGGCTTCCCGATCGGCATGGTCCTGGGCACCTATCCCGCGACCCATCGCGCGAGCGTGGCGGCGCGCACCCCCATGGCGATCACCGCCCGGCGCTCGAGCGAACTGAGCGAGGCGCGCATCCGGCAACTGCGGGCCGGCGCACCCATGGTGTTTCAGCTGGATGCCACCGCCTACCCCGGCAACAGCGGTAGCCCCGTCTACCGGATCGACAGCGGCGAAGTCGTCGGCGTGATCAATCAGGTCTTCGTCCAGGGCGGACGCGAGGCGGCGGTCGGCCACCCCAGCGGGATCAGCTACGCGGTGCCAGCGGACCGGATTCGTCCGCTGCTGGCAAACGCCCGGGAGTAACCCATCGACGCCCGCACACGTCACGGCAGGCCCTGCCCGGTAGAACGCACGCCCATGGCCGCGCCCCCTCTCGACGCCCCCCGCGTCTTTCGTCAGATCCACATCGACGTGGCGCGCAACGCCACCGATGACTTCAATCCGTTCCATGACGGCGACAAGTGGATGCGGATCCGCGGCAACCCGTTTGGCGGCCCGATTGTGCTGGGCTTTCAACTGGAATGCCTCGCCGAGGCCCTGATCACGCAGGTACGCCAGGCGGAGGGCGACAGCGGGAACATCCGCGAACGGCCATTCCGGAACTACCAGTTCACCTTTGCCGGGGCCCTGCGCCCGGACGAGGCCCTGACCACCGTGGTCAAGCCCACGAACCGGCGCATGGACGAGGCGGGACGGCCGCAACTGTCGAACCGCATCGCGATGCGCACATCCGGCGGTCTGGTGCTGCTGGGACACGTGCGCGACACGGCCACCCCCCGCGCGCTGCCGGACGCGGCACTGCCCCTGCCCGCGGGGTTCGACCTCGACCGGCTCGAGGACCGCCGCGAACTGCCGGACAACGGGTGGTTCCACAAGCGCAAGTTCATGACCAACAGCAACGCGAAGAATCTGCTGTCGGGTTCGCTCGTGCGCCAGGCGGACTACTTCGACGAGCTGGAGGACCGGGTCAACTTTCCCGACATGTTTCCGGCATCCCTGATCTCCTGCGCGCTGCTGGAGAAGGCCCATGCCGATGGCCACGATTTCTATCGCGACCCCATGATCTATACCGCGCATCACATCAGCGTCGACCAGCGTCTGGCGCGCGCCCTGCGCAGCGCCGATGCCCTGCATATGCTGGTGAGCCCGGCCGAACACGTGGACACCTCGGATCGCGGCCTGGCCGGCTCCGGGATGGCACAGCAGCGCTACCGCTGCCTCGGCCTGGTGGCCGGCCCACGCGTCCTGTTTCGCGCCGAGCTGCTCCTGGCACCCCTAAGCGTAGAGGCGGACCCCGCTACCGGGTAAAGGCCCGCTGGTCGGGTAGACGGGCGGCGGTCGAGCTGCGGGTTCGGGAGCGCGCGGACCTCAGGGAGACGCTGATTGAATCGCACGTCCGCGTTGGTGCCCCCCGGTTCTTCGAGACAAAGCGTTCCGAGACAAGGCGCGTCGTGCAGCGGGTAGTGGTTCTACCCGCAAGCGGCGCAACGCAGGATCGGGGAACTTGGGGTGCCAACCCCACAAGCTAGTGAAAGTCGGGGCTCGGCCGCCCGTTGTTGATCAAAAACGGGCGCGGGAACGGCGTTGCGGTTCCCTTGTGCAGAATGACTGCACCGCAGTCACCGCGCCTTGTTCGCACGCAAAAGCGACTCGAGCGCGGACGTGCGATTCAATCAGCGTCTCCCTCAGGGTTCGGGCCGTTCCCGCTTCCCCTTGCGCTGGTCCTTGACCGCCTTGCGCACCAGATGAGGCAGGAGCAGGTGGAGCGGCATGCGCAGGTAATGGGAACGCACGTACAACAGCCAGCGCGCGGCGCCGGACCCGACGCCATCGCAGCTCCAGTGATGGGGTATCAGGCCGCGACGGAACAGCCCGTCCATCAGCCCACGCAGAGGCGCCGACGGGCGCGCGCGGGCCAGGGCCGCGAAGGCCGAATCGGGCACGGGGGTCTGCAGGAATTCGCGGCCATAGCGCAGGGCGTAGAAGAGCGGGCGTGCCAGATCCATCTCGAAGGCGCGCGCCGTCAGCCGCTCCCAGAAACCCGGATCCTCGGCCACAAAGTACCGCAGCAGCGCATCCAGATCGGCCAGGTCCCGCAGCCCGTTCTCCAGCTCGCCGTCGTGGAACAGGTGCGTCGCGCTGTGCAGGACCATGTCCACCGGAGCCGGGATATACACACCCGGATAGTCGTCGAGCGGCAGCGCCGCCTGCCACAGAAGATCCGGGTCGGGATGCAGCCGCGCGGTCGGCGGCAGGATGGTGTGGTGCACGTCCAGCACGCTCTTGCGCTGGATATGCGTGAGCGGCGGCAGTTCGTGCATCCACTGGCGGTAGTACCGCTGGTCATAGGCATCGTAGCCCTCGCAGACCCAACCCTGGACAAACAGGTGCTGCTCCGCCTGCTCAATCCGCGCCTGCGGGACGAGGATGTCGACATCGGAGAACTGACGCCCCGGGGCGCAGGGCAAGCCTGCCATGACATAGGCAGCGCCCTTGAGCAGCATCACCGGGATCGCCTCGGGCGCCAGGGCCTCGTGGATCCGCGCCACCTCCCAGCGGACCATGGCGTGCTGACGGTCCGCCAGGACCCGGGCCGCGTGCAGGTGCCGTCGCGGCGCCGGTGGCACCTCGGGCAGTGTCCCGGCCTCCTCGATCAATGCATGCAGCCGCCCTTCCAGGGAGGCCACCCGCGCCACCCGCACCAGCAGGTCCCAGTCCGCCAGCGAAAGCCTCCCGGCCGACTCCGGAGTGCCCAGGACCGCGAGCAGTTGCGTCAGCACGGAGGATGTCACGCGCCCCCCGCGGTCAGGTCGTTCAGCAGCCCCAGGGTGGCATCCAGATCCGCGTACTCGAGCTCGAGGCACGCACTCTGCTCGATCAGGTCGGCCGCGGCCTCGAAGCCCGCGGCCCCCACCACGCTGTAGTTGAACGACGACCCGACCAGCCGCTGCAGGGCCACGGCCCGGTCCAGCGGCGCAAGGTGGTCACGGCCCCCCGCGGCAAAACGCGGGAAGACCAGCCAGGCCGGTCGCGCCGGGTCGTGCATCTTCTGAATACTCGCATCCGGCGGTCTCAGATGCGCCACGGTCCCCTTGCTGGTGTCATGCGAGGCGGGCCCGATGACCGCCTGCGGGTAGCGCTCGCGGATCAGGTCAATGGCTGCATTCTTCAGGCTGACCGGGCGCGGCAGGGCCACCAGCTGCCCGTCCGTCAGGGAAAGCAGGGCGAATTCGTCCGACAGCAGGCGCCAGCCGGACAGGGTCAGCGCGGCGGTCAGCGTGCTCTTCCCCGCCCCCGGCTCGCCCGGCATCACCAGCGCCCGACCGTTACGTTCCAGCACCGCCGCGTGGATCATCAGGAAGTCGTGGGCGTGCTGGGCAATGCACCAGTTCAGTCCCCACTCGAACAGCGGGTAGGCGTGGGCCAGCGGGAGGGGGCGAAACGGTGATCGACCGTCGAGGAAGAATCGCGCCTGCGGGCGCCAGAGCCAGTGCAGACCGGAGGCCCGTGCGAGCGTGATGTGAAAATCGGCAAACGCCGCCTGTTCCGGCGGCAGCAACTGCCGGTCGTAGAACAGGGCCAGCGCGCGTTCGACCCGGTCCAGCCGCGAACGCAGCCGGACCACGAACGGGCCCACCTGAAGGGCCACCCCGGCGCCGCGCAGCCCCGCGCGCAGGTCTTCTGGGGCTGTCACGCGTCCCGCGAGTCCGCCGGATCACAGATCAGGTGATGCTCCCGCAACTGACTCAGGCCGGCCTGCATCGCATCCTCCAGCTCCCCCTCGGCGGCTTCGTAACGCTGTTCAAGGTACTCGAACAGGGCCGTCGGCGTCATCGGCCCCTCTTGCAGGGCCTGGAAGAGCTCGGTGAGGGGCGGTTGCAGCACGTGTGTCTCGCCACAGCGCTGATCATAGACGACCACGGATTCGCCCCACGCCCGCACGTGAGCGACCGGCAGCGAAATCAGTTCGAGGGGTTCTTCGGGAACGGACAAGTGCGCCTCGTTTACCGTGCGGCCAGGCGTACCCGGGGCAGCGCCCCGCAGGTCAGCGATTGCCCTTCTGGTTGGACGTGGTGGTCCGCACCTCTACGCATACGCCCAGTTCGTTGCGCGAGTATCCATCCTCGCAGTCGCCCTGGCTGTTGATTGGGCAGAAGCGCTCGTTCATGTAGACGAAGACGTTCTTCACGGCCGTGTACTTGTCCGCGTCATCGCGGGCCATGGAATAGGCCTTCACCACCTCATCCACCGAGGCGCCAAAGTCGATCGAGGTGCAGGCCGCGTTCAGGACCGCCCCCACCGCATGCCAGTCCAGCGAGCCACTGCACACGCCACTGGCCTGCAGCACCTCCATCAGCGACGGCGAGCCACTCAGACACTCCGGTTTGTAGCCGAACACCGACTCGAAGGAGGTCGCGCCACCGGGATGCACCGTCGCATCGAAGCTGCGGCACTGGTTGCCCGGTGGATTGGTCTTGTGGCAGGTCCCCGGCGAGTAGCCGGTGCAGTCCCAGGCGAACCAGTTGTTCTTCCAGAAGCCCGGCGTGCAGCCATCGCCCTCGGTGCACTCGTGGTCGATATTGGAGACGTTGGCGGAGAAGATATTGCCCGACAGCGAGCACTGGCCCTGCGCACCCCAGACCGACTTGGCGGGGAGGGACACCAGCATCGCGCCACCCAGGCCGGCGGTGGTCAGACGGCGGCGGGTCCGGCTGCGCGGGCCGGCTGAAGCCTCGTCCCGATCCACGGGGCTGCCGGACGGATCCTCGCCCTCCGGGCCATGGCTGTGGTTCTGATCGTGTTCGTCGCTCATTCTTGCCTGCTCCAGGTCCGTCCCCGGCGTCACGCCGTTCGCGCCAGGGCACCCGCCTCCACCCGCACCGGGGGAATTTCGGGGCACACTGCAATCAGACGCTTTCTACCAAGAGTTAGCAAGCGCAATGCCACTCCATCGAATAACGGGTAACTCACTGATATCGAGGGCCGCCTCACCAGACCTCGAGTTCGCAAGGGAGCTCGTCGCCGCCAAGTGCAAAATTTCCCGACAGGGGCCGGACGACTGGCGCATCACGCCCTGCGCAAGCGCAGAATGAACGAATGGCTCAGCCATGCCCCGGCGACCGGCACCGTCTGCAGCACGCCACGGGTGGCCCGGTTCTCCAGCAGTGGCTGCAGGCGCGCGAGACGCCCGGGTGCCAGCGGCAACCAGTCCAGTTCCAGCGCCACCAGACCCTCGGCCTCGGCGGTGGCACGCAGGGCGGCGGGATCGTCGTAGCGCAAATGCGGCGGCCGGCCCCGGCGATGGCGCCGCCACTCCCGAAGCGCCGTGGGCAGACACCGCAGGTTCAGCGCATCGACCCAGGCCTCGCCACCGGGACGCAGGACCCGCCGGATCTCGGCCAGTGCCGGCGCAGGCTCCGACAACGCCTGCATTACGCCAAAACAGAGTACCCCGTCGAACGCGGCCTCCGGCAGCGGAAGATGCTGGATATCCGCCGCCAGCCACGGGATCGCCGGATCGCTGCGATCCCTCGCCTTCGCCAGGGACGGGTTGGAGTAGTCCAGCCCCCACACCGCATGACCCTGCGCATGCAGCATTCGCGTGTAGGTACCCGCGCCACAGCCGATATCGAGCCAGCGTCCGGGCGCATGGGCCGCGTCCCGCCAGAGACGCTCGAACTGCCGCACGCGGCTGTTCAGGCCAGTCGGCGTCCAGCCGGCGATCCCGGCGTCATCCTCCAGGCTCGCCCCGCGTTCGAGGAAACGCTGGCGCCAGCGGCGCTCGAATCCGGCGTCCTTCATGGCACCCTCGCCGTCATTGCCGCCCCTCGCTCACCTGGCCGATCAGTTCGGTCGCGGCCGTCAGCACATGATCGCGGGAAAACCCGGCGCGGCTCATCTCGTCGTACAGCGTGCGCGCGAGCAACCGGGCAACGCGCTCCGGTGCGTGGGTAATGGGCCCCGTCGCCGCTCCCGGCTGACGGGCCAGCGCCATTTGCGTGAAACTGGTGCGCAGCAGCCCCTTCAGCCGATGGACCAGTACGGACTTGGCCACCACCAGCGCCAGGATCGACGCCATGCGCAGATCCTCCTGCGTCAGCCGCCGCTGATCACGCGGGGAA
The DNA here is from genome assembly GCF_000377425.1 of Thioalkalivibrio sp. ALE28. Classification (NCBI taxonomy): domain Bacteria; kingdom Pseudomonadati; phylum Pseudomonadota; class Gammaproteobacteria; order Chromatiales; family Ectothiorhodospiraceae; genus Thioalkalivibrio; species Thioalkalivibrio sp. ALE28. Next base: position 60,338 of record NZ_KB898103.1, on the reverse strand, counting down.
TCAATATTGATCACGCCGATCACTTCGCCATCGAGCAGCACCGGCACCGCGATCACGTCGACCGCCTCCACCTCGTGGCAACGGCGGGCGTCGCCGGCAAATTCGGAATGGTGGAGATCGTTGATCAGGAGCCCTTTGCCGGATGCGGCGACCTGTCCCGCGATGCCGGTCCCGAAACGCTGGGACTCCCCGTAGGCCTGCGGCACAAGCGCCCCCTGGTGCGCCTCGACCCGGAGGCGTGGTTCGCCGGTCTCGGGATCCTGTTTGACCAGCATGATCGAGCAATGCCGGCAGTCCATTGCGTGGCCCACCAGGACGGTCAACTGGTGCAGCCCCTTCTCCATGGACTCGGCTTCTTCAACAAACCGGGCCAGCTCGAGCAGGTGCTCGTCAAACGCCTCGAAGGCCTTGTTCATCTCCCGGGATCCAAGGAAGGTCGGTCAAACGAGAGTAGCAGCGGGATTTCCCGACAGGTACCCGCCCCGGGCCATGCCGTCTGCGCGACCGTGAGCCCGACACGAAAAACCCCCGGTCTGGCGAAAGCCAGCACCGGGGGTTGCCAGGGGCAGACTAGGCCGGTGTCAGGCCTTGCCAGCGCCGGGGCGCCTGCGGCCCACACCCCAGGCCATCAGCGCGAGCATCCCCAGGCCCGTGCCCAGCATCCACGCACTGCCCGGCTCCGACACCGCGGTCGGATCGCCCACCTGGACGTTGATCCAGGTTTCCGCCACCGGACGGGCAACGCTCTGCGTGGTTTGCAGTTCGAGAGACTGGCTAAACGCGGCTAGCCCGAAGCTGTAGATGCCCTCCGCGAAGGGGTCGAACGGGTCATTCCCTTGTGAACCCGCCAGGGTGTTCACCCAGTCGAAGCCGAGATTCTGCGAGCCCTGCGTAACGCCCTCCAGGCTTCCCAGCTGCAACGTGCTGATCTGGCCGGGCACGGTCTCGAAATACAGCTCGAAAGTCAGCGGCGCGCCTGTCATGAAACCGGCGCCGGGATCGATGTAGAAATTGAAGTTCCACAACGACAGACCGGACCCGAAATCCGAGTCGTAGGTCGGGTCGCTGATGCCGGGCTGCGCGAAAAACGTGCCCGCGCCGTCGTTGGTGACCTCGGGCGAACCGAAACGCTGCGCCGCGGAGAGGCCCAGCCGGCCGGGGGCCTCCGCCGTCTCGAACGGGGTTTGGGCAACGGAATCGTTGGGGATGCCACTCCCTCCGAAATCAGCTTCCGGCAACGCGCCAAAGAACTGGTAGGTCGGATCGACCGTCGCAGCGTGGGCGGAGACTGACAGGAGCGCCAGCGGTACGATCAGAAGTGCCTTTTTCATGGGTCGCGTCCCTTGGTCGGTGTTCCGAGGCATTGGCCCGACCCGCAAGCAATCACGATGCCACCCGCGATAGGCCGCTGTTTTTTAACAACACGCTCCGGGTGTTCCGTCACCGATACACACCACGCACCTGGCTGCGTAAAAAAATCGGACACCCCACCGACCGTCCATCCGTTCAGGCCTGTCGAATAATCCAGACACTGTGTTCAACCGGCACCCTTCGGGTCTGAACCGGCCGGCATCCGGACCCGAGTCCGGCTTTCTTCCTCGACGTGCATGATGGCGGAGGCCACCCCCAGCAACAGCACCAGATAGAACAACAGCGCGATACGCGGCGAGAAGAACAGCGTACTGAACAGGCCAATCGTCAATGCCCCCGCCAGCGCGGCCGCCATGGCCAGCGCCACTGCATCGCCCCTCAGCCCGCGCCGTACCAGCAGGGTCAGAGCGGCCAGTGTCAGCCAGACGAAGGCGACCAGGCCCAGCCAGCCCTGGTCGAAATAGAGCTCCAGCCACTGGTTCTCGACCCTCCAGGGCCAGAGGTGATCCGTGGTGAAATACCAGTGACGCCCCAGATGCCGGAAGTCGCCGTTTGCCACGTACTCGCGACCGTCCAGGCCCCGGAGCTGAACGTTGTAAAATTCGACGACAGACTGCTGCCGTGCATCGACCGCCAGTGACAGCACCAGCCCGCGCTGGAACGGCCATGGGCGGGACCCCATCGGATCGAGATCGAAGGTCCACTCAACCGTCTGGCGCGCGTCCCCCTCCAGTTGCACCCCTTCGCTGCGACAGGCGAACGAATGGCGGATGGGCTTCTCGCAGAGGAACAGACGAAAACCCGCGGGTCGGGCGCTGGCCGCCTCAACCGTCACGCGATAGACACCCTCCCGCGGCAGGTCCACCCGCTGATTGACGAACAGCGAATCGCCGCCGCCCAGCTGCAGGCGCGGCTCACCCTCTTCGCGGGTAAACGCAAGGTTGCCGGGCAGGCGCCCGTCGCGGTTCCCGGTGCGATAGTGCTCGGGGAAACTGCCGACGCCTCGACCCAACAGGGGAGCCAGAGGCCCGCCACCGGGCAATTCGAGCGCGGCCTGCCAGTGATCCACGCGACTGCCGAAGTCGCGCTCGATCTGACCCAGACGCTGTTCGGCGAATCCGCCCAGGGTCGTGCCCGCAATCAGGGCGATCGCTGCGGCCGACAACAGCACGCCGATCAGCGCCCCGCCGCGTGCCCGCATGCGCCCCTGCAGCGCCGCCAGCAATACCCCGCCGGCGAGGACCACCACCGCCACGACCAGCCCCAGATACCCGCCGCGGGAGTACGTCATGGCCACTGCATAGGCCGTCCCCACCGCCAGCGCAGCCGCCCCGGCGAGCATCAGGCCGGGGCGCTGCCTCCAGAACCAGATCAGGGCCAGTGGAAAGGCCAGCACCAGAAAGCTCTCGATACTGGGGCCACCGGCCTGCATCTCCGAGAACAGGCCGGAGAGCCGGTAGCCGCTGTCGAAATCCAGCAGCCCGGGGTAGGTGATCCGTTCCCGCACCACGAAGGCCAGCTGCGCCAGCAGGGCCAGGGCCACGCCCGGGAGAAACCAGCGTGTCACCTGCTCCCGGACCGGAATGGGCGCCACGCGCAACACCGCCAGCAGCACCACCGCCCACAGCAGTCCCTTGGCCACCCGCAGCGCATTCCATTCGTGGGCAAAGTGCACCGCTGCGCCGGGATTCCAGCCTCCGGGCGGCCACAGGGCCAGCGCCAGGCCGATCAGGGTGGAGACGACCAGCAGCCCCAGTGGCCAGCAAATCCCGCGCGGCAGCAGCGATACGCCCGCATGCAGCGCATGGGGCCCTCGCCACAGGGCCACGGCCAGGGTCATCAACAGGAACAGATCCAGCTCGGAGACAAACAGACGCCCGTGGTAGAGGGTCAAGTCCAGCGTGGCCAGCACAACCGGGATCACGACCAGCCAGGCCTGCGGACGCCAGGCCAGCAATACGGCGTAGACCAGCAACCCCGCAGCCAGCGCGACTGGCGCCACCGGCCAGGTCACCGCCGCCAGTACGGCCACCAAAGCCAGGAGGCCACCAAGGGCCTGACGGAACCGCTGCAGAGAGCCCACGACCGGGCCTGGATCACCCGGCCCCGGGACAACACTCCGGGGCTCGTGTCGCGACGCGACGGCCGGTTGCCCGACACCCGCGACGCTCGCGCGTTCCAGCCACTGCAGCGAGGCGGCCATGAACCCGGCCGCCAGCCCGGCCAGGACCAGGCTGGCCGGGTCCGGGCGGGCACCGTCCACAAACAGCTTGGCGGCCTCGACCGCCAGTGCCAGCACCGCCCCCGCGACGACGGCCAGCAGGTTCAACGCGGCCGGTTGCAGTGGATGACGCAACTGCCAGAGCCAGACCAGCATCCCCAGAGGCGCGTACATGGCCAGGTGCAGCGCGGTACTGCGCAGGGCGTGGATCTCGTCCACGTGGTAGTGGTAGTAGAACGGCCACAGGTTCAGGTCGGCCCACTGGGCACGGACCGCCTCCCCGTCGGCGTGAAACGCACCGAAGCCGTGGTTGAGTGCGACCAGCAGCAAGGCATAGGCGACAGCGCCGGTCACAAGCAACGGGGTGGCGAACTGCTGCAGCGTCCGGATCACGCCATGGGGATGCGCGGGCAGGCGCCGGAACAGGACGAGGCCGATCCCCATCCCCAGTGCCCGCAGCAGCACGGAACGTCCTTCGGCAATCCCCGACAGAGTCGCCAGATTCAACAGCTCCAGCAGGCCCGCCAGCAGCAGGGCCAGGGGAATCCCGGCCCCTAGCAGCGAAGCTCCGCGCCGCTGCAGCCAAAGCGCCAGGAGCAAGCCCACCGGTACACTGACCACCACCTCCAGCGTCAGCCAGCTGATACAGCGGAGACCACCCGTGCAGGCGCCGGCCGCCACCCACCAGCCCCAGGCATCCGATGCCAACCGGGCCCGCAACTCGTCCGCGGCCAGTACAAAGTCAAAGGGGACGAAGCCAATCAGCACGTAGAGCACGGCATAGACCACCAGACCGGCGGTCAGGGTCTGCGCACCCGCGCCTTCCAGCACCTGCCGCCAGCGCACCAGCGGATCGCGCAGGGCCAGCCAGACGAGCGAACCGGCCACGGCCCCGGAAAAGTTACCGGCAATATCGGCGCCCGCGGGGTGCCGATAGGGCAGCCAGACCTGCAGGAACTCCACGCTCGCCGTAACCGCCAGCCCCAGGGCTGCCACGAAGGTGAACACCGCAAAGGCCGTCAGCCGGTTGCGGCGGCCATGGGTCAGCCACGCGGTCCAGAAGAACCCCAGCGGCAGGAACATCAGGGCATTGGCCATGAACTGCTGGCGGCCGCTGGTCCCGGGGCCGGTCAGGCTCATGCCACGGTAGATCTCCCAGGCACGCTCCAGACTCACCGAGCCGAATTCGAACGGCAGCAGCGTCAGGTAGATCGCCGCCCCCAGCGACAGCCAGGCCCACAGCGCACAGGTGCGCAGCGACAGAGGTTCCACAGCGGCGGCCGGCGGGCTCATCGAAGGGTGGGGGAAACGCCGATCCAGGGATGTATTCCGCCACGCGCCGCCCATGGACGCACAGCGGGCGCAGCACCGCCGCCGTCAGGCTGTACGGTGGAAACCATGGGGCAACAACGCGGAGGGATGCATGCTTAGGCGTCTCCCGGGACGAAGGGCGTCCCGCCACTTTAAACCTGCCCTCGTCCGGGAACAGCGCAGGCGTTATGCGGGCGTGCCGTTCACCAGCCGCGCTGCGCGCCGGTATCCCGGGAGACGCGAAGCGAAACCGCCCAGCTGCTAAAGGCGCAGATCGGTCGCCGCGCGCGGGAAGACCGATTTCACGTCGAAGATCACCGACTCCGGGCGTGCCAGCGCCCGGATCGCCTCGATCCCCATCTTCAGGAACTCGCGGTGCGGCACCGCGACAATGATCGCATCGAACTGCCCCGGGGCCGGGGTCTCGGTCACCGGGGTGATGCCGTATTCGTGTTCGGCCTCGGTCGGGTCCACCCAGGGGTCGAAGACGGTTACCTCGGCGTTGTAGCCGGCCAGGGTCGCGTGGATATCGATCACGCGGGTGTTGCGCAGGTCGGGGCAGTTTTCCTTGAAGGTCAGCCCCATCACCAGGATGCGCGCGCCCACCGGGTTGATGCCCTTGCGCACCAGGGCCCGCACCGTGTTGTCCGCGATGTGGGCGCCCATCGAGTCGTTCACACGGCGCCCGGCCAGGATCATCTCCGGGTGGTGCCCCACCGCCTGCGCCTTGTGCGTCAGGTAGTACGGGTCCACGCCGATGCAGTGGCCGCCCACCAGCCCAGGGCGGAACGGCAGGAAGTTCCACTTGGTCCCGGCCGCCTTCAGCACCGCCTCCGTATCCAGACCCAGGCGCTCGAACAGCAGTGCCAGCTCGTTGATCAGCGCGATGTTCACGTCGCGCTGGGTGTTCTCGATCACCTTGGCGGCCTCGGCCACGCGGATGCTCTCGGCCTTGTGCGTACCGGCGGTGATCACCCGCGCGTACAGCGCGTCGACGAAGTCGGCCACCTCCGGCGTGGAGCCGGACGTGACCTTCATGATGGAGGTCACCCCGTGCTCCTTGTCGCCCGGGTTGATGCGCTCGGGGCTGTAGCCGGTAAAGAAATCCTGGTTGTGCACCAGACCGGACTCCGCCTCGAGGATCGGCACGCAATCCTCCTCCGTGGCCCCCGGATACACGGTGGATTCGTAGATCACCGTATCGCCCGGCTTCAGCACCCGCCCCACACTGCGGCTGGCCCCGAGCAGCGGCCCGAGGTCCGGGCGCTTGTGCCGGTCGATGGGCGTCGGCACCGTCACGACGAACACGTTGCAGGCCCGCATCGCCTCCAGGTCCGAGGTGTATTCCAGATGCGGCGTGGCCGCCAGCTTGTCCGCCTCCACCTCGCGCGTGCGATCCACTCCGGCCCGCAGCTGCCGCACCCGTTCCGGGTCGATGTCGAACCCGATGGTGGACCAGTGATGGCCGAATTCGACGGCCAGCGGCAGGCCGACATACCCAAGACCGATGACCCCAATGGTGACTTCATCCAGCGCGGGAAGCGTATGCATAAGATGTCCGTTCTCGTTGCTCTTCGTCATGCGGCACCCCGGCGGGGGCCGTTCTGTCCCTGGACCGCGCCCGCCTCACGGAAACACAGATCCATGTTTCCCTATTGGCAGGGCGCGCAACCCGGTACGCGTGGCCCTATCTCATCCACGCGCCCCGGATTGGGGCCCGGCGGACCGGCAAAGGCGCCCCAGACCGGTCGTTCGCGCAGGCGGCCATTGTAATCGTGATCCGCGCCCGCGATTGCGGGCGAACTCACGCTGTCCCCACGTTCCCGCAGACCGCCCGCGCGCGGGTAGAGATCCAGGGCATCCAGTCCCGCATTCGGTGCCTCCAGATACCGGGCCGCGTCTTCCCGCGGTGCGGTGTAGTTGTGGTCACCGGCGATACCGCCTGAAAGCTGCAGGGGATTCCCGGCAAACACGGCGTTGCCCGCCACCACCTGCTCGTATGCCTGGTCGGGCTCGTCCACCCGAATCCCGAACCCGCTCGCCAGGACCGTGTTGTTCACAACGTGGATCTCCCGCGGCACATGGTTGTGCGGGCGGACCAGCAACGCATCGCCGACATCATTCACGAACAGGTTGTCGTGGATCAGGAGGTTGCCCTCGCCCTGGAACAATCGCTCGTGCGGGTTCTGGTAGAGCAGATTCCCTTCGATGCGATAGCGGTCTTCAGACCCCGGGCCGGTGGGCGGGAAATGCCCCACCAGCAGATTGGGGCGGGCCCGGGCCCCGTCGCTCCCGCGTTCTGCCTTGTTCAGAAAATTGAAGCGAATCCGCGTCTCGCGCGGGCCCGGGTCCTGATCCGGAATCATCTCCCTTTCCGTCTGGTGCTTGATCTGGATGTTGTACCCCAGAGTGCGGTGCACATGGTTGTGCTCGATCACGCCACCGACAAACGGGCTGGTGCCATCCGGCTGTCCGAGATACATCCCGGTACCCACATCATGGATCTCGTTGTGCCGGATCACCCAGCCCCAGGCCGGCACGCGCGTCGTGATCCCCGTGTTGCCCTGCGAACGGTCATAATGGCGGATGGTCAGGTGCTCCAGCGTCACGTGATGCACGCCGTCACCGCGCGCCTCCGCCACCACCCCCGCAACCGGTTCCCCGCCGCCATCCAGCGTCAGATGCCGGATCACCAGATGTTCCGCATCCACCAGGCTGATCGTGTTCTCCCCGCGGCGCCCGCGCAGCACGGCCGGCTCACCCTCCGCCGGCCCGCTGATCACGATGGGCCGCTCCGGCGTCCCGCGCACTCCGTGTAACCGCAGCGAACGCGGATAGCCCCCTGGCTCCAGCCGCAACCAGTCACCGGGCTCAAGCGCACCCACCGCCACCCGGTAATCCTCCGGCCCCGCGCGCACGACTTGCGAGGCCGAGGGCGCGGACTGCGCAACGGTCGCGACATCCGCCGACACCGCGGGTGTGTAAGCCACTGCTGCACTGCCGGCCAGCACCGACACGATGAAGCGGACCGGCCAGCAGCTGGATGTCCAGTACCACTGTCGCTGCAAAGCCACGACCTACCTCCCGGCCCGTCAATGCTTCAAGGCGTTGTCCAGCTGACTCCTTAGTTCGCCCCAGGCGTTGTCCGGGTCGAACCAGTAATTACCCTCGATCAACACAGGCCCCTGCGGGGTGATCGCGACATCCCATCCAATAAGACGAATCGGATAGAACGCTTGCGCGGCTGCCAGAGCAAGTCGCCGTGTTTCCTCCCAGTGCGGCAATGTTCTGCCAACCAATTGGGATCCGGTATTGGGGTGGTTTTCAACCTCCTCCAGGCCAATGCCCGAGGGCGATGCGCGGACTACCCGAAGAATCCGGCCGGATAGAAGGTCCAGTCGCGCGCGCAGGTTTCCGGTATCCCCGTAGTTGAAGTTGTCGTTATCAACATTCGTGGCTACAGAGCGCCAACTTGCCGAGATCAATGTCGGGCTGGAGCCGGGACTCGCGGGCATGGCGGTCGCGATCCGCACGGTCTGGACCGTTTCAAGGCCCGTCCAGCCCGCAATGGACGGATGATTTTCAAGCCTGCGTTGCAGGACATAACACGTCTGCCCTTTGAGCTCAGCAAGCAGATCCCCAAGATCAAGGATGCGCTCACCTTCCTGCAACCATCCCTCCACGACCCGAAGCCGGCGAATCCCGGCCCCATACACACCGTTGGCAGGCTTGAGGATCAACTCACGCCCCTCTTCTCTATAGAGGGCGTTCGCCATGTCCTCGCTGGACAAGGGCTCCAGGGAATCCGGGAATCGCACAAGGTCCCGCGAGAGAAACGCGACGGTCCCCGGAATAGGCAATCCCAGTTCATGGCAGTAGCGATAGAAAACCGCCTTGTCTTCCAGCAGGGCGGCGTGCCCAACAGGACTGTGCCTCGCCTGAACCTTCAGCATCTCGCGCTTGCTGACATACTGCTCAAGGGCCCGCCGACCGAGCCCAGGATTCATCAACCCCCAGAGCCTGATCTCGCGCGCCGAGAATCCCCGCGAGGCCAAGTACCGATAGCGACGGAATGCGCTCGGGAAGCGAGCCTTGAAATAGGCCTGTTCGTCCTTCAGGTGACGCCAGGTATCCCGTGCATCGAGGAACCGGCCGCGCAAACCCGTTCGTAGCCGGCGGGGGCTGAACAACTTCCTGTAGTCCATGGCCCACCCCCTTGAATAGCTCCGGCGGATTGCCCGAAAACGAACCACACGCAAGGAAACGCATGCGCACTGCCCCGGCCCGCCAACCCAACGAGCAATCAGACGCAGGAACGCAACAACCTGATCCTAGACCTACCTAAAGGTGGACCGCTCAACCGGCCTTGTCACGCTCCCCTCTCACCTCGCGATATAACGGGTCATTCACGAAGGGCCGGCATGTTTCTGCAGGCAGGTTAGAGTAAGTCTGAAGGAGGGATCTGGACCGGCCACACAGTCCCGCCAGGGACACGAGCAGCGTCCGTCGGCGGCGCCACGACAGCGCCCTGAAGATCCACCAACAGAACACCGCGACAACCATGAAATCTCATCCGCCATGCAAAACCATGCGAGGGGTCGGCGCCCGGCCGAGGTTCATGAAAATTGGCCGGGCGCCGCACAGGCTGGTGCGGGTCAGCGAGGCCAGCGAGCAGACCGCCCCCGTCATCGCCCGGCGGTGCTGCGTCGCGCGCATTCGGACGGTCTAGGCCTCATGCTGCTGCGCTCGCTGCTGTCCCTTATGTCGCCTGGTGGCTCCAGGGGGCGTCTGTCCATCCTGATCTACCACCGCGTACTGCCGGAGCCCGACCCGCTGCTGGATGGTGATCCGCACGCCGATGACTTCCGCTGGCAGATGCGCCTGCTGGCCCGCCACATGAACCCATTACCGCTGGCCGAGGCCGTCGAACGCCTGCAAAACCACACCCTGCCACCACGGGCCGTATGCGTGACCTTTGACGACGGCTATGCCGACAACGCCGAGGTCGCGCTGCCGATATTGCAAGAGGAAGGCATATCGGCCACGTTCTTCATTGCCACCGGCTATCTCGATGGCGGCCGGATGTTCAACGACACCCTGATCGAGACGGTGCGCCGCCTGCCGAAAAATGCCGACATGAGCCCGGAAGGCCTCGGGGAGTGGGCGCTGGAGACCCACCAGGACCGCCTGAAACTGATCCACGCGCTGATCAGCCGCTTCAAGTACCAGCCCGCCGAACAGCGCCGAGCCGGTACCGAGGCTCTGGCCGCGCGTTTTGGCCTGCAACTGCCGGACAACCTGATGATGAGCGGCCAGCAGGTGCGCGAACTCGCGGACGCGGGTATGGAAATCGGCGGCCACACCGCCACCCACCCCATCCTGACCGAGGTGGACGCGGCCACCGCCCGGGCCGAGATCCAGAAGGGCCGGAACGACCTCGAGGCGCTGCTTGGGCGGGCGCCACGCCTGTTCGCCTACCCCAACGGGCGCCCGGACAAGGACTACGCCGCCGAACACGTGCAGATCGCGCGCGATTGCGGCTTCGAGGCCGCCGTGTCCACCGCGCCGGGTGCTGCACGCGCGGACTCCGACCTCTTCCAGCTCCCGCGCTTCACCCCCTGGGATCGCACCCCCCTGCGCTTCGGCCTGCGCCTGGCCCGCAACCTCACGGGGCCGAGAGAAGTACGCGCTTGAGGCGACACCGATCAGTCTGGCCAGCGTTCCGCAAATGGCTCAAAGAAACCACTTGCCCACCAATGAGGGCGTGACGACCTCTTCGATCCAGGACACTTGCTGCTCCGTCAGTTCCTCGCGCCATTTGGCGATCTGAGTCTCCGGCGCCCGCTGCACGTCGAAGTAACCGGACTGGCCGCAACGAGAGGTCAGCGACTGAACAAACCCAGCCGTTTGTTCATTCCAGTCAAGCCCTGCGTGGGCAAAGATCTTTCTGGTTTCCGCCTCGGTGGACCGGGACAACGCCTCATGAGTCACACACATGTAGGCCTCGTGGGTTTCGAGTGATCGGTAAACGAATTCGTTAACCGCCATCCACTCAAAGGCCAACTGCTTCTCGATAGGCCAGCTCTTGACCTCCTCTCGTTGCCACGCCCACTGGTCCGCATAGCCCGCGTCGAACAGGCTGTTGATGTAGACCCGAGAGTCCATAAGGCCCCTGTCGGCTCCGCGCAGTCTGGATGCAATGACCCCAGCCGGATGGCGAACGATATGCACAAGCCGCACACGGGGCAGCGCATCCGCAAACAACGGTGCCCGCGCCACCGAATTCACGCTTTTGATGACAGTCACCACGTTATCGGGGGCACCCCGGCCAACCATGTCCCGGACGGTGTCTCGTTTCTGTGCGATCCCCACCCGGTCCAGCAGGCGAGCGGCCGCAACATTGAGCCGGTAAGCGGCCTCTCTCGGGCTGGACCGGTAAGACTTGCGGAAGAAGGGCTCCTTGCCGCTGACCTTAAGCGCCCGAACATTCTCCAACCGCCTTAAATATTCGCCCGCCTGACGCAGACAGCGTTCCCGATCGTCCGGCCCGGGAAGAAACGGGATTGACCTGTCGACAAGTGCCCAATCCGGTTCGTGTCGATACAGAACACGGGGGTGACTGTCGAGAAGTTTGGCCAGGAATGTCGTGCCGGAACGCCCGCTGCCCACGACAACGATTGGAGAACACCGCTGGCTCATGGGCGTTCACCAGCCTCGGCCTGACTGCTCGGGTCGAGGGCAGCGATCGGTTGCTTGTTCACACCAGGATCTCCACCGGTTCCGGATGACTCAGAAAGCGCGTCGGGCTGGCGGTGTAGCCGTAGGCACCCGACTGGAAGACCACGATCAGATCGCCCACATCGGCGCGCGCCAGCTCCATCTGCTGGGCCAGTACGTCCAGCGGCGTGCACAGCGGGCCCACCACGTTCACGACCTCGCGTTCGGTGCCTTGCACGCGATTGCCCACCACCACCGGATAATTCTTGCGAATCACCTGGCCAAAATTGCCGGAGGCGGCCAGATGGTGGTGCAGGCCGCCGTTGGTGACGAGGAAGACCTGACCGCGCGATTCCTTCCGGTCCAGCACCTCGGCCACATAGATACCCGCCTCGCCCACCAGGTAGCGCCCCAGTTCGAGAATAATCTCCGCGTCCGGAAGCGCATCCCGTACCGCCGGCAAGCGCTCCGCCAGGTGTTCCGCGATGGGGCCGAGATCCAGCGACGGGTCACCCGGGAAATAGGGGATACCGAAGCCGCCGCCGATATTCAGCATCTCGACCGGGCCCGGCGCGGACTCGGCCAGGCGCAGGGCAAGCTCGAACGTCTGCCCTTGCGCCTCGACCAGCGTTTCGGGTCGCAGGTTCTGGGAACCCGAGAAGATGTGAAAGCCCCGAAAGTGCAGCCCCAGTTCGCCAATACGGGCCAGCAGATCGGGGACCCGTTCGGCATCGACGCCGAAGGCCTTCGGCCCGCCACTCATGCGCATACCAGAGCTCTTCAGCTCGAAATCCGGATTCACGCGGACGGCCACCTGCGGCAGCCGCCCCGTGCGTTCGGCGATCGCACCGATACGCTCCAGTTCCGTCTCCGACTCCAGGTTGATCGTGATGCCGGCCGCTACCGCCGCCTCCAGCTCCGGCACCGACTTGCACGGCCCGGCAAAGCTGATCTCGTCCGGCGCAGTGCCCGTATCCAGAGCCACCTGCATCTCCCGCTGCGAGGCCACGTCGAGCCCGTCCACCAGACCCGCCATATGCTGCACCACAGCCGGCATCGGATTGGCCTTGATCGCGTAATGGAGGGAGAGGCCGTCCGGAAGGCTGCTGCGCAGGTGTTCGACCCGGCGCATCATCACGGCACGGTCGTAGGCATAAAAGGGGGTCTGGCCGACACGCGCGGCCAGATCGGGCAGCGAAATACCGCCGATCTGCAGACAGTCGTCCACTACCGTGAACTGCTCCATCGCGCTGTGACCGGGGCGGACATCGCTCATGCCGGCACCCCCTCCCGAAACAGATCGCCGAATTCTTCAGCAAGCGCCTTGCGGTCGATCTTGCCGTTGGCGTTACGCGGCAGCGGCTCGGTGCGCAGCCCCACGTGCGCCGGCAGCATGAAGCCCGGCAGATGGGGACGAAGGGCGTTGAGCAAGTCGTCCTCGCTCAAACCCGGGGCCTGGGGCAGGGCCGCCAGCACGATGGCCTGACCCAGATCCGGGTGCTCCACCCCCAGCCCCGCGGCTTCCGCCACCAGCCCCGTGGCATAGACCGCCTCTTCCACCTCGTTAGGGCTCACGCGGTATCCCGAGGTCTTGATCATCTCGTCCCGGCGGCCCACGAAATACAGGAAGCCGTCCTCGTCCATGCGCACCGTGTCGCCGGACCACACCGCGATCTCGGGCAGCGGGGTACCGGACGGCTGGCCGGGCGCCGGGCGGAACCGCTCGGCCGTACGTTCCGGATCGTTCCAGTACCCCATGGCGACCAGGGCGCCACGATGCACCAGCTCTCCCGGCTCGCCGGGGGCGCAGGGGCTGCCATCCTCGCGGACCACCTGGATCTCCGCATTAGGGATCGCCCGGCCCATGGAGCCGGGACGCCGATCCAGCTCCTTGGGCGGAAGATAGGTAGACCGAAACGCCTCGGTCAGGCCATACATCAAATAGCAGTCGGTGCCGGGCAGTGCGGCTCGCAGGGCCGACAGCGTCTCCTTCGGCATCGCGCCACCGGAGTTGGTGAGATAGCGCAACGTCTCCCGCGCCGCCTCGGGCCATTCCAGACGCGCAAGCTGAATCCAGAGCGGAGGCACGGCCGCCAGCCCCGTGATGCCGTAACGCTCCACCGCCCGAATCACGTCGCGCGGGAGCAGGTAGTTCAGCAACACGGCCTGGGCCCCGGTGCGAAACGCCGTGGTCAACTGGCTCAGGCCGTAGTCGAAGCTGAACGGCAGCACGGCGAGGAGACGATCCTCGGGCCGGTTCTCCAGATAGGTCGCAACGCTTTGCGCCCCCGCGACCATGTTGCGATGCGAGAGCACGACCCCCTTGGGACGTCCGGTACTCCCGGAGGTGTAGAGGATCGCCGCCATGTCGGTATCGATCACCCGGTGCGGGCGCAAGCCGTCACGCTCCGGCGCGGCATCCCAGGCATCCACTCGGACATGCCCGACCTCGGCATCACCCGAGTCCTGGCTAGGCTCCGGGCCCACCACCAGCACCGTATGCAGATCGGGGCAGCCGGCGAGGACCGGACTCAGCGCCGAAAGGCGGTCCGCTGAGGTAACGAGGATGCGCACATTGCAGTCGCGCAGGATGTGCGCCACCTGCTCCGCCTTGAGCAACGGGTTCACCGGCACGAAGACGCCGCCGGCCCGGCTGGCGCCGAACAGGGCGTGCACCGTCTCCGGCCGCTTGTCGAGGTAGACCGCCACCCGTTCCTGACGCCCCAGACCGCACCCCAGAAGGCGCCGGGCGGCTCGATCGATACTGGCCGCAACTGTCGCGTAGTCCTCGCCCTCGTCCCGATAGCGCAGGGCCGGGGCGGCCGCTGCGCTGTCGGCTTGCATCCATACGGAATCGTGCACAAGAAAGGACATCTCGGCGCCCGGGGCTATCGGAAAATGACGGCTCGATCATACCCCAGGCACCAGCGGCTTCCGGCCGCGGCCCAGGCGCACCGTTAGTAGCCCGTTCGTCGGCCCGGGGTTACACGGGAGCGGCCGCGTGTAACATGCGACGAAACGGGCCATGAGCCAGCCCCTATCGCCTGAACCAGCCACAGCGGCGCGAGATGCAAACTGCATGCGTGACTACCTCCTCGCCCTGATCATCGCCGTACTGCTGCCGCTGATCGTGCGCTATGCGTGGATCGGCATCCTTGCATGGTTCTGGGTTGGGCTATTTGCCCCCCAATGGCACGCTTGGAGTTTCATGCGCGGCGCACCGCTGGCCACCTACGTAGGCGGAGCCACACTGATCGCGCTGTTCCTGGCCCAGGATCGAAAACCGTTCCCGTTCACACGGGAGACAGTCATGTTGTTTGTGCTGGCGGGCTTTTTTGCCATGACCAGCCACTTCGCGGTCAACTCCAGCGGGGCGTGGGACTTCTGGATCCACGTGATGAAGATCCTGCTGATCACCTTCATCACGCCGATGCTGATCTACGGTGAGCGCCGCATTGTCTGGCTGCTGCTGGTCATTACCGCTTCGATTGCCTTCTACGGTTTCAAGGGCGGATTGTTCGCGATCCAGACCGGTGGCGGGTATCACGTTCTGGGCCCCAGTGGATCCTACCTGTCCGGCAATACGTATATCGGGCTGGCGATGGTCATGGTGCTGCCGCTGATCCTGGCCACCGCCCGGATGTTCGACCGGCGCTGGGCGGCCGACCTCGGCGTCGGGCTCTTGAATCGCTTCTCGCGGCCCATCGGGTGGTTCTCCTATGCCGTCTTCTGGCTAACCGCCATCGCGATCCTCGCGACACATTCGCGCGGCGCCTTTGTTGGTCTACTGGCGATTGTCCCGTTCCTGTTCTTGCATATGCAGAAGAAGGGGCTGATGGTCCTGGCTGGATTTGTCCTGGTCGCCCTTGTAGGGGTTACGGCGCCCGAACCGCTGGTTGAGCGGTGGCAGACGATCCAGGCCTACGAGGAAGACAACTCCGCGATGATGCGTATCCAGTCCTGGGGGGTGGCCTGGAACATTGCCATGGAAAACCCCGTGACCGGAGCCGGCTTTCGTGCGCATCACCTTGGGTATGACTGGTACATCTCCTATGCGAACTTCGAGGGCGTATGGCGCCATGTATTGTCGCCCCATAGCGTCTACTTTGGCCTGATGCAGGAACACGGCTTTGTGGGCTTGGGGCTATTCCTGACTCTCATGGCCTTCACCTTCATGACGTTCAACCGAATCCGGCGTACCGCCCGATACCGCACCGGGCAGATATGGCTGGCCGAGTATGCCTGGGCGCTGCAGATCGGTCTTCTGGGATATCTGGTCGCTGGCACATTCCTCGATGTGACCTATTTCAACCTCCTATATGCCTTCATCGCTCTCGCTGTGATCATGCGGCGCGAACTGGAAACGGTCCCGGCGCCCGAGAGGGCGGCGGTGCGTTCCCCTACGGTGACGGGGCCGCAGACCTCGGCGCCAGCGACAAAACCGGTATACGAACCGACGACCGGTGCGCCTGATACCATCATGTCGGGCTCGATGATGAGCGACTCTGGCCGCGATGCGTCCTCGTCCCGCTGAGCGCGAGACCGTGCCCGCACCAGTGGCGCAAGGCTCCTCGCGAACGCGCGACGCGTTCGAAACAACTCGGCTCGATACCGCACTGCAGGCGCTTGCCGACACACTGCGCGACCACAGCCACCCCGAATCCGGGTTATGGGACCCACAGGATCAGTCACCCACGCCACCCGATCATTACGGACAGATCTCCACGGCGCTGGCCCTGACGCTTCTGGATGGCGACCACTCCATCGCGGCCCGTAATGCCCTGACGGCTTGGCAGGCACTTCCCACGAGGGATCGGGGGCATGCGCCTTTCAACCGCTTCCTGCTCAACCTGCTGGCCGACTGCAAAGCGAACAAAACCGGCGACCCGCGCGAAGCTTCCCGCCTTCGCGGCCTCGCACGCGATTGCAGACTGGCGCGCGGGTATCCGTCGAATAACTGGACCTTGCTCGCGCGTCTGTGCGATCTCCAGGAGGCGCCCGCCCTCCGCAAGGGCCGGGCTGCACGGCGACTACTCGGACTGTTCGACAAGTGGACGACCCCGGACGGCGCCTTCATCGACTACCCAGCACACCCGGGCCGATCCAGAACGGGTGCCACACCCGCCGCCTACCACCACAAGGCCCTGTTCGTCGCCGTGATGGCCGCGGAATACGGGGAGGCCGAGGCCTGGCAGCCAATCGTGGCGCGCCTGCTGCAATGGAGCCTGCAAACCTGGGATGGCCACGGGCATGTCGGTGGCCTGGGCCGCAGCAGCCACGCCCTGTTCGGGGATGCCTGCCTGGTGGCCAGCCTGATCCTGTTGGGCGCGGGCCAATCCTCGGCTCGAGAGACTGCCACAGCCCGAATGCTGCATGGCATTCTGGACCGCTGGCAGGCACAGACGCGCGCCGATGGCTTCATTGCACTGAACCCGGCGGACCGGTCCACAGCCGGTTGCGGCTACGACCCCTACATGCACTTGTCGGTATACAACGCCTGGACGGCTGCCATCGTTTCATGGGCACGGCACCGGGCCACACAGGCGGAGCGCGCGCCGATACCAATCGACCTTCGGGCCACCCAGCCCTTCCCTGCACACGATCCGCACTCGGAACAGTTCCGCGTGGGCAATCCCGCCACGGTCTTTGCGCTGGTTTCCGGGCGTGGCCAGCCACCCCAGGCCTTCAGCCGCAGCGCGGCAGAGCTGCGCTACGCCGGCGGCGTCCCGCTGCACATGACATGGCAAGGCCAACCGCTGTGCCCCGCGCCCGCGCGGGTTTCGCTAAAAGCGCTTCAGGCAGACCCGGCCCTGGCCGGGTGGACGCCGATCTTCGAGTCCGAAGGCGTGATGTTTGGCCTGACGGATTTCGACTCGTGTGAAGTCACACAAGACGAACGACTCGTACGGGTCTCCCTGTCCGGCCACCCCCGGGCACTGCATCGCCCCCCGATCACGGGCCTCCCCGCGCGCGCACTTGCGGCCCTGGACTGGCGCCTGCTGGGCGGCCAGCTTGGCCGCCAGTCCGCCCTGCGGCGCCCTCGCCTGGAGGGCATCGCGGCCCATCTGGAGCTGACCATTCACCTGGATCGCCCGCGCATCACACAGCGAGTCGTGCTCGACTGCGCGCCAGGCAAGAGCGTGCGATACCTCAACCCCGGCGGACACGCGGTTACGCAAAGCAGCATCACCGATTACTCCCTGACAACGGGGCCGCAAGACAGCGGCCAAATCAAACCGCTGAGCACCGCAGACTGGCTGGAAGCACCGATGCCATCCGCGATCGCGGGGGCAATCGGTCGCAGCCTTCCGGCATTCGAACTCTGCAAAGGCCGGTGCGCAACCGAGTTGGTCGTGAAGTGGGCCTCACGAGGGCCCACACCCTGAGGAACGCAACGGGCCTGACGCCGGGTTTTTCGCCGCTACGAGTAGCAAGCCGGCAGGCCCGTTTCTGCACACACCGTCGGGGTCAGGGCGCGTTCAGAAATCCCTTCAAAAGCGCTTCGATCTCCATTTGAACGTCGTCCGGCATCATGTCCAGAGACTGAACACAGAGGGATTTGATACGGTCGTCCCTGCGACAGCGATCCATCCGGTGCCGGATTTCAGCTTCGCCATGGTGTTCATGGATATAGGCCCAGTCGTTGGGCCCACGCCGGGCCTGGCCCTGCAGGAACCCCGCATTGGCAATCAATGCAGGCACGCAGAGCGTGTCCCAATGGCGGAATCGGTGGACGATATTCCGTTCCATGCGCCCGTCATGCTCGATCACGGAACGGGTGAAATCCCGAGCAAACGGGTGCGGCGCGTGCCCCAGCATGAACATCCGTTTCCGGCCAAGAACCTCCTGCTCTCCACGCACTCCGACAAAGCCATCGGGGATCGGTTTTCGGGTGACCCACCGCATGAACTGAACCCCTTTCTTGACCGTGTAGCGCTTCTGGAATTGTCCACGCCAGCACCCTCGGTCGCCGCGAAAGTAGTCCTCTTCCCGGACGGGTCTTAGTAGAAAGACATCGTCGTTGAAATAGAGATAGCGCTCCGACAACCCCGGGATGCGATGGAGCATGGTCTCGATGGTGGTGGAGTTGAATGTAGGCAACACGTGCTCATGGCCGGCGAACAGGGTCTTGTGATCCACCAGCACCACGCCATAGTGTTGGGCGGCCTCCTCGGTGAGCCATTCCGGGCGCTGATTGTCGGTCACCAGAAAGATCCGCCGGATCCAGGGCGCGTTCTGGCGAATCAACCGGATGCAGTAATACAATTCAAAACGTGATTCCCAGCGGGTTTCCGCCGTGCCGGGCCGGGCTTTCGACTCGCGCCCCTCCAGTTCTGCCAGCCAGCGTTCGCGTTTTGCCTGATGCGCCGGATCGGCCCCGTCCACCCAGGTGATGACCGCATCCACCATCACTGTGTCTCCGAGTCGGCGGGGCCGGCAACTGTGTCAGGTTCGCGGGCACCATGGTCGCGCAGCGCTTGCCGCAGGCAGGCGGCGACAGGGCTCCATGCGGTTTCGACGAAGCCCGGCGGCTCGCCGGCAAACACACGGTCGAAAAGCCGGGTGGCCTCTTTGGTGCCGACATCGCCGGCCGCCACGCCCGGCCATTCTTCCACACCTGAGCGGTAATAGACCCCGTCCGGGCGCACGACCCCGGGAAAAGTGGCATGACCCAGAGCCGCCAGGACCGCCACCCGATGCTCGCCACCGTCGACAACAAAGCGCCACTCGCCCCGTTCGTTGACCAGCAGCAGCCCCCTGATCTGATCCAGTCCCCTGCGAAGCCCTGACTGCTCCGCGCGGTAGCCGCTTCGCCCGATCGAGCGCACCAGATTCGCCGTGCGCTCAAGCTCCAGCCGAAGTTTTTCTTCGGTGACAGGCCCAACGTGTTGCCAGCCATGGCCCGCGGCCAGGTCCCAGCCATTGACCCGGGCCTCTTTGGCCACGGTGTTATGACGACGGAGTTGAACCGGGCGCCCCGAGGGGCCTGTCCAGGGCCACTCGGCTGCGATAGGCGTCAAGCTGGAGAGGCGATCGCTTCTGATACCGAAGAACTGTGCCGCGGACAGCGGCTGCACGGCCTCGAAGTAGGCCGACAGTGGAGATTCTTCAGGCGGTTGGTCATCTTGCGAGGTCGCCTGCATCCAGCGTGCCGTCAGGATGTAGGGGTTGTCCGATTCGGGGTGTGCCGGGAAGGCCAGTGCGTGCAGCGTGCGGCACCGGGCCATCGGTATTTCGACCAGGGCGGTCGTCCCATTGGCACGCTCCAGGGCCTCGAGGGGATCATCGATCAGCCCGCGAAGATCACACGGGGAAGGCTCCGCATCACGTCGGTACCCGGCCTCCATGGCAATGTCATGGACCGCGCGCCGGATGGGCTTCCAGATGAATCCGGGGCTTGCGTGTCTGATCACGCGGTAGGCTTTACGCATCATCCAATGACTCCTTCGGAAAGTACTCCTCCAGGCCGAAGTGAGAAAAGGTGGCCTGGAGCTGGGCGTCATTGGCGTGCTTGTTGCCATGGATCAGCGCCTGTTCCTGGCTTCCGGGTATCACGATGGGCATGAAGTTGCGCGTGTTGACCCGTCGTGATGGCACTTGGTTGAGCAGCGTCATCGCCTTGAACCAGATGTCATCGGCCGTCGGGCACAGGTGGTGCATGAGCTCGGTATCGAAAACCCGCGAATTCAGCGCACCCGGCGGGTAAAGAACGCCTCCATTGCCGGTCGGTAGCAACGCAAAAGCGGGTTCGACTCCGCCCCGGTCGGTCCTCATGCAGTCCCAGTACCGATGAAACGGGCCGTCCGGGCGGCGCCGGATCTTATGGCCCCGGTGGCACACCACGGCCCCGGGCGTGGCCCTGCTGGCCGCCATCAGTTGCTGCAGCCAGTCTCGTGGATAGATCAGGTCATCATCTGCGGTGACGATACTGCGCTCGGGAAACGCGCGGGCGGCGTATATCAGCTTCTTGGCACCCCGAAGGTTTTCGGGGACGAACTCGATGTGAAGCCCGCGGCGCTCCAGTCGGCGTAGGGTTGAAGGCAACTCCGATCGCGCAACCTCCCCCTCGTACAGCCATAGGTATACACCGCCCGGTGGCTCGGATTGCCGGAAGATACTCTCGATGGTGAGGTAGACCGTTTCCAGTCGCGCCGGGAAACTGGTGAGGCTGACGACCGGCGAGTCTGGTGCGTCGCGAATCCTGCGACGCGATAGGCGATTGACCAGCCGAAGATGAAATACCCGCGCGGCGATCTCGACTGCTCTGACTATCCGAGTGAGCCAGGACTCGATCCGCGCAGGCAGAAGGCGCCGCACCAGTGCTTTGGCGTATTTCATGGATGAGCCCCTTCTCGTTGCGGTTGATCACGAGGCCCGCCCATCCCGACCCATGAACGTCCATGTTGGCCTGGGCTAGAGAAGATCACTGATGCCCAGGCGCTGGCAGACCTCGCGCAAATCGAAGTTGTGACTGAGATCCTTGCCCAGGTCGCGGCGCTCGTCCTGCGGGCTCCGGCGCCGGTAGTTGGAATTACCCACGCGGGTACAGTGGCCCTCTTCGACCCAGCCATGCGGGATGGGGACAACATTTCCTCCGTGGACCTCGTGCCAGGCCAGTATTCCTGCCCCATGGTCGTAGTCATATCGATGCTCAAGGCGCTGGCGCAGGACATCCCGACAATTCGGGTGGCGCCAGATGTTGCGCCACCAGCCTGCACCTTTGGCGTACTGGTCTCGACTGGCGCCAGCGGTCGTACACGCGACCAGCTCCCAGAACCGCCCCCGTTGTCCACGCCATCTGCGATACCAGCCCCTGCGCCGATCCACCGCTGCGGCGGATCCATCGGGCAGGTTCTCGAACATGGTGGCCAGGTTCTCCATCACTGTCTTTCGGACCACCAGATCCGAGTGCCAGAAAGCGATCTTCTGGGTGAACAGGTGCGAAAACTCGATCGGAAAAAGGAAATGCATGATCGGGTAGTCAAATCGGGCGTTAAAGTCGACGGCGATTGCCCCGGACTCAAGGGGCGGACGCCCGGCCCGTGGATCACCACCCACAACAGGCGTCCAGCCGACCGAGCGAACCAGCCGCTGCTGAATACGGCACCAGTCTTCGTCGACATTCCAGCACAACCAGGGGCGCTCGATGCCTTCAAGCGCGGAAGCCCACTCCCGCGCCGCTTCCTCCATCTGCGGAATCTTGGTCGGTGGGAAGAAGTCCCAGTTTCCCTTTGCCTCCCGAAGAAGAGCTCTGACTTCCTCGGTGTACTCGGTTTCTTCCAGATTCATGGTTCTTCCATTCGGGCCGGTTTCTGGCCCACTTTTGCTTCAATCCGAGTGCAGCTGAACGGCTGCGGGTCACGACATCCCGGCAACCAGTCTCTGGAAAGGAGCGCTTTGACCGGCAAGTTCCTTCCATGTACCGCTGTCCACAAGTTGCCCTCGTTCCAGTACATAGATCCGGGAGCAGGGCCGCACCGTACTCAAGCGGTGCGCGATAAGAATGATGGTCTTTTCGCCAGAGAGGTTGTGCAGGGCCTCCATCACCGCTTTCTCGGTCGCGTTATCCAGCGCGCTGGTGGCCTCATCGAAAAAGAGCACTGCAGGATCGCGATATAGCGCACGTGCAATGCCAATACGCTGGCGCTGGCCGCCCGAGAGGCGCGTGCCGCGCTCACCAATGATGGTGTTGTAGCCATCCGGCAGGTCACCGATGACGAAATCGTGAAGGTTGGCCAGACGAGCGGCCTTTTCCACCGCCGCATGGTCGATCTTGTCTTCCGGCACCCCGAGAGCGATGTTTGCTGCAACCGTCTGGTCCGCCAGAAAGATGTGCTGCGGGACATAGCCGATCGCCGCCTGCCAGTTGCGCACGTTCTCCCGGGTTAATGGCTTGCCATCGATCTGGAGGGTGCCGGACTGGGGTTCCAGCAGCCCCAGCAGCATATCGACCAGCGTGCTCTTGCCGGCCCCGGAGGATCCGACAAAACCAACCGTGGTGTGGGCAGGAATTTCCAGCGTGACGTCCCCGAGAGCAGGGCGTTCATGGCCCGGATAATGGTAGGTGGCCGCGATCACTTCGATGGAGCGCTCCGGCGCGAGAGGTTCAGGCGTTTCACCTTGCGAGAGCAGAGGAGTGCTTTCGGGATGCGGGCCCAGATCCTTGAGGATGTTGTTGACCGCCGCGGTACTGAAACGCAACAAGGCGACCTGCTGGAAGATCTTCTGGAAGGCAGGAATGAGTTGGCGTCCAGCGAGGGCATAAAGACCGATGAGTGGCAAGGCTTGGGCCAGCCCCCCGTCGCCCGCCATCAGGAACAGAACGAGTAAGAGCACCCCGCCAAAGGCAATGGACTCGATGGCATATTGTGGCAGGTCCCTCAAAAGGCTTGCGTTGGCTTGGTGGCTGGCGAAGCGTTTGGATGGCTGACGGTAACGCTCCAAGTAGTCACGCTCGCGCCCGAGAAGCCGAATTTCCTTGGCCCCGGCAAAGGCCTCGGCGGCGGCGGTGAAGCGCTCCCGGTTCGCCTCCACCCGGTCCTCCCCAATGCGGTTTAACCAGGTGCGCGCGACGACGTAGATGGCCGCGTAAACCCCTCCCAGGCTGACGGCTACGATAAAAGCCAGCAACGGCTGGGCCGCAATGAGCAACGCAATAATGAACAATGCCAGAAGCCCCTGGCTGGCGAGTCGAAGGGCCGGCATCAGGGCGCCGTTGATGGCATGGGTCGTCTCTTCCAGGATCGTCTTTGCCAGATCGCCGGAATTGCGATTGAGGAAGAACGTATAGGGCCGCGCCAGATAGTCACCCATCAGGCGCCGCGACAGCTCGTACTGCTGCATGTGGGTGAAGCGGGTGATCGCCCACTGGCTGAGCGCCTGCAGGGCCGTGCCCGTCATGAACAGCACAAAAGCGGCCAGCCCCAGGAAGTACAGAAAGCTGCTGGTGGATTCGAACCCCAGCCACTCGTACGCCATGCGCAGCAGGTCGTTGTCTTGGACCATGGCCGGGTCCGACAGCACTGCGAGAAACGGCATTACCGACGCGATACCCACCGTCTGCATGAAGGCGGTCACGATCATCAGGATCGCCAGCAGCCCGACCTTCCCGCGATCGCGGGGGTCCAGCAGGGCATTCAGCTTGTGCAGGGTTTCCAGCATGTCGCCGACCCGGATCCTTCATGCGAGGGGCCTTGGCGACCCACGGGGGAACCGCCATCAGGCAGCCGTTAGCCAGGCCATGCGGCCTGTAGATGTACTCGATTGTACGAGATGCACGGATCACGGAAGCTTGGCGGGAAGCGCCCAGGGCGTTCCGGGGCGCGGCAGGCTGCGAGAGCTTCGTGCCACAACCGGCCGGAAGGGTCGGCAAGCCGCGCGGACAAAGGATTTTCGAGCAAAGCGGGGGCCGCAACAGTGCCAAACGCCAGGCTAACGAACGGATTGCTGAGCGGCTTCCTGCGCTCGGCGGAACAGTTCCCGGAACGCCCGGCGCTGGATGTGGAGAGCCAGGTGCTCAGCTACGACGAGCTGTTCGAGGCCGCTGCCGCAACCGCCCACGCGCTGCAGCAGTCCGTCGATTGCGATGGCACGCCCTGCCGTATTGGCGTGCTGGCTCAGCGCTCGCTGGCAATGTACCAAGGGCTTCTGGGTACGCTGCTGGCCGGACATACCCTGGTTCCGCTGAATCCGGGCTTCCCGACGGAGCGCACACTGGCTATGGCCGAGCAGGCGGATCTGTCGGCGTTGCTGGTGGATGATCAAGGGTTGGAGCGGCTCGATGACCTGTTGGGGGCGTTCTCACGCCCGCTCGTGATCCTGCTACCCGATACCGAGCGGCTGGACGAGCTCCAGGCGCGCTGGCCCGGGCACGACTTTCGGGTGGCCGGAGACACCGCTCGACCCACGGACTGGGTACCGTCAGCTGTATCACCCGATGACCTGGCCTGCCTCTTCTTTACCTCGGGCAGCACGGGCATACCCAAGGGCGTGGGCGTGCTGCATCGCAACGTCGCCCGGTTTGTGGAGATGTCGCTGGAGAGGTACCGGGACTTCGGCATCAACGAGACGGACCGTTTTTCGCAGTTCTACGACATCACCTTCGACTCGTCGATGTTCGATCTGTACGTCTCGTGGGCCTTTGGCGCCTGCCTGTGCTGCCCGTCCGCGAAGGAGTGGTTCAACCCCAACCGCTACATTGCGGACAAGGCGCTTACGGTGATCGACATAACCCCCTCGGCCGGGCACGGGATGAACCGTCGCAACGGCTGGGCGCCGGGGCGTTTCCCGGACCTGCGCCTGTGCCGCTTTGGTGGCGAGGCGCTGTCGGCGGAGCTGGCCGAGGCAATGGCCGTCGCCGCGCCCAAGGCCTGGATCGACAACGCCTACGGCCCCACCGAATGCACGGTGGATGCCTGCTTTTACCGCTGGGACCCGGCGCAGTCACCGGGGGAATGCGAACACGGCATGGTCCCGATCGGCTATCCGGGCAATCAGGTGGAGTTGCGGGTGGTGGACGAGGCCCTGCAGGAGGTGCCCGTCGGGGCCGAGGGCGAATTACTGATCAGCGGTCCGCAGGTGACCCCCGGCTACTGGAAGGATCCTGAGCGCACGGCGCAGGCCTTCGTGCACCTGGATGACGGTCGCGTGCACTACCGGACCGGCGACCTGGTGCGCCGCCCGGGCCCGGGCGAGCCGATCATCTTTCTCGGGCGCCTGGACCATCAGATCAAGATCGGCGGGGTACGTATCGAGCTCGGCGAGGTGGAGGCGGCGCTGCGCGAGGCCGCCGGCACGGACCAGGCGGTGGCCGTCGGATGGCCGCGAACGGAAAGCGGCGCCTCCGGGATCGTGGCCTTCGTGGTCGCAGAAGGCGCCGACGAAGCAGCCCTGCGCGACCGACTGCGCCAGCGCCTGCCCGCCGTGATGGTGCCCCGCGCAATCCACGCAACCCACGAGCTGCCGCTGAACGCGAACGGCAAAGTCGACCGCAAGGCGCTGATCGCGCGCCTGGACGCCGACGCAGGCTGACGCTGCTGGCGATTCCAGAGCCGGGCAAAGGGAGAACAGTGACATGACGCACGTGTTTGGTCGGCTGCGCGATTCACTGCGCAAGCGCGGGTTCTGGCGCACCCTGACGCTCATCCCCCGGAACATCCTGTTCTTTCTGACGGACTTCGACCGCAAGTACGGCACCAACACCGGGATGCAGGCCGAGGACGATGCAGGCCTGCCGCAGGAACACGAAGGCTACGAAGGCGCGCCTCCGAGGCTGTTTCACAGGATCATGCACTCCCTGGACATTGTCCACGGGCGCTACACCTTCATTGATCTGGGCTCGGGCAAGGGCAAGGCGCTGCTGCTCGCCTCGCACCACCCATTCCGCCGCGTTATCGGAGTGGAATACAACGCGCGTCTGAACGACATTGCCACCGAGAACGCGCGCCTCTACCAACACCCGGAACGCAAGGTGGAGAAGATCGAAACCGTGTGCGGCGATGCCGGCGCGTACGACCTTCCTGCGGGCGATTTGTTGATCTACCTGTTCAATCCGTTCAAGGCTGCCATCATGGAGCGGGTGCTCGAAAATCTCGAAAACGCCATGCGGGCCGAGCCACGGGAAGTGCTGATCGTGTATCAGAATCCAACCCAGAAAAAACTGCTGGACGCGACTCCGTTTCTGGAGCCGGTCACCTACCGCGAATACCGCACCAAGCGCTTTCGCAAAATGCCGATCGGCCGGGTTGCGGTATACCGCAGCCGTACTTGATCGCCCGAGTGCGGCCCGGAACTGCTACCGGCGCGGGGCGCGCACGGACTTGAGCGCGCTGAGCCCGAGATAGGCCCAGGACTTCGCGCGCAGCGGGCGCTGCCGGATGGACTGCAGAAACGCATTCCGGGCGATACGCGGGCTTGCGCTCCAGTAGTGATGGTAGCCAAACGTAAACCAGGCATCGCCAAGCCGCCTGCGCACGGCGGCGGCCGGGGCTTCCTCCCCGTTCGGTCCGACCCGCCCCCAGCGCGCCAGCGCGCGCTGGACCACCTCGACTTCGTAGTTCACATCCGGATATTTGGTGATGCAGCCGGCGCCGTGCAGCCGGTAGAGGGCCGTGACGCGGTCCAGCTGCCGGTACTCGGATAACCGCGATGCGCGAATCCAGTAGTCGTAGTCCTGGCCGCGCTTGAGCTGCGGATCGAACTCGCCCACCTCGTCCACCAGCTGCCGCCGCATCATGACCGTGATGGTGTGCGGCAGGGACTCCATCAGGAGCTGGTTGTAGACCCAGCCGGAGCCTTCCGCGACCACGCCCGGGGCCTCGCGCACCGGCATTTTGGGGGCCGCCATCTGCGAGGGTGGCGGGAATGCGCCGTCGGCGCCGGGCTTCCAGGAGAGGAAATGGGTGTGAGTGAACCCGATCTCCGGGTGCTGCTCCATGTACATCACCTGCGCGGTGATCTTGCCCGGCAACCAGATATCGTCGGAGTCGATAAAGGCGATGTACTCCCCGGTGGCGGCCGCGATACCCGCGTTGCGGGCCACCGCCGCGCCCTGGTTCTGTTGCGTCAGCAGCGTCAATTGATCGCCATAGCCCCGGATGATCTCTACGGTGCCGTCGGTGGAGCCGTCGTCCACCACGATCAGTTCCAGGTTCGGGTAATCCTGCTCCAGCACGCTGTCGATGGACTCGGCGATGTAGGCGGCGGTATTGAAGGCCGGCATCACCACCGATACCCGCGGCACACTGCTGCTCGCCCGCGGTGCCTCGGCGGGGTTCGCATTGATGCTGGGCGGCGTGCTCGTGGTCATGTAGCTCCCCGATTGGGGGCCGTCTGCACCCAGTCCTGTGTCCAGGCGGCCACCTGATCGCGCCATTCACGACGCGAGAACGTGTGGTTGGCCTGCGGCAGCTCGCGCAGGGTCACGCGCGGCTCTGCCAGCAGACCCTCCCAGGCCGGGGCGGCGGTGGCCACGTCGCGAAACTCGGCCGCGGTCAGATCATCGCCGCTGAGGATCACCAGGATCGGCCCGTCGAAGCGCCGCCAGCCCTCCGCCATCCGATCCGGCAGCGGCCCATTGCCCAGATCGGCGCGAGCGGCATCTGGATTACTCCCATCGCCCTGCGTGCCTCGCGGGCGCAGGGCAGCGACGGCCATGCGCGCGAGTGACTGGACCGAGGTCCAGGGGTTGAAGCGGCCCCGCAGGGCCCCGGCCCAGAAATCCCGGCTGAACAGGCGTTTGAGGTAGTAGGTCTTGAGGTACGCGCGGGCCAGGCCTTCGTCGGTCCGCACCCAGGGGTTGGCCAGCACCAGCCCCGCCACGCGGGTATCTCGCCAAGCATAGAACAGGCCGGCCGAGGCGGCACCGCACAAGCCCCAGATCACGACCTCGCGCAGGTCCGGCACCTGCTGCGCAAAGGTATCCATGGCCGCGCTCATGTCGTCATGGACTTCTTCGTAATCGCGCTGGCGGCCGGAAGCATCCCCCATACCGCGAAAGTCGAAGCGGAATACCGGGATGCCGTGCGCCGCCAGGTGCCGCGCGAGCAGCAGGAACTGGCGGTGACTGCCAACCCGGTACTGGGGCCCGCCCACGGCGATCAGCACACCACGCCGGGCGCCCTCCGCCCCTGGGTGCAGGATACCCAGCAGTTCCTCCTCCCCCACCCGGAAGACAACGGCGCGCTCGCTCATGCCAGGGCCTCCAGGCGCTGCGTGGTCGCCTCCAGCAATTGCGGCACCTCGATGATGTCCTGGGTGGACCAGAAGGCGTCGCCACCCACGACCGTTGCGGTTACGGCCGCCTCATCTTCGCGCCAGCGCTCGATCAGGCGTTCGGCCGCCGGCGGCAGCGGGGCATCGTCCTGTGCTGCGATGTCGAACCAGGCGATGGATGCCGCCCGGGGCTGCTCCAGGCGGGCGGTGGCAAGGCGCTCGGCCAGGGCGGGTGCCAGGGTGTAGCCCGCCACCTCCAGCGCTTCGCCGTCCCGCAGCCGCGAACGCAGATCACCGGTGGATTCCTTCTGCCCGCCCATCATCCCGGCGGCCATGCGCAGGCGCAGGAACTGGGTCAGGTGTTGTTCGCCATTCGTGACGGGCGACCAGTAGATCGCGGCGGCGGCCTGTTCGGCACGCGCCGTCAGGAAATCGCCCGCCAGCAGACAGCCGGCGCGCAAGCCCCAGACCAGAAGGGGGGCCGGGCAGCAGGCCTCGAGATGGTCGCTGCAGCGGGCGAGGTCATCCAGCCACAGGTCCCAGTCGGCATCGCCGAAGTCACCGCCACTGTCGCCGCATCCGTAGAGATCCGGGATCAGCACCGCATACCCGGCCTGCGCCATGCGGCGAGCCTGCAGGTTCACCATGCGGCGGGACTTGTTGAGCTCTTCGGCAAACGGCGGGAAAAACAGCACACGGCCACGGACGGAAGGGCCTTCCGGTCGATGCAGCACATGGAACACCGGTCCGGCCTTGCCCTCCAGGAACCCGGCTTCCATGACCGAGCTAGTCGAGTTTGGCGTCGATGAAATCAGCGAGGGTGCCAACCGTCTCGAAGGTCTCGGCGCTGACGTCGTCGTCATCGATCACGATGTCGAAGTGGCTCTCGATCGCGGTGATCAGCGAGACCACTGCCATGGAGTCCAGCTCGGGGACACCGCCCAGCAGAGTGGTGTTGCGGTCGAACTGCTGAGCGCGTCCGTTCAGGCTGAGGGCGCTGTCCAGCAGATTCCGGGTGTGATCGAGGGTCGACATATGAAGGTTCCTGAAGGCGGGTATCCGTGCCCGACCGGAGATGCGGGTTACCCGGCAGGTTACCGTATCTGCACAGGCTGTCCAGATCGTCGCTGACAGCCCGCGGGTCCCGCGTGATCGGCTCGTTAACCCCCCGCACCCCGCACGCCTTCGAACGCCCGACCCCGGACGTAGAATGGTGACCCATACGGCACGGATCGCCGGGCCCACGCCCGGGTGCGTACATCAACCAGCGTTTCCCTGGACCGACCAGGCAGCAGGCGGACGGATGGCGGGACTTTGTGGATGGTTCGCGGTGAATGCCGCATCCCCGGGCGACGCCCTCGAGGCCCAGGGAGCGGCCCTCACAGGGCTCCCCGGGGCACGTGAATCCCGGTGCACGAACCGCCTGGGTGGCTGCCTTGTACGGGGCGGCTGGACCGCGCAGGAAGGGGACGTCATCGCCGCGATCGCCGGCCACCCGCAATGGCGCAAACCCGCGCTGGCGGAGTGTGCGCGCGAACGCGACCCCGCGCAGGCTCTGCTGGAGGCCTGGCGGCAACAGGGCAGCGGCCTGTTCGAACAGATAACCGGCGACTTCGCGCTGGTCATCGTGGATGCAGGCCAGGGGCACCTGGTAGCCGGCACCGATCGTCTGGGCCAGACGCCTTTGCACTTTGCACGGTTGAATGGCGGCGTAGCCTTCGGCACCAGCGCTGGGAGCGTGATTGCCCATCCAGCGGTCGCCACCGAGGTAACGCGCGAGGGGCTTTACCACTACTGCTTCTTCCACATGCTGCCAGCCCCGGTCAGTCTGTTCGCCGGACTGGAAAAGCTGCCCGCCGCGCACTGCCTGACCCACAACGGCGACCGGGCCGAAGTGAACGCCTACTGGCGCCCCGTCTTCGCGGAGGACGGCAGCGCCGCGCCGGCAGCGCTGGAACAGGAGCTGCGCGAACGGGTGCAAACCGCGGTGGACCGGCGCGCGGATGGCCCGCGAACCGGCGCTTTCCTGAGTGGCGGCCTGGACAGCTCCACGGTCGCCAGCATGCTCGCCAGCATCCAGCCCGGGGCGGACAGCTTCAGCATCGGCTTCAACGCGCCCGGCTACGACGAGATGGAGTACGCGCGCATCGCCGCGCAGCACTTCGGCACCCAGGCACACGAGTACTATGTGACTCCCGAGGATGTCGTCGACGCGGTGCCCCGGATCGCCGCCAGCTACGACGAACCCTTCGGCAATTCCTCGGCGCTGCCAGCCTATTTTTGCGCGCGCATGGCCAAAGACGCCGGCATGACCCGGCTGCTCGCCGGCGACGGGGGCGACGAGCTGTTCGCCGGGAATGCGCGGTACGCCAAGCAGGGCGTGTTCGAGCACTGGGGACGCATCCCCGCGCCTTTGCGGCGAAATCTGCTGGATCCACTGTTTACCCGCCTTCCGCGCGCGCTCCCCGTGGTCGGCAAGGCGCGCAGCTATGTGGAACAGGCGCGCATCCCGCTGCCGGACCGGCTGGAGACCTACAACTACCTGTACCGGCTGTCACAGGAGTCGATGTTTACGCCGGACTTCCTCGCGGGGCTGGATCGTGAGGCGCCATGGGAACTCATGCGCCGGATCTATACGCAGCCGGAGGATGCCTCCACGCTGAATCGCATGATGTACCTGGACTGGCAGCAGACGCTGGCCGACAACGACCTGCGTAAGGTGACCGGCATGTGCCAGCTCGCCGGGGTCGATGTGACCTTCCCTCTGCTGGACGACGACTTGGTCGAGTTTTCCTGCCGCGTGCCGTCCGCGTTGAAGCTGAAGAAAGGACGCCTGCGCCACTTCTACAAAGAGGCGTTCACCGGCTTTCTGCCGGAGGCGATCATCGACAAGAAGAAGCACGGGTTCGGCCTGCCGTTCGGGGTGTGGATGCAGGAACACGCGCCGCTACAGGAACTGGCCTACGACAGCCTGCTGCGGTTGAAGGGACGCGATTTCCTGCGCGACGACTTCATCGACGAACTGATCCGCCTGCATCGCGAGGAACACGCGGCGTATTACGGCGAATTGGTGTGGGTCCTGATGATGCTCGACCTCTGGCTGGAGTCGCACCCCGCCGCCCGCTAGCTGGATTTAATCACCACGAAGTGCGCGAAGAGACGAAGGAAGGGCAAGGTCAAGGGCGGTTACACCACGGAGGACACAGAGGGCACGGAGAAGGGCTGGATTAAGGTGGGTAGGTCTGGTGATCGCGTCCTGTCTGGCACTGTCCGGCGCCGGGGTGTCGCAGGCATGCTGTAAAGACAGCACAAGAATTTCTTCGTGCCTTCGTGTCCTTCGTGGTGAATTCAATCCCTTCAGGTCAAGGGCGGGTCACAGGAAGACGGGAAGAGAGGGAAGGCTCAGGCTGAAATGACTCGGCGTCGACTGCCTGGAACTCACCCGTCTGCACCGGTTTCCATCTCCCCTCATCTGGGCGGCGGAGTGCGGACTCAGGTCCTTGTGGGCTTCGGTGGTCGCCTGCATCCGCCGCGCTGGGGTTACCCCGATCACCCGGCATGCCCCGTCACCACCCTCACAAATCTTCCCTTCTTCCCGCGCTTCCTGTGAACAAGCTCGTCTTCGTGCCTTCGTGAGCTTCGTGGTGAACCCGATCTTTCCCCTCTGTGTGCTCCGTGTCCTCTGTGGTGAAAACGCCCTGGCCTTGTTCAGTGGGCTGGCGGTTGTGCGGAATGGGCGGAGCGCAGGGCATCCACCAGTATCGGGATGCGGGCCTCCCAGCGGTTCTCGCGGGCGTAGGCCTGGATCGCCGCGCGGTCCCAGTCGGTTGTAAGCGCGTCCTCGATGGCGCGGCGCAGGGCATCGCCATCGCCCAGCTCGACCAGTGTGCCCAGTGAATCCGAGCAGATGACTTCCGGGTTGCCCCCCACGCGCGTGGTCACCGTGGGCAGGCCGCAGGCAGCCGCCTCGAGGAAGACGTTCGCCCAGCCCTCGAAGCGGGTGGCCAGCACGAACACATCGGCGGCAGAGTAGTAGAACCGCAGACGTTCCGGTGCCACGGCCCCGGTGAAGTGCACGTGATCCTGCACGCCCTGCTCACGCGCGAGCCCTTCCAGCCAGGCCTGGCCATTGCCGTCCGGTCCGCCACCACCGACGCAGAGGTAATGGAGGTTGGGAAAACGCCGTAACAAGGCCGGCATCTGCTCGATCACCCGATGGAAACCCTTGCGCTCGTTCAGCCCGCCGACGGTGATCAGGACCTTTGCGTCCTCTGGGAGGCCAAGTTCCTGGCGGCAGGTCGCCCGGTCCTCGGGGTAGAAGTAGTCCAGGTTGATGCCATTGGGCATCACCTGCACCTGATTCTCGGCAATGCCCATGCCCAGCGCGACGCGGCGCAGATCGCCGGAGACGGAGAACACACGGGCGGCGGCGTGCATCGCGCGCGCGGACATCCAGCGCGACAGCCGTGTGCGCGATATGCGCAGGATGGTTCCGCGAAGGGTGATGGTGTGGGTCAGGCCCAGCCATCGACCCAGCAGCCATGCGGCCACGCCATCCGGGTAGATGAAGTGGGCATCGATAGCAGTGACGGCCTCATCCCGCTTGAGCTGCCGCACCAGCCGCAGGAGGCTGAGCGCAAGTAATGGCCCGTCGGTCCACTTCATGATGCCGGGGATGCAGAGGAACCGCGGGTGGTAGACATCGATCCCGTCCTGCACCTCGTGATAGGGCACCGGGGGCCGGTAGTGCGGATTCCAGAAACGGCGGATCAGTCCCTGACCGGGGAACCAGGCAACCGGTGCGACCACCACCAGCGGGATGTGGCGCGCCACGCGGAACATGCGCTCGCGCACAAATACCCCGTAGGTGGGCTGCACGGCATTGGGGAACACCCGCGACAGGACGAGGAGCTTCATGCCGTATCCCGTGCCGACGCATCCGCGGGGCAGACGCTGGCGATTACATGTCGCGCATTGGCCTGCCAGGTATAGCCACGCTCCTCCACCAGGGTCGCGGCCTGA
Organism: Thioalkalivibrio sp. ALE28; assembly: GCF_000377425.1. NCBI lineage: Bacteria > Pseudomonadati > Pseudomonadota > Gammaproteobacteria > Chromatiales > Ectothiorhodospiraceae > Thioalkalivibrio > Thioalkalivibrio sp. ALE28. Next base: position 26,983 of record NZ_KB898103.1, on the reverse strand, counting down.
CGACCCAGCCGCACGCGGGCCGCATCGTCCGCCAGCAAGGCATCCAGGCGCTCGGCGAGAGCACCCCAGTCGCGCGGCGGGAACAACAGGGCGCTAGAGTCGTGGCGCACCACTTCCCGGATGTTCGGTTTGTCCGGAGCGACCACCGCTCGACCCAGCGCCAGATACTCGAACAGCTTGATCGGGGATGCGTAGTCGGTGACATCCGGCTGTACGGCGATATCCAGCGCCGCGATATGGGTCGGGATGGCGACGCGCTCCACCGGCCCGGTGAAATGGACGCGTTCGGCAAGGTCCAGATCCACTACCAGCTTCTGGAGAGCAGGAACGGCGGGGCCATCCCCCACAATGAGCAGGTGCAGGCTGGGGTGCACACCCGTTAGCGCCGCGCAGGCGTGGATCAGCCCGTCCACGCCGTGCCAGGGCCGGATCCACCCGACAAAACCCACCACCCGGGCATCCGCGGGTACGTAACGCTCGCGTACGGAACGACCGTCCACCTGGGGGTTGAAACGGGCCCCGTCCACGCCATTGGGCATCACCATCAGGCGTTCGCGCGGGACGCCACGCGCGGCAAAGATATCTGCCATGGCCTGGGTGACGACGATGGTGCGGGTGGCACTGCGGCAAAGCCAGTCCTCGATGCGCTGGGCCAGCCGCCGCAACACGAGATCCCCGTGCGTTTGCAGTTCCAGGCTGAGCGGGGCGTTCACCTCCAGCACGAGAGGACGCCGGGTCAGCCAGGCCACCAGCCGACCGGAAAAGCTGAACAGGCTGTAGCGCTCGTAGATGAAGGCCGGCCGGTGGCGCAGCACCGCCCACAGCAACAATACGAAGGCGGGCCCGTTGTAGGCCAGCGAAAGCAGTTCGTAGAACCAGAAGGGGATCGGCACGCCCTTCAGCGTGGGCCTCGCATCCCCGTCCCCTTCCTCGTTCCTGGCGGGCACTGGCGTATTGCTCGCCTCGGCCCTGCGCTGCAGGGGCGCCACCATGTGGACCTCATGGCCCAGCTCACGGAAGGCGTCGCACAGGGACTGGATATGTATACCCTGGGCATCCTCGCCGCGAGTGCGATGGTGGTAAAGGATCTTCACGTCTCCAGCGCCTCGCTCTCGACCCAGCGATACTTGCCCGAAGGCGACGGCGCGATGGACTCGACCAGCTCCAGGCGCACAGGCACATCGGCATGCAGGATGCGGTGCATCCCTTCGGTAACCGTGCGGGTCTGCGCCTCGCCCCAGGCGCAATTGGCGATCACCTCGATATCGAGGGAGAGGTCCGCACGCTGCACCAGCCGGTACTGAGCAACCTGCGGCAACTCGCGCATCACGTAGTTGGCGGCAGAGCCGTGGACCCGCCGCCCCTCGGCGCCCACCAGGAAGTCATTGCGCCGCCCTTCCAGGCGATCGAGCGTCGGCAACAGCGAGCCGCAGGGGCAGGTACCGGCCTCGCCCAGCCGGCCGCGGTCGCCGACGCGATAGCGCACGAACGGCATCGCATACCCGTCGAGGTTGGTGACAAGCAGATCGCCGATCCCGTCGGCGTCCGGTTCGTCGACCTCCACGTGCACGTGTTCGCTCGCGATATGCAGGCGACCGTGCGGGCATTCGTGGGCGATCAGTCCCGCATCGCGCGATCCGTATTCGTTGGCGACCGGACACTGCAGGATCTCGCCAATGGTGTCGCGCACCTGCGGATACAGCATCTCGGAAGTACACACCACGGCCTGAGGCCGCCAGCCACGCGCGAGTTCCGGGTGCTCGCGCAGGGTCTGCGCGACACGCACGATCACGGTGGGGTAGCCATAGACCAGGCGCGGTCGAAAGCGCCCGAGGAACCCGGCATAGGCGCGCAGACGCTCGGGGGTGAGATCGTGGGCCGAGAGCACGACCTGGTTCAGGAGGTAGCGATCCTTGATTACGCGCAGGCGCGACGCCTTGCCAAGCTCGATGGGGGAACCCCAGAAGTCGACCTGACGATCGCCCGGACGGATGCCGAACCAGCCCCGAAACCGGAGCTTCTGCGCGTTATGGCGCGCCTCCTTGACGCGATCCGTCCAGAAAACCAGGGGCCGCCCGGTAGAGCCCCCGGTACTGGAGGGCAATAACGGCCCCGTAGCGTTGTCGGCCACCAGTGCACGCCCGTTCTCGCGCACGGTATCGCGTTCGAGAATCGGAAAATCCTCCAACTCGGGAGCACGGCCTGCCAGGGCTTCCCGGTACCAGGGCACGTGCTCCGCGCAATGCGCCAGCAGGGCCTCTATGCGTGATTGATGCAAGCGCCCGAGAGCGGCGGCTCCGGCCTGCTCACCTTGCTGCAGGGCCTTCAAATGAGCGGCCGTTTCCCGACCACGCAGGCGCTCGTGCAGCGGCCAGAGCACCCGCCCCGCCAGCCGTTGCGGCATGCGCAGCGGCCAGTCGGGCTGCGGTAGCAGCGGCGCCGCCCCACCGGCACGAGCGTCTGAAACAGACGGTTCAGTCATCCTTATCGGCGGTTTCGACGTGCTGGCGCAGGAAGCCCTCGAACATAAGCAGCGACCACAGGGCCGGGCTGTGGTCGCGGGCGCCGCTGACGTGCTGGTTCACGAGGGTCTTGAGGTAGTCCATGTCGAAGATGCCGGAGTCGGCGATGCGCGGGCCGAGCACCTGCGCCTGCATGCGCTCGCGCAGCGGCCCGCGGAACCATTCCGCCACCGGGACGGAGAACCCCTTCTTGCGGCGGTAGAGGATCTCCTCCGGCAGGTAGGGCTCCATGGCCTTCTTGAACACGAACTTGCCCTCGGGGCCGCGCAGCTTGAGTTCCGGCGGCAGGCCCGAGATCCACTCGACCAGCTGGTGGTCGAGGATGGGGACCCGCACCTCCAGTGCATGCGCCATGCTGGCACGGTCGACCTTGGTCAGGATGTCGCCGGGCAGGTAGGTCTTCATGTCCAGGTACTGCACCAGGGACAGGGGGTGTTCGGTGGGCGCGCGTTCCGCGTGCCGGCGCAGGACCTCCACTGCGCCGTAGCCCTGCAGCGAGCGCCGGAACGTCGGCGAAAACAGGTGGGCGCGGAGGTCATCGCGCAGGATGGAGACGCCCTGGAAGTAGCCTTCGATCGAATCCCTGGACAGGGCCTGAAAGGTGGCCTTGGCGCGCAGTGGACGCGGGGCCCAGTCTGCCTTGGGATAGAGATGCGCGAGCGAGCCGAACAGCGGGCGCCGCATCCCCAGCGGCAACGGTGCGCGCAGACGCTCCTCGGCGAGATGGTGGCGATAGCGCCGGTAGCCCGCCAGGTTCTCGTCGCCGCCATCCCCCGACAGGGCCACCACCACCTGCCGGCGCGCCTGTTCGCAGACGCGGTAGGTCGGCAGCGCGGAGCTGTCGGCAAACGGTTCGTCGTACAGCCCGCTCAGCCGATCCAGTAGCGCGAAGTCGTCGGGATCGACCTCCTGCGTGTGGTGATCGGTGTGGTAGCGCTCGGCCACCAGGCGGGCGTAGCGGGACTCGTCGTAGGCCGGGTCGGCAAAGCCGATGGAACTGGTGCGCACCGGGTCGTCGGACAGCCCCGCCATCATCGCAACCACCGCGCTGGAGTCGACCCCGCCGGAGAGAAACGCGCCCAGCGGGACGTCTGCCACCATGCGGATGTCCACCGCCTCGCGCAGGCGTGCGGTCAGTTCCTCGGCGGCCGTATCCAGGTGCGTGACGCCGTTGTCCGCGAACGGCACGTCCCAGTATTCGCGTGGTTCGCTCAGGTTGCCCTGCCCGCGATGCACGGTCAGCGTGTGGCCGGGCGGCAGCTTGTGCACGCCGCGGAAGATGCTGCGCGGCTCCGGCACGTAACCGAAGGCGAAGTAGTCCTCCACCGCATGCGGATCCATGCGCCGGGGCAGCCCCGGATGCGCCATCAGCGCCTTGAGCTCCGAACCGAAGATTAGCTGCCCGTCGGCCAGCGCGCTGTAATACAGCGGCTTGATCCCGAGACGATCGCGGGCCAGGAACAGAGTATCCCGGTTGCGGTCCCAGACGGCGAAGGCAAACATGCCGCGAAAGCGCTGCACACAGGACTCGCCCCACTCCTCCCAGGCATGCACGATCACCTCGGTATCGCAGTGGGAGCGGAAGCGATGGCCCGCCTGCTGCAGCTCGGCGGTCAACTCGGGGAAGTTGTAGATCTCGCCGTTGTAGGTGACGACGACGGTCTCGTCCTCGTTGAACAGCGGCTGCTGCCCGCTGGCCAGGTCGATGATCGACAGGCGCCGATGCGCCAGCCCCACACCCGGCTCCAGATGCACACCGCCCTCGTCCGGGCCCCGGTGAAACTGGGTCTCGTTCATCGCCTCCAGCAGGGGCCGATTGACCGGCCGCCGGTCGCGCAGATCGAAGATGCCGGTAATACCGCACATGTAGGGATCCTGATTGCTTCCTTGCCTGGGCGTCGGTCGAATTCGGGCGATCCACGGCCAGGTCGACACTGGGCGGTGCCGCCGGGCGGACACCGGTTCGGGCCGGGCCCTCGCACCATCACGGAAAATCCAGAATAAACGACAACCCCGCCACCGAGCGCCCGCGATTCGCGCCGTGGGGCGGCTGGCGTTAGCGCCACAACTAACGCCGGGCCAGTACCCGGTCGTATACCGCCATGTAGCCCTTGACCATCGCCTCCATGCTGAACGCCGCCTCGGCCCGGGCGCGGGCGGCCTGTCCCTCGCGTGCGGTCCGCGCGGGATCGGCGGGATAGGCCATCAGCGCGCGGGCCATCGCGTCGGGATCCCCCGCCGGCACCAGTGCCCCGGTCACCCCGGGCTGTACCAGATCGGGGTTGCCCCCGACATCCGTCGCGACCACCGGCAGGCCCGTCGCCATCGCCTCGAGGATGGTGTTGCAGATCCCCTCGGCCAGCGACGGCAACACGAACAGGTCCAGCGCCCGCAGGCAGTCGGCGACGTCTTCCCGGGCGCCGGGAAGCCAGGCCTGGTGCGCGACCCCGGCCTGCTCCAGGAACTGAACGACCTCGGCGCGAAGGGGGCCGCCCCCGATCATCACCAGGCGCAGGCGCGGAAAGGCCTCGGGCAGGAGCTCGCGCAGCGCGACAAAGGCCCGTGCCAGATCCAGTGGCGCCTTGACCGCCTGCATGCGCATGACCGAGCCGATCACGAACGTGCCGGGGTCCCGAAATGCCTGCGGCAACGGGGACACAAAGCCCTCGTGCGGCGGCGCGAAGCGGCCGGTATCCACACCATTGAAGATGTGCGACAGGCGTGCCGCGGGCACCGCGATGGCTTCCCGCAGATAGCCCGTCTGGTGCTGCGACAGGGCGATGTAATGCCCCACCAGTGGCCGCACCAGGCGACGCAGGCGGCGGTTGCGGTCACGCGTGCCGTCGAGGTCCCCGACATCCCAGCCATGCTCGCCGTGCACCCGCGCCCGCACCCCGGCGAGCGCGGCGGTCACCTGCGCCTCCAGCGTGCCGAAGTTGCGGGTATGCACGATGTCCGGTTGCAGGCGGCGCAGCAGCCGCCACAGGCGGAGGTGCACCCGCGGATCCTTGCCTTCGCGCTTGTGCAGGGCGTGCAGGGTGACATCGTCCCGCTCGAGGCGTCGGCGAAAGTCGGTGTAGTCCGTCATGCAGATGATCGCGTGGCGGAAGCGATCGGCCGGCATGTGATTGATCAGGTTGACCAGCCCGTTCTCCATCCCGCCGATATCCAGGCGATGGATGATGTGCGCCACACAGGGGCGCTGATCACCCTCCCGGGCCACGGGTACGGAGGCGCCCGTCACTGCCGCGCGACGTGGTCGAGCTGTTCGAGCAGCTCGGGCAGGGCATCCGCGGCGTAGGTCCGCAATGCCGCCTCCGCCGCATCGGTGCCGTTGTCGAACTCAAGCGGCGCATAGAGCACCACCAGCGCGGCATCGTCCCGACCACCGAATAACCGGTTCAGCGCCTCCCGCGCCTTGACCTCATGCGGGCGGGTGGTCAGGCGGCCATCCACCCAGTACCAGCGCCACACCAGCACCTGCTGCCCGGGACCGTTCAGCAGGAAGCGTTCCGGGTTGGGGTATCCCTCCAGCATGGCCCGGCCGCGACGCGACTGCGACCATTCCAGCGCCCGATCGCGCCCGGCCAGGGTATTGCTCCAGCCCACCATGTTCCCGTGCCGGTACTGCTCGCGGTAGAACAGCACATGCATACCCACCGGCTCGCCGCCGTCGGCGGCCGTCACCAGGCCGCCGCGACCGTCGCGGGCGCCACGATACCCCGGCTCCCAGGCGGCATCCTGTTCCTCCAGGACCTGCCAGCCTGCTGGTGCCAGCGGGCCCGTACCCAGGCCCGCCACGGGGCCGAGATCACGCTGGTTCATCCACTCGGCATACAGCGGCGCCGCACTGGCCAGGACGACCGTCAGCACCGCGGCGGCAACGAACGAACCCGCCTGCGCGGAGCGCCCGGGTTGCGCGGGAGGCACCGTCGGGGTCGGCAACGGCTCCATGTCCTCGCGCCACAACGCACCGATCGCGAACATCAGCGCGATGACCACGCCGAAGAAGATCCAGCCATAGATCAGGTGATCCACCCCGGCCGCATGCTCCATGTCGCTCAGGTGGCCGATCATCACGATCATGTAGGCGCGCAGGCCGTTGGCAACGATCGGGACCACGATCGACACGCCGACAAACACGATCCGCCGCCAGGGACTGCGGTACATGAGATAGGCATACAGCGTGCCCAGCGCGACCGACGCGATCAGGTAGCGCACGCCACTGCAGGCCTCGATCACCGACCAGCGGCCGGTGGGCAGATCGAAATACAGCCCGTCGCGATAGACCGGGATCCCGGTCAGCTGCACGGCGGTCACCGTGAAATCCGCGGTCAGATCCATCATCGGCGGAACCAGGAACTCGCCGAACGGGACCGCGAACAGCAGATACGCCAGGGGGAACTGCAGGCGCCAGGTGATCGCGTTGCCCAGCACCAGCCAGAACAGCGCGGGAATCATCAGCACGGCCGCGAACTGGCGCACCGACACCACATCCACCAACTCCCCCGCCACCCAGACGAGGGACAGCCCCACCAAGGGCAACAACGCCCACCAGGATGGGCGCGGCTCCAGCGCAAGCACCTCCTGACGCTTGAGAAACAGCAGGAACAGGACGATGGGGACGATCAGGAACCCGTGCGCAAAGGTGTCCGAGCGGTTCCAGATCGTAACGATGGAGGCGAACGTCGGGTAGAACATCCACCCCAGCACGACCAGGCCCAGCACCAGGACCGGCGCGGCAAACCACCAGGAGGAACCGCGGGCGCGTGTTCGGGAATTCAGCGCGTCAGCGACCATGTGCGGCCTCCTCGATCGACACCGTACCCGACACGCGGCCCGGGCGACGCCGCAGGATCTCGCCCAGGTGCGCGAGATTGCGCGCCCAGTCGTAGTCCGCCAGTACGCGGGCGCGGGCCGCCTGCCCCAGCGCCGGGTCCGGGGCGCGCAGGTACCCGGAGACCGCCTCCAGGAACGCGCGCGGCTCGGCCTCGGCCGCGACGACCTCGTGCCCGGGGGTCGCGGTCAGCCCCTCCAGGGCCTGCGGGCTGGCCACGACCGGACGCCCCAGCGCCATCGCCTCCAGGACCTTGTTCTGCACGCCACGGGCGATGCGCAGCGGCGCGACCGCGAGCGTGGCGTGCGCGATCCAGGGACGCACGTCGTCCACGAATCCGGTGACCGTCACGCCGGGCCGGCCCGCCAGGGCCGCCACCTCGGGCGCCGGCCGGCTGCCGACGATGCAGAACTCCACACCCGGGTGTTCCGCACGCAAGCCGGGCAGGACGTGATCGGCGAACCACACCACCGCATCGACGTTGGGCCAGTAATCCATCGCGCCCGAAAACACGATGGTGCGGGCGCCGGCGACATAGGGGTTGGAACCCGCCACCGCCTCGGGTGCGAAGAAGGCGGCATCGACGCCATTGTTCAGCGCATGCACCCGGTCCGCCGCCTCCGGGGCGCGCTGGCGGAAGCTGTCTGCTTCGGCCGGCGACACGAACAGACTGGCATCGCTGGCCTGCGCGACCTGGCGCTCGTAGTCCAGCAGCCGGCGGCCCTCGCGCCGATACACCGCGCTCATGGGCCAGCGCCGCGTCGGGGCGTACTGCGTCCACTTGTCGGAATCGACGTCCACGAAGTCGACCACCCGGGTTCGCCCGCCCCCTTCCGGCAGGTACTGGGCCATCGCCGAGGAAAAGGCCACGGCACAGGCGACCGGCTGGCGGATCAGCGTGGTCCGGACCCAGCGCGCCAGCTCGCGGTCGCGGTACCAGGGCACGGTCAGCGGCTCGCCGCTCAGGAAGCCGGTCAGCGCGCGCAACTGGGCCCGCCGGCGCGGCAGCGGACGCGCACAGACCGTCGTGCAAATGCGCTTGAGCTCGGGCAGATACGCCGCATCCGCCGGGTCATCGATGAACGTACCCAGGTGCACACGATAGTGCTGCGCCAGGTAGCGCAGGATGTGGTGCGAACGAATCTTGTCGCCCTTGTTCGGCGGCCACGGAATCCGATGCACCAGATAAAGAAGATCATCCATAGGGCGTATTCACCACGAAGGTCACGAAGAAGGGCCTTCACTTCAAAGGACTAGTCGTTTGAGACCGTCTTTCAGGCGCACATTGTTGAAGTTGATCAACAGCGCTTGCGGAACATTCGCGAGCTTCATGTATGTGAGGGTTTGGGCCTCGTGAATCCTTTGCAGGGCGTCCACACTTTTCAGCTCCAGCATCAGTCTGTCCTCGACCAGGATGTCGATACGGTAGCCACAATCCAGCTCCCGCCCTTTGTACGTGACCGGGATCGGAACCTGGGACACGCAGTACAGGCCGGATTCCAGCATTTCGTGCACCAGGCATTTCTCGTAAACCGACTCCAAGAGCCCCGGCCCAAGCTCGCGATGTACCTCGATCGCCAATCCAATGGCCTTCTTCGATAGCGGGTCGAATTCCATTTCTCCCCCATAATCACTTTCTGGTTTCCCTTCGTGCCTTCGCGGTCAACCCGCTCTTGCAGTCGCCGCTCTCCGTGTGCCCCATGGCCCCGGTGGCAAGGCCTGCTCTGCATTTGAACTTGCCTTGGCATTCCTTCGTGTCTTCGTGTTCTTCGTGGTGAATCCGCCCCTGACCTTGACCTGCTCGGTGTTGGCTGTGGCCTCGGTGGCGGGAAGGCCCTTCAACCGAGGGAGCGGGAGAGTTTGGGGCCGAGCCAGTTGGCGACGGGCTGTGGCAGGCGCTGCCAGGCCTTGATGAAATAGCGGTACTTGGGGTTGAGCGGGTTTACGTCGGGCATCTCGCGCGCTCGCACCAGTTGATACTCGTAGTACAGCGGCTGCGGCTCGAAGCCCCAGTTCTTCTTGAAACTGAACGAGCCGGTATCGCGCTTGCTGCGACCGAAGTCGTAGATGCGGTAACCGTCCTCGCAGGCGTGGCGCATCAGCTCCCAGTAGAGAAAGTCATAGCCCGCGACCTGGCGCGCCTCGGGCGTACCTGCGCCGTAGTACGGCAGCACCTCTTCGCGGAAGAAAAAGGTCACGACGCTGGCGACCGGATCACCGTCGTGCAGCGCCGTGAGCACCCGGCATTCGTCGCCGAACACGTCGAGCAGAGTCTCGAAGTAGCGACGACTGAAGACCGGCGTCCCCATGCGGCGCACATTGGCCGCGAAAATCGGGTAGAAGCGCTCGATATCGGACTCGAATTCACTGGTCAGCCCGGCCTTGATCCCCTTGCGCACCATGCGGCGCTGCTTGCGGGGGATCGCATTCATGTTGGCCTCGACCTCCGGCTCCATGACCTTGCGGAAGGTGAAATAGAGATCGTCCTTGGTTGGCCAGTCCGGGTGCTGCGGTTCCAGGTGACGGTATTCGAGATAATCCACCCCTAGCTCTTCGGCAAGCGCCCGGGCACGCCGATCCAGGGCCTCGAAGGCCGTGGGCGTCTGCGCGGCAATGCCGCCGTAAACGCCGAACGGGATCGAGGCCAGGGCATCGCCAAACAGGCGCGAGCGCACCCGCACCAGCGGCAGCACGCCCTGGATAACCCCGTTCTGTTCCGCGTAGAAAAACCAGACGGGATGCCCGAAGGCGCGCTGCATGACCGTTGCCCAGCCGGCGCGGTGGAAGAACGTGGCCTGCGGGCAGCCATCGACGAAGGCATCCCAGCGCCCATGCCCGGTCGCGTCGAGTGTGCACACTTGCATGGGCAGCGTAGCCGCCATCCGTTCCTGGTCTTCAGGCGACTGATACACGGGCGCCCTCCGAGGACGTCAGGGCGGGGGCCTGCAAATCGAGGGGGACAGCGAATACGCGATCCATTCGATCCCAGGTGAAGTCCTGCAGCAGGCGATCCAGACGCGCCTCCATACGGTGCAGATTCACGTAGTGCCGGAAACGCGTCTTGGCGGTAATGCCGGGAATACGCGGCTGGCCGGGGTCGATCTCCCAGGGGTGGAAATAGAACACCGCGGGCATCGCATCCACCTGCTCAATCCGACGCAGGGCGCGCCGCGAGATGGCGTAGGGCAGGAGACGAAAGTAGCCGCCGCCGGCCGCCGGCAGATTTCGGCCGCCCATGCGCAGGGTGGCGGGCGGCAGTTCCAGGATACCGCCTTCCAACGGGCGATGGGGCTCGCGCGGGGCGTCCGGCATGCCGTAGTGGTCGTGGCGAACCGGATAAATGCTCGAGCTGTAGTCATGCCCTGTCTCGTCCAGAATTCTGAGCGCCCACAGGTTGCCCTCCCCAATGGAAAAGCTCGGCGCGCGATAGCCCCGGATGGGGGAACCGGAAAGATCCTCCAGTATCCCGCGCGCGCGGGTAACGTCAGCGCGGAAGGCTTCGGGACTGAGGTCGGTTACCCGCTGGTGGCCATAGCCATGGCTGGCGAGTTCGTGCCCGGCCTCGACGATACGCCGGATGGCCTGAGGGTAACGTTCGGCAATCCAGCCCAGGGTAAAGAAGGTGGCGTGCGCCCCACGGCGCTCGAACAGGTCGAGGATGCGATCGAGGTTCCGCTCAATACGGCACTCACGACAATCCCAGGAGTCGCGCGGGATCTGCGGCGCCAGCGCGGAGACCTGGAAGTAGTCTTCGACATCGACGGTCAGAGCATTGGGCCGATGGGCGTTTTTCGGCTGCATGACGAGGCTCCGCCCCTACGACCGTACGGCGCTGGGAACCGGGGACAAGGACTCCGGCTCGTAGCCCTCGTCGCGCACGATTTTGAGCACCTCCTGGGTCACGCGGAAGTTGACCAGGAGGTTGCGCTCGATCCGGTGCAGGCGCTCTTCCAGCGCCTCGAGATCCTGTTCGATGCGCAGCATGGAGACCTGGCTGGCGACGGCCTGATCCGGGTCGCCCTGGTCGCCCTGGTCGTCCGTGCCCGCGTGCGCCTCCCAGCGCGGCCCCGATGAACCGGCGGCGGGGGGCGTCTCGTCCAGCAGCACTCCCTCCAGATCCTCCTCGATCTCGTCGATCACCTGCTGCGCGCGCGCCGCATCCAGATCCGGGCATTCCTCCAGGTAACCCATCAGCAACAGGCGATCGCAGAAGGTATTCACCTTGCGCGGGATGCCGCTGGTGTAGTCGTGGATGCGCGGCCAGATGTCGTCGTCGAAATGCGGTCTTCCATTCCAGCCCACCCGCGCGAGCCGGTGCTCGACGTAGGCGCGCGTATCGTCCTCGTCCATCGGGCCGAGGTGGTAGGTCGCGATCACCCGCTGGCGCAGCTGCTGCATGTTCTCGCTGCGCAGCAGGCGCCGGAACTCCGGCTGACCGAGCAGAAAGCTCTGCAGCAGGGGGCCGTCCTCGCCCTGGAAGTTGGACAGCATGCGCAGTTCTTCTACGGCGTCGGGACCCAGGTTCTGTGCCTCGTCGACCACCAGCAGCGCGCGCTGGCCGCGGGCCCGCGTGTCGTGCAGGAAGGACTCCAGGCGGCGCAGCTGCCCGGCCTTGTGATTCGGGGCATCCTCCAGCCCAAAGGCGAGGCAGACCGAGCGCAGCAGGTCTTCGGCATCCAGCTGTGTGCTCACCAGCTGGGCCGCCACCAAGGGCTTGTCGCTCAGGGTCTCGAACAGGCTGCGCACCAGGGTGGTCTTGCCGGCCCCGACCTCGCCGGTGATGACGATGAAGCCTTCCTCCAGCTGCACGCCGTATTCCAGATAGGCCATCGCCCGGCTGTGGCCCTTGCTCGCGTAGAAGAACCGCGGATCGGGGCTCAGCGCGAAGGGCCGGCCGGTGAAACCATAGAATTCCTCGTACATGCCTCAGAACTCCCGTGTCAGCGTGCCGATGATCGCGTTCTCGCGGTACTCGTTGGCCGCGGCGTTCGAATCCCGGCGCTGGTGCCGGTAGGCCAGGCTGGCGCTGGTATCCGGCGTCAGCTGACGACTGACGCTGGCGCGCAGGAACCAGAGGTCATCCTCGCGATCGCTGTCGGTGAAGTCGGTCCGGCTGATGCCGGTGGTCAGCAGGGTCGTCGTGCGCGGACCGTAGCGCCATTGCCAGAACGCGCTGGCCCCGCGCTGGGTGCGGTTGTCCTCGAACAGGCCGACGTTGGTCTGAGTCTCGGATTCGCGCTCGGTCTGGATCAGGTTGACGCCGAACACACTGCGACCGGTGTCGTAACTCCAGCCGGCGCGCCAGGTTCGGGTCAGGTAGAAGCCTTCCACGAATGCCTCGTCGCCCAGCTCCGGGTTCAGCAGAAACAGGAAGATCTCTTCCGGGGAGTAGTTGTCCAGGAGTTCATCGACGGACATGAACTGGATGTCCTCCGCGAGCTGGGCAAAGGGCCCGTCGCGCCGCTGCCGGGTCGAACTCACGCCCTCGTTGTAGCTGAGGCGATAGGTGGCGCGGCGGCTGCGTTGGTCGACCGCCAACGACCGGTTCTTGCCGAAGTAGCGTTCGCCGTAGCGGGCCTCGATGTTGGTGACCCTCGTCGGGGCCCAGCCCGCCCCCACCTGCCAGAAGCCGCCGTCATCGTCCTCGCGGGTGGTCGCATAGTCGTTGAACTCTTCGCCGACCACGCCGAACAGGCGCAGGGACCGCCCGAATCGGTACCCCAGGGTCCCACTGACCTGTCCGAACTCGCCCTCCAGGCCATCCTCGAAGCGCTCTTTCTCGTAGAACCCGGCGAGCTGCCAGAAGGGACGGTTGAAGGCGGCCCCGCTGTCGAGGACGTATTCACCCCGGTGGAAGTCGCTGTCCTGGCGGTTGCTGCGGTGGTAGAGATTCTCGCCGTAGGTGTAGCGGATCTCCTGCGTGGCGAAACTGCCGTAGCGGGTGCGCAGCATCGGCGAGACGCTGTAGGTGGTGGTCTCCTGCAGGTTCTCGCGCGGGGTGCTGCCCCCGATGCCGACCGGCCCGAGGATCGAGGCCGCCTGCTCGGTACGCGAGGCCCCGGCGTCGACGAAAAAGGTATCGTCCACCAGCTCCCAGTTCGTGCGGCCGCGCAGGGTGTGGGTCGTGCGGTCCTGGCGTGTATCGTCGGCATAGAAGCGCGAGTTCATGCGGTAGTCGATGCGGGTGTCGCTGCGCGCGCCTTCGCCGCGCAGCGTGAACCCGGGCGCGACCGTGCCGATCAGGTCGGCCTCCTCCTGCCCCCGCGGGGCCAGGCGGGCGTTGTCAGTCACCTCCGCGGATACCGTGACCCGGGGGGTGAACGTCCAGTCGACGGCCTGCGCACTACCGGGCACCGCCAGCACGACCGCGGCCGCGCCGATCCACCACCGACCGGCCACCCCCGGGCCACGGGGCCTAGCGGGACGGGGCGCCGGCGACATGATCACGCTCGCTGCCATAGTAGCTGCCCCCGTAGTACTGCCCCCCCATGCCGATACCGGGCGTCGCGCGGTTGAGAGAGGTGAGCACGACCCCGCAGGAATCCAGTTGATGCATGGCCCGCTCCACCGTGGTGGCCGGCGTGCGATCGGCCTCGACCACCATCACCACCTGTCCCATGTGGGTCGCGAGCACGCCCGGCTCGCTGGTCGCCAGCAGGGGCGGGGAGTCGAACAGGATGACCCGGTCCTCGTAGCGATCGTGCAGGTCATCGACCAGATCCCGCATCACGTCGCTCGCCAGGATCTCGGTCGAACGCCCGTGCGGACGGCCCGCGGGCAGAACGGTCAGGTTCTCCACGTTGGTGCGCAGCAGGACATCGGGGATCTCGATATCGGGCTCGCTGAGCACATCCATCAGCCCGAGGTCGGCCTTGAAACCCAGCGTGCGGGGGATCGCCGGTCGCGCCACATCGGCATCCACCAGCAGCACCGTGCGCTCCAGTTCCATCGCCATGCTCAGGGCCAGGTTCACACTGGTGAAGGTCTTGCCTTCCCCTGGCAGGGCACTGGTGATCATGATCAGCCGACCGCGGGGCACGCGCATTGCCGCGTGGCGCCCGAAGGCGTTGTTCAGCAGCGGGCGCTTCATCATGCGGAACTCTTCCGCCACGCTGGAGCGTTGATCCCCGGGCACGATGAGCCCCTGCTTGCGCAGCCAGGCAAAATCGATGCTGACTTCCTGTGATACCGGCGCCCGTTGAGGTTCGGGCTCGGGTGTCGCGGTTTCGGGGGCCGGCGCCTGTTCCGCCCTGGCTTCGGGGACCGGCTGTCGCGCCCGGTTCTTGTCCAGTGCCTTCTCGATAATGCTCATCGCGCTGTCTGCCCCCTGCCGGCAACCGATTGCGTCGAATCGGCCCGTTCCCTGAAAAATAGTCGGTGCGCCGGGCGATGACCGGAAACGTGCCCGGCGAACCCGCCCGGCACCCTCATCGCAGCCATCCCATGAGCTCGTCCAGAAGGAACTCGGACCCGGTCGCATAGAGCCCCATGACCACGGCGTAGACCAGCACCAGGGTCCCCAGTGCCGCCGCAAACACGGCCAGCTCGGACAGCCGCCGGTGCCGGGTCATCGGGGTGCGCACACGCGACACACTGCCGAGGACCGGGCGGCCGGTCACCGCCGCCAGCTGCTGGCTGCTGCTGATGGTTCGCCGCAGCTGCGACAGCAGGAAGGCAAATCCGGTGCCCGCCCCCAGGCCGACCAGCAGGACGGCGGTGGCCAGCATGGGCCGATCCGGCGAGGCCGGCGCGGTGGGCTGGCGCGGCGGCTCCAGCACCCGGAAATCGACCGCGTCGGTCTGGCTCTCCACGGCCTCGGACATCACCGCCTGCTCGCGACGGTCCTGCAGCTGGCGGTAGGAATTGCGCAGCACGTCGTAGTTGCGGGTCAGGGAAGTCAGCTCGGATTCCACCGCCGGCGCGCGGTCCACATCGCCCTCCAGCCGCGCCACCCGCTCCTCGAACTCGGCGATGCGGGTGGTCAGCGAGGCGATCTCGCTTTCGGTTTCGGAGATCGCGTTCTGCAGCGCCTCGTTGCTGCTGCCCGGGCGCTGGATGGCCTGCGGGTTGCGCGCGAACTCCTGCGCCTCCCGTTCCCGGCGCTCCTCCAGCTCGACGAGGATGCGGCGCGACGACACCACGTCCGGGTGTTCATCGGTGTAGCGCAGCCGCATCGCGTCGATGTTCTCCTGCAATTCGCTGATGCGCCGGTCCAGTTCCGAGTTCTCGTAGCCGCCCAGGCCACTGGCCCGGCCCTCGCGGGCGCGCCGCTCCAGGGTCTGCAGGCGGCTCTCGGCCTCGCGGCGCTGCAGCCGGGCCTGCTGCAACTGGTCACGGGTGCGCTCGAGCCGCGAGTAGAAGTTGCCATCGCCACTGAGGAAGCGCGCGTTGTCGCGCTTGAACTGCTCGATCTCGGCCTCCTTCTCCTGCAGCTGCTGTTCGTAGTTCTCCAGCTGACGCTCGATGAACTGCTGCGAAGTGGTGAGATCGAGGCGCGAGTCGCCCATGCCGCGGGCCATGAACAGGTCAACCGTCTCGCGGACCACACGGTAGGCGACCTCGGGGTTGCTGTGGCGGAAGCGGACGCTGTAGATGTTGTCGCGCTCGCCGCCCTCCAGCGTCAGCCGCGAACGCAGCAATGCCACCTGGGCATCCAGGCTGGCGTTCCCGGTCAGCACATCGAGATCGCTCTCGCGGGCGATCTCCTCGAGGTTGTCGCGGCTGAGCAGGGTGCGCGTGATCATGCGCAGGCGCTGCTCGGTGTTCGGGCGTACCGTCATCCCGCGCAGCAGCGGGTCCAGCACCGACTGGGTGTTCACGTAGATCCGGGCATCCGCCTGGTAGGTATCCGGCAGGTTGTGGGCGTAGGCCCAGCCACCGATACAGACCAGCCAGGCAATCGGCAGGATCCACCAGCGCTTGCGCCAGGTGCCCCGCACATGTTGCCAGAGCTCTTGAACGATCTTTTCCATACGGCCCAGCTTCCCGCCGACCGCACTGGCGCATGGGAGCGCCCGCGGGCCGATCTGCAGCGAATACCTGTCCCCCGGACGCGCCTGCGTTGCGCCGGGACCACCCGGCTCTGGCACCGTCGTGCCGGTCCCGCCGGGTTTGGGGAAATCCCAGGTTCATTCAAGTGGGTTTGCTCACACCTGTCCACAGATGTCGGGATTGTTTACACACGGCGAACTGACGCGCAGATCACGGCGCGGGCGATCGCACGGAGGCGAATGAATCCCGGGCGGTTCTGTGAACTGGTACAGGGTTTGCTACCGGGTCACTGGGTAGAGTCGTAAGCCTGCAGCGGCCCCTGCACCGACCCTCAAGGATCGCTGATGAGTCACGAAAAGTTGGCACTGGAGCTCGCGGACTTCTGGTTCCCGGCGATCGCGGATCAACCCTGGGAGGAACGCCTGCGCATCCTGGACGAGGTCCACGGCCAGCTGTATCAGGATCTGGAGACCGTCGGCGAGTATGAACAGGTCTCCGCCAGCTTCGTGGCGGCCTTGATCGACCGACTGGGGTCACCCCCGATCACGCATCCGGCGCAGGCACAGATCTACGCCAGCTCGTCGGAGGAACGGCACTGGGGCGCGGCCATGGCATGGCAGCTCGGCGAGGGACAGGACGACGGGGCAACCACCCCGATGCCTGAGGAACGGCGGCGCTGGCCGCGCGAGATCGTCAACCGACTCACCGAGATGTGGGTGCAGGGACGACCGGCGCGCTGCCGGCTGGTGGACATCTCGCGCTACGGCGCACGCGTCATGCCGCTGCGCTACCAGCCGCGACTGCCCCCGGGAACGCCCATCCGGGTCATGGTGGCGGAGGGCAGCGTGCGCGACGGCGTGGTGGTGTTTTCCAGTCCGCGCGGGGTCGGGCTGCAGTTCGCGAATGCCGCGCACTGAACCGTGCGGCATTCAATCTCGGACCATGGGAGCAGAAACATGCAACATCCGAACACGGACTCGACCCCCGACCGGAGTACGGATACACCCCCTCGCCCGCCCGCCGCATCCGGTTCCGGATGCGGCGCTGCGCGTGAATAGGGCCGGACGGTTCCGCGCCTATCTCGCACGCTCGGAGGCCGCCCGACGGATCCATTTCCGCCTGCGCTACGAGGTGTACTGCCGCGAAACCGGTTTCGAACCCGCCGAACAGCACCCGGAAGGCATCGAGCGCGATGCCTACGACGAGCATGCCGAGCATTTCCTGATCAGCCACGAAGGCCGCCCGCCGGACGCTCGCTGGGTGGGCGCCATGCGCCTGATCCTGCCGGGGAACCAACCCCTGCCGACCACGGCGAACTGCCGGCTGTTTCCCGAGGTGGCAGCCCAGTCCTGGGAACCCGCGCTGGAGGTGTCGCGCCTGATCGTGCGCGGGGCTTCGCCCGAGGTGCTCTATCACCTGTGCCAGGCCTCGCAGGAGTACGCGCGGCGCCACGGCTACCGCCGGATGTTCTTCCTGGTGCGCCCGGCACTCGTGCGACTGCTGCGACGCCACGGCCTGCCCATCGAGGTGTGCGGCGCCCCCCACCGTCATCGTGGTACCCGCATCCCGTGCCTCGCGCACACGGAGACCGCGGGCACGGCCCTGCGCGCCTGGCGAGAGCGCCTGCAACTCCCGGCAGCGGCGGAGATTCCCCACTACACTGCGTGGGAAGAGCCCGCCACGGGCGGGGCGCCGCATCCGACGGAGGTGCCCGCCGCGTGGGGGCCGCCACCGGACGTGGCGGGGCTTGCAGCAGGAGGAAACTAGTCGTGGAAAGCGACTCGATCGTCAGCGGGTTCAAGCGGTACTTCGACCTCTCCCAGCGCACCGGGGAACACCTGGAGGACATCCAGCATCTTCGCTACCAGGTGTACTGCAAGGAGTTCGGCTTCGAGCGGGAGGATGATTGCCCGGGCCACAAGGAGGTCGACGCGTACGACGCCCAGGCCTGGCACTGCCTGCTGGAGCACAAGCCCAGCGGGATGGCCGCCGGCTGTGTGCGCGTAGTGCATGTCGACACCCGGGACCCGATCGGACAGCTGCCCATGGAGCGCCATTGCCACGACAGCTTTTTCGACACCCCCTGGCGCCCGGACCGGCTGGAGCGCGACAACGTCTGCGAGGTGTCCCGGCTCGCCGTGCACAGCATGTTCCGCCGCCGTAACGGCGAGGCCGCCACCCCCATCGGGGACATCGAGGCCCTGAAACTCTCGCCCGACCAGATCCGCGTGTTCCCGATCCTCGCGGTCAGCCTGTTCGTGGCCGCAACCCTGCTCTGCGTGCACTACCGCAAGCAGCATGCCTTCGCGATGATGGAGCCGGCGCTTGCTCGCATCCTGCGGCATACCGGGCTGGAGTTCACCCAGATCGGCGAGGTCGTGCACTATCACGGCAAGCGCGCGGCGTTCTACATCGACTCCGGCGAGGCACACGAAAGCATCCAGCGATCGAGCGCCCTGAGCGAGCTTTGCCGGCACGTGGAGTCGACCTTGCTGCGCGCACCGCGTGTCCCCCCGGCCGTGACATCCGCGCAGATGCTCCGCTTCCCGGGCGCGCCCGGGTGCCCTGTCGTCCGCCCGACCGGCCGGACACGCCTGCCGCTACCGGCACGCTCGCAACCGGGACTCAACGGGTTGGCACATTGAGTTCCGGGTTCGACTACCAGACGGCCTTCGCCCGAACGGTTGGCTGGGTGACGCCGGCCGAACTGCAGCGGCTGCGCGGCGCCCGCATCGCGATCGCCGGTCTTGGCGGGGTCGGCGGCGCCCACCTGCTGACCCTGGTGCGCCTCGGGATCGGCCATTTCCGCATCGCCGACCCCGACATCTTCGAGCTGCACAACATGAACCGCCAGGTCGGCGCGGCCCTGTCGCGGCTGGACCGACCCAAGGTCGAGGTGCTGGAAGAGATGGCCCGGGACATCAACCCGGAACTCGAGATCGACGCCTTTGCGCAGGGCGTCCACGCCGACAACCTGGAGGCCTTCCTCGACGGCGTGGATGTCTACGTGGACGGCCTCGACTTCTTCGCCTTCGACATCCGGCGCCAGGTCTTCCGGGCCTGTGCCGAGCGCGGCATCCCCGCCGTCACGGTGGCCCCGCTCGGCATGGGGTCCGCCCTGCTGAACTTCCGCCCCGACGGGATGAGCTTCGACGCCTACTTCGACCTGCACGACGACCTGGACGACGAGGAGCTGGCCCTGCGCTTCATGATCGGCCTGGCGCCCGCGATGCTGCAGATGGGCTACCTGGCCGACCCGACAGCCGTCGACCTGGCGGCACGCCGCGGCCCCTCCACGCCGATGGCCTGCGACCTGTGCGCCGGGGTCATGGGCACCGAGGTGCTCAAGCTGCTGCTGGGGCGCGGTGCGCTGACCTGGGCCCCGCGGGGCGTGCACTTCGACGCCTACCGCCAGCGCCTCGCCCGCACCTGGCGCCCCGGGGGCAATCGCAACCCGCTCCACCGCCTGCTGATCCGGATCGCCCGCCGGCGACTGCGCGCCCAGCGCGCGCACCAGCGGGCCGCGAACCCGGAGGTACAATGACGCCATGATGAACCGCACCGCCATGTTCCTCGGCGCGGGCCTCCTGCTCGCGGTGGCCACCCTGCCCGCCACGGCGCTGGCGGAGGAATCCGCGGCGCGCGAGCTGGCCCGCGCCGTCCACGAGCGCCCGGACGGGGACGACGCCGTCACCCGGGGGATCATGACACTCACCGGCGGCGGCCGCCGCGAGCGCGTGCGCGAAAGCTACGAGTACCGGCTGGATGGCGACGAGCCCGGTGCCAGCCGCAACCTCATTCGCTTTACGTCGCCGCGCAACATTGCCGACACGGCCATCCTGGTCCACAACCACCCGGGCGGCGATGTCGACCAGTGGCTCTACCTGCCCGCGATCCAGCGCGAGCGCCGCATCAGCAGCGAGAACCGGGGCGGCAGCTTCGTGCAGTCCGAGCTCTACTTCGAGGACCTGGAAGACCGCGAACCGCACAAGGACCACCACCGCATCCTGGGCGAGGATACCTACGAGGGCACCCCGGTCACCGTGCTCGAGAGCGTGCCCGTGGACAGCGGCAACTCCGTCTACAGCAAGCGAGTCAGCTGGATCCACGAGGAGACCCTCCTGCCGCTGCGTATCGACCTGTACGAAGGGGGCGACGAGCCCGCGAAGCGCCTGGAGGTACAGCGGATCGAGGAGATCCAGGGCTACTGGACGGTAACCCGCAGCTCCATGACCGATCTTGCCAGCGGTCGCACCACCATCCTCGAGGTCGAGGACGTGACCTACAACAGCGGCCTCCCGGACGAGCTATTCACCCTCCGCGGCCTGTCGGACCCGAGCCTTGCGCGCCCCTATCGCCCATGAAGCGCCCACGCCCCGGCCCGGGGGATGGCGCGCCACGGTGCTCGCCGGGTTGCTGGTGCTGGGGCCAATGCCGCTGGCCGCCGCGGCGCCGGCCCCCTATACCGTGCAGCCGGGCGACACCCTCTGGAGCATCGCCCGCGATCTGCGCCCCGACCCGTCCGTCCGCATCCAGGCCATGGCGCAGGCGCTGTATGCCCGCAACCCGGATGCCTTTGACGGCGGGCCCGAGGGCCTGAAGGCCGGGGCGACGCTCCAGCCGCCCGCGCCGGACGAGCTTGCGCGCACCGAACCCTCGCCCATCCCGAGCGCCGGCAACTACTACACCGTGCGCGCCAGCGACACCCTGTGGAGCGTGGCCGAGCGCCTGCGCCCGGACCCGCGCATCCCCACTCGGGAGATGGTCCAGCGCCTGTTCGAACACAATCCGCACGCCTTCGACGGCGACGTGCATACCCTGCGCGCCGGCGCGGTGCTGCAGGTCCCGGACATGCCCACGGCTGGGTCCGCCGCTGCGCCCGTCGCCGTCGCCGACGCATCCTCCGCTCCCGCGAGCGACGCCGCGCCTGACACTCCGGCACCGTCGCGCGACACCCCAAACGGTGATGCCGAAGACGAAGCACAGCGCGCGTTCGTATTCGGCGAGGAGTCGGCCGAGGATGCGGACGCGGACACCCAGACCGGCGCCGCCGCCTGGGACCTGCGGGTAGAGGACGCCCGCATCGAACTGGGCGTGCTGGGCACATCCGGGCGCCCCGTGGACCATGTGCAGCACGGTCGCGGCGTGGTCAGTGCCCGCCGCGACCTGAACGAGGCCTGGGAGCTGCGCCTGGGCGCGCGCGCGGACATCCAGGCCCAGCAGGGCGGCGACTACCCGAGCACCACCCGCGCACGCGCCGACTATGACGAAAATTTCCTGCGCTACCGGGGCGATCGTACGCGCGTCACCGTGGGCACCCAGCGCATCCTGTGGGGACGGGTGGACGAGATCCCGCCCACCGACCGGCTCAGCACCAAGGACCTGACCCGCTTCGGCCTGGACCCGTACGGCGAACGGCGCCGCGCGAACCCGGCGATCCGCGCGGAATTCTTCCAGGGGCCGTGGCATGCGGACCTGGTCTTCCTGCCCCTGTTCCGGCCGGCGGAGCTACCCGACCGTGACAACCTCTGGCACCCGGTGGACCGCAACCGCGGACGCCTGCTGGGGCTTCCACAGGACCCGGCGCTGGCGCCGGTGATCCAGCAGGCCGCGCTGGACGACGATGTCTCCGGCAACGGCGGCGCCGGCGTGCGCCTGGGGCGCTCCGGCCGCGGCGCCGATTTCGCCGTCACCGTCCAGCGGGCCCGGCATTCGCAGCCCTACTACCGCTTCGATACCGAGACCCGCCAGGCCATCCTGGCCGGCCAGCCACCCGGGGACCCGACGCTGGAGGCCGTCCACCCGCGGACCTGGGTAGTGGGCGGCGACACCGCCTTTGCCACTGGCGCCTGGACCTGGCGCGCCGAGGCCGCCTGGCTGAGCGACGTACCGGTGACTCGCGCGGATGACCTGCGCCAGACCACGGTGGAGGGGGTCGACTGGGTGGTCGGCGCCGAGGGCTTCCCCGGAGACGGGGACTTCCGCATGACCACCCAGCTGGCGGGCCAGCACCTGCTGAACGCCGGCGACATGCTGGATGCGCGCGAAAGCTACTTCCTGACCGGAGAACTGGAGAGCCCGTTTGCCGACTACAACTGGCGGGCCCGCCTGCGCTATTCGATCGGGCTCAACCGCCGCGACGTCTACCTGAACCCGGAACTGGCATGGATCGCCCGCGAACCCATGGAATTCTATATCGGCCTGCACTGGCTGGACGGGGCCGAGGGCACGGCCGGGGGCTTCTACCGCGATAACCGCATGCTCGTCACCGGCTGGCGGGGGCAGTTCTGATGCGCTGGCTGCTGGGGCGCCCGCGACTGGCACTGGGCATCCTGGCCCTGCTGCTCCTCCTGCCCGGCCCCGTTCTCCTGCAGGTCAACCTGGATAACGCCCCCGAGTCCTATTTCCCCGAGGACGCCGCGGCCGTCACCTTCGATCGCGAACTGCGCGAACGCTTCCCTCAGGATCAGGTACTGGTCGGCCTGTTTACCGGCAGCGAGCTGTTCGAGGCCGATTTCCTGCAACGCATCGACGCGCTGGTGCGCGACATGGAGGCCGATCCGAGCGTCGAACGGGTCCTGTCGGTCACCACCCTGGACCACATCCGGGCCACGACCGACGGCTTCACCGTGGACCGCCTGGTGGACGGCCGCGCGCTGAACGAGCGCACGGCCGATGAATGGCGCGAGCGGGTCTTGCGTGATCGCTTCGCCCCCGGCCTGGTGGCCGGCCCCGGCGGCGAGGCGCTGGCGGTGGTTGTGCGCCCGCACGCGCTGGAAAACAGCCTGCAGCGCCTGCAGCTGGAACGCCTGCTCCGCGACCGGATCGCCGAGCACGACCTGGAAGGCGATCTGACCGCCATCGCCGGCCATATCGCCCTGGATGTCGCGCAGCTCCGGGCGATGGTCAAGGACCTCGCCTTCCTGGTTCCGGGCACCATGACCATCAGCCTCCTGCTGCTGTGGTGGCTGTTCCGGCGCCCGCTGGTGGTCGTGCTGTCCGCTGCCACGATCAGCGCGGTCACCGGGCCCGCGATCGCCCTGCTGATCCTGCTCGACCGGCCGTTCACACTGATCTCCGCCATCCTGCCGCCCCTGCTGACCGCATTGACGGTGGCGATGCTGATGCACTTCTTCAACGCCCTGCTGCATGCCGCGCAGCGCGGCCACCGGGGGCGCGCGCGCGTGGAGGCGGCGCTGGCCGCCGTGGCCCGTCCCACCGCGTTCATGGCGCTGACCACCGCGGCGGGGCTGGCGTCGCTGCAGGTCAGCAGCATCCGGCCGATCGAGACCTTCGGTCTGATCGGGGCCTTCGGCGTGCTCCTCGCCGCGGCGGTCGTACTGCTGCTCCTGCCGGCGATCATGGTGCGCTGGGATCGCGGCGACTGGCTCGCCCCGCAGCGCGGCCTGCGCCTGCTCGACCGCTTCACCGCGCTGGCGGCACACCTGGCGATCCGTCGGGCCGGCTGGGTCCTGCTGGCCACCGCCATCCTGGTGGCCCTGGCGATCCCGCAGATCCGGCAGGTCGAGGTCGAGACCGATCTCTACGCCTTCTTCGACGACGACCACTCGATCACCCAGGCGACCCGTGCGGTGGAGCGCGAACTCTCCGGAGTGATGGCGCTGGAGGTGGTGTTCGACGGGCCGGACTGGGACAGCCTGCAGGATCCGGAACGGATGCTGGCCATCCAGCGCGTGCAGGACTGGCTGGACCAGCGCCCCGAGGTGGACTACAGCCTGTCCCTGCCGGATCTCGTCGCCGAGATGCACTGGGCCTTCAACGAGGAAGACCCGGCCTTCCGGCGCATCCCGGACGACCCCAACCTGGTCGCCCAGTACCTGTTCATCTACGACGGCCGCGACCTGTTCGATGCGGTGGACCGCGACTTCGAACGCAGCCGCATCCTGCTCAACCTGAACGCCCACGGGGCGCGGGCCATCAACGCACTGATGGACGACCTGCGCGACCATCTGGAGGCTAACCCTCCGGCCGACCTGGAATGGGACATGGCCGGGATGGCCCGACTGTTCGCGGACCAGGAGCGGTTACTGATCGAGGGGCAGCTGCACAGCCTGTATGCCGTAGCCGCGATGATCACGCTGCTGATGCTGCTGATGTGGCGCTCGATCCCGCTGACGCTGCTCAGCATGATCCCCAACCTGGCACCGGTGGCGATGATCTTCGCCCTGATGGGCCTGCTCGGCATCTGGCTGGATATGGCCACGGCCATGATTGCCAGCGTCGCCATCGGCATCGCCGTGGACGACACCATCCACCTCCTGCACAACTATCGCCAGCGCCGCGGGCGGGGCAGCCCGGTTGCCTGGGCGCTCGCCCGCAGCTTCCGCCGCAGCGGGCGCGCGATCACCGCCACCACCATGGTGCTGGTGGGCCAGTTCCTGCTGCTGGCCCTGTCCGACTTCCAGCCCACGGCCGCCTTTGGCTGGTTGACCGCCTTCGGGCTGATCGCGGCGCTGCTGTTCGACCTGCTGGTCCTCCCGGCCCTGCTGGTCGTCGGGCACCGGCTCGCGCGGGCCCGCGCGGCCTGACCGAGCCCCCGGTCGCGCCTCTGGCGGCCGGCCTGTCGAGATGCTTTACAAGCCAAGTAATCCGAACAACCCTCTGTTTTTGCACATTCTTTACCGGTTTCTCCGGTTTCGGGCGTCCTGACGGCCTCATCCAGCCGGCCCGCTCGTCGACACCCTTTACAGTTCCCCGGCCAGAAGACCCTCCTGCGATCACGCGGCCCATGGCCCAGCACATGACCCCCACTTTCCTCCCTTCTTTTCAATGCCTTGCGACCCATCCGCCCTGAGCCTGGAAATTGGCACGGAGCCTGCTTTGTATTCAACCGAAAGCAACAGACACGGCCACCAGGCCAGACCCCGGCGATGGTTGAATCGCTGTAAATTGAGCATCAGGAGAGTTCCAATGAACGCGAAAAAAGTGCTTCTCGCTTCGCTCTTTGTCGGCATGTTCGCCGCCGGTGCGAGCACGGCGATGGCGGCGGAGATCATCGACTTCGACATCAACCTCGACGCCACCGCGGACTACAGCGGGTCGGTGGAAGACGTGCGCCGCATCCAGTTCGACCTGAACACCCAGACCTTCCAGTACGTGCAGGACCCGGGCGACCCGGTACAGGTCGGCGATGTGTTCTATGACCGTGGCTACGGCGATGCTGGTTCCTACCGGACGTCTAGTGGCACCTCTGCACTCCAATCCGGGCCCGACACCCTTGGCAACCAATACTCCATGGGGCTCCTCTGGGATGAACTCCGCGGGGTGGTCACCGGCACCAATACCGTCGGCGACAACTTTGTGGTCAACGCCAACTACACCTCGGTGGGCACCGACAACTTCCAGCTCTTCGTATCCGACCGGAATCCCGGTTTCGGACAGGACTATGAGGCGGCGGCGGCCCACTTCAGCGCTGGCGAACAGGTGATGGAGCTGGCACTGGTGTCCGGCAACAGCATCCTGGAGTTCGACAGCGCGGGCGGCGCTTTCATCGAAGGGACCTTCACCTTCGAATTCCAGGTCGTGAACGTACTGCCGGGCTTCTGGTTCACCGCCGACGGCATCGACTTCGCCGATCTGCTGGAGGACGAGGAAGGCGCCCCGACGTTCATCGTCTCGGCCTTCGCCAGCGCCGGCACGATCCAGGAACCCGGTCCCGTGACCTTCTTCGGCGATGACGCCAACAACGTCTACGGCGACGAGCGCGAAGGGCAAAGCCTCTTCAGCGAAACCCAGTCCACCCATGACGGCAGCCTGCGCTTCGCGGTGCCGGAGCCGGGTACCCTGGCGCTGATGGGCCTGTCCCTCCTGATCCTGGCGGGCTTCATCGGCGTCGGTGGCATGCGCCGCCGCTCCAACAGCACCCACCGCCAGGCCGCATAACACGCACCACCAACAGCCTTGGTGACCCACTCCCCCCTGTGGGGTCACCGAGTTAAGGGCTCCCTCCGCGGAGCCCTTTTTTCTGCCCGCCCTCCGGCCATACGCCAGACCAACACCCTGGATGCCCTACCCCCAAGGTTCCCCCCCGGTCATCCCAACCACAGCGTTCCCCCAGACCCCGTCATCCCGGCCGCAGCGTCCCCCCACACGCCGCCATCCCGGCCGTAGCGAAGCGAAGAGCCGGGATCTCCCGTCCCTGCCACCGACGCCGTGCAGGCCCCGGAGATCCCGGATAACCGCTACGCGGTTTCCGGGATGACGAACAGGGAGGTGCGCGGTGGAAACATCCTTGTAGGAGATTCTATGTCTCTCCACAAGGGGTCTTAGGTTGGTAGTCGGTCTGATTGTTCATCAGAGCGAAGGCGACGCGGGCCAGCTTTCGAGCCAAGGCATTCAGTGCCTGGGTCGTCGCCAGGCCACGGTCCAGGCAGCGCTGGTAGTAGTCGCTCCAGGCGGGTTTGGACTTGGCCTGCATCGCGGCCAGATAGAGCAGCCGTCGCAACTCTGGATCGCCCTGTTTGGTGAGTTTGCGCTGCCCCCGTTTTGTGCCGGAGTCGCGGATGCGGACATCCAGCCCCAGGAAGGCGACGAACGCATCACTGTTGCGGAAGGCCCCCCGCTGGAACGCCATGGTCAGGCCTGCCGCGGTGAGCGGACCGACGCCCTCGAT
>NZ_KB898102.1:0-106910 GCF_000377425.1 Thioalkalivibrio sp. ALE28 | reverse complement strand
CCGCAACGCCGTTCCCGCGCAAAAGCGGCCGAGCCCCTGCTTTCAATAGCTTGTGGGGTTGGTGCCCCCTGTTCCCCGATCCTGCGTTGCGCCGCTTGCGGGTAGAACCACTACCCGCTACACGACGCGCCTTGTCTCGGAAAACAGGGGGCACCAACGCGGACGTGCGATTCAATCAGCGTCTCCCTAGTCCGGCGCGTGGCCGAGGCCGGGAATGTCGAGTCAGATTAGCGCCCGTCGGCGGTGTCGGAGATGAGCGAGGTCAAGGGCCGCACCGGATGGTCGTCCTCGGCCTGGGGGTCCGCGGCCGGGCGAGCGGTCAGCAGCCAGGCCTGGTGGGCGGCGTCCAGCTCGTCACGGCGGGTGGACAGCACCAGCACGGTCTCCGGCGTCAGGCCGATCTCCTCCGCGAGACGACGGTAGCTGCCGGCATCGCGGCGGCCACCGATGCGGGTGTCGAACAGTCCGGTCAGGTGTTGTTCGACCTCCGGGTGCGGGCCGTGGCGCAGCCAGTCGCGCTGTACCGGTGCCGGGGTCGCGCCGAAGCTGTACAGGGCCACTCCGCTGCGGTGCAGCCGGTCCAGCGTCGCGGCGGTTTCCCGGGAGAGTTGTGGCTGCAGGGCCCCGGCCTCCAGCGCATCGGCCCAGACCATCCCCTGGAGCTGGCGCACCGGCGTGATGTCCTGCCCGCCCCGGATCCACGCGCGGATCTGGGACAGCAGCCCGTCCACGTCCAGCTCGCGCCCGGAGTAGGCGAGGATGTCCGTCAGCGTCCGCTGGACCGCGGTGGACTCGGCGTGACGCTCGAGGAAGTCCGGCAGCGCCTCGAGGGCGTGCGGTTCCAGCGTATCGCGCAGCACGCCGGACGGGGCGAGGACCCCCTCGAAGGCCAGGATGACGGCCTGGGGGGCGGGGTGAGCGGAGGTCGGGGTCATAGGGGTAGCTGGCGGGCCAGCGTTTCGCATTCGAACATGAACTCGAAGGCCTCGGTGCGCTGCATGGCCCGTTCCACCGTCTCGCCCCAGGTGTAGAGCCCGTGACCACCGATCAGGTAACCGGCAAGTGCCGGGTCGCGGTCCATGGCGGCGTCGACCCGGGCGGCCAGCTGCTGCATGTCCGGCTCGTTGGCGAACACCGGGATGCGGATGCCGCGCGCGGGGTGTTCGCAGCCGGGGAGTTCGCGCAGGGCCTCGTAGTCGCGCAGCAGCAGTGAGCCCGTGACCTGCCGCGACAGCACGGTACCCTGCACGCTGTGCGTATGCAGGACGGCGCCGAGCTGCGCGTCGCGGCGGTACATGATGATGTGCAGGAAGGTCTCGGGGCCGGGTTCGCCGCTGCCGGTGACCCGATGCCCTTCGAGATCCACCACCATGAAGTCGTGGGCGTCCAGCAGGTCCTTGCTGCGCCCCGGGGCGGTAATCACGATATGCCGGTCGTCCAGACGCGCGGAGAAGTGCCCGGTGCGCGCGGGGAGCCAGCCGCGGTCCGCGAGTTCGCGTCCGGCTTCGGCCAGCAGGCGAACCTGCGCTTTGAATTCGGGGCTTTGTTCCATGCGTCCGGGTGTCGACAAAAGAGCGGCAGCTTACGCGAGGCTCGGGTGCAAATCCATGGGCCGCGCGCGTTCCATGCCGTTCTCGTCGGTTGCGGTGGGCATCACTTGACGCGCATGCCGGGGCGGGCCCCGTCATCCGGGTTCAGGATGTAGAGCTCCGACCCACCCGGGCCGGCGGCCAGCACCATGCCCTCGGAGACGCCGAAGCGCATCTTGCGCGGGGCCAGGTTGGCGACCATCACGGTATACCGGCCGATCAGGTCCTCCGGGGCGTAGGCGGACTTGATGCCGGCGAATACCTGGCGCGTCTCGGAACCGATATCCAGGGTGAGTTTCAGGAGTTTGTCGGCGCCGTCCACGTGCTCGGCATTGGCGATGCGGGCGATACGCAGATCGACCCGGGCAAAGGTATCGAAGTCGATGGTCTCGGCAATCGGGTCCACGTTCGCCTCCGTGGCCTGTTCAGGGGCCGCGTTGTCGGGGCTGGCGGTCTCGCGGGCGGCCAGAGTGGCCTTCGAGGCCTCCAGCAGCTTTTCGATGGTCTCCGGCTCGATGCGCGTCATCAGCGGCTTGAACTTCTGGATGGAACGTCCGATCAGGGGTTCGCGGTTCGCCCAGCGGGTGTCGTCCAGGTTCAGGAACGCGGCGGCGTCGGCCGCCAGCTTCGGCAGCACCGGGGCGAGATAGACAATCAGGATGCGGAACAGGTCCAGCCCCTGGGTGTTGATGGCCTGCACCTCGGCCTCGCGACCTTCCTGCTTGGCCAGCACCCAGGGCTGGGCCTCGTCGATGTACTGGTTGGCCTGATCCGCCAGCGCCATGATGCGGCGCATCGCCTGGGCGAACTCGCGCCGCTCGAATGCCGCCGCGATCGCCTCGCCCTCGGCGACGAAGGCGTCGTGCAGGTCCGGGCGCGGGAGTTCCGCGGCCAGCTGGCCGTCGAAGCGCTTGTGGATGAAGCCGGCGCAGCGGCTGGCGATGTTGACCACCTTGCCGACCAGGTCCGAGTTCACGCGCTGCACGAAGTCGTCCAGGTTCA
Organism: Thioalkalivibrio sp. ALE28; assembly: GCF_000377425.1. Taxonomy (NCBI): domain Bacteria; kingdom Pseudomonadati; phylum Pseudomonadota; class Gammaproteobacteria; order Chromatiales; family Ectothiorhodospiraceae; genus Thioalkalivibrio; species Thioalkalivibrio sp. ALE28. Next base: position 104,319 of record NZ_KB898102.1, on the reverse strand, counting down.
GGTCCAGGTCGTCGACCCCGTCGCCCAGTTTGGCGGCCAGGTAGTAGCGCAGCGATTCGGGGTTCAGGTGGTCCAGGTAGTCGCGGGCGCGGATGAAGGTCCCGCGCGACTTGGACATCTTCTGGCCGTTGACCGTCAGGAAGCCGTGGCAGAAGACCGCCGACGGGGTGCGAAAGCCCGCGCCATGCAGCATGGCCGGCCAGAACAGGGTGTGGAAGTAGGCGATGTCCTTGCCGATGAAGTGGTACAGCTCGGCGTCGGAGTCCGCGCCCCACCAGGCGTTGAAGTCCAGGCCCTGCTGCTCGGCGAAGGCGCGAAAGCTCGCCATGTAGCCAATCGGGGCGTCCAGCCACACGTAGAAGTACTTGCCCGGGGCGTCCGGGATCTCGAAACCGAAGTAGGGCTTGTCACGGGAGATGTCCCAGTCGCTCAGGCCGGTCTCGAACCATTCGTCCAGTTTGTTGCGGATCGCGTCCTGCAGACGGCCGGAGCGGGTCCAGTCGCGCAGGAAGGCCTCGAAGTCGCCCAGCTTGAAGAAGTAGTGCTCCGAGGCGCGTGACTCCGGGCGCGCGCCGCTGATGGCCGATACCGCGTCTTTCAGGTCCATCGGGCTGTAGGTCGCGCCGCAGGCCTCGCAGGAGTCGCCGTACTGCTCCTGCGCGCCGCATTTGGGGCAGGTGCCCTTGATGAAGCGATCCGGCAGGAACATCCCGGCCTCGGGGTCATAGGCCTGGTCGATGGTGCGGGTCTCGATGTGCCCGGCGTCGCGCAGGGCCTTGTAGATCTGGCCGGCCAGCTCGCGGTTCTCGTCGGAATGCGTCGAGTGGTAATGATCAAAGCCGATCAGGAATTCGCTGAAGTCGGCCTCGTGTTCCTGGCGCACCCGCGCGATCAGTTCCTCGGGTTCGATGCCCTCGGCACGGGCCTTGAGCATGATCGGCGTGCCGTGGGCGTCGTCCGCGCAGACATAGATCACCTCGTGGCCCCGCGCACGCTGGAACCGCACCCAGATGTCGGTCTGGATGTATTCCACCAGGTGTCCGAGATGGATCGGGCCGTTGGCGTAGGGCAGGGCGCTGGTGACGAGGATCTTGCGCGGGGTTTCGGTCATTGCTTGGCTCGTGATGGGCGGCGCCGGGCCGCGGGTGCAGGGGCGCTATTGTCGGGTGTGTCCGGCGGCTTGTCGAGGCGCAGCGCGGGCTGGGCCCGCTTGTCCACAGAAGCTGTGGATAAGTCTGTGGGAAACCCGGTGGAATCGGTCGCTACCCCTTGCCACACAAGGGCGCATGACAAATTGGTTAAAAATCGACCAACCCAGAAGAAAAGTGATAAAACAGAAAGTTACATAACTATTGTGCAGCGATTTGGATGTTTGTTCGGCTATCTTGGCCTGTCTTCCCGGTATGCTCCATGTTTGTGCATAAAGCCGTTGCGAAAGGCTTGACACCCGGCCGGATGAGCATGTTTGGGCCCCGGGAAAGGACTGGCACTGCGTGTTGCCATTGGCGTGCCGTACCGGTGCCAGTAGAATCGCGCGGTCACCCTTCAATTGCTGGATGGAACGAACACCATGGCCGAACTCTCGCGCGAGCAGATCGAAAACGCCCTGAAGACTGTTCAGGACAAGTACCTGGAGCAGGATTTGGTGGCCGCCGGCGCGGTCAAGGACATTCAGGTGGAGGGCGCGCGCGCCTCCATTGCCATCGAGATGGGCTACTCCTCGAACGGCTATCACGACGAGCTCCGCGCAGCCATCCAGGGGGCGCTGGCCGGTGTCGCCGGGCTGGAATCCTCGGAAGTGACCATCAACACCAAGGTCACGACGCACGCGGTGCAAAAGAGCCTCAAGCCGATGGCGGGGATCAAGAACATCATCGCCGTGGCCTCCGGCAAGGGCGGGGTGGGCAAGTCCACTACCGCGGTGAATCTGGCGCTGGGCCTGGCGGCCGAGGGCGCGCAGGTCGGCATCCTGGATGCGGACATCTACGGCCCCAGCCAGCCGCGCATGCTGGGCATCAAGGGCAACCCGGAGTCCAAGGATGGCAAGAGCATGGAGCCGCTGGAGCGCCACGGCGTACAGGCGATGTCCATCGGCTTCCTGATCGAGGAGGACACGCCGATGATCTGGCGTGGCCCGATGGTGACCCAGGCGCTGGAGCAGCTCCTGAACGAGACTAACTGGAAGGATCTGGACTACCTGATCATCGACCTGCCGCCGGGCACCGGCGACATCCAGCTGACGCTGTCGCAGAAGATTCCGGTGTCCGGCGCGGTGATCGTGACCACGCCGCAGGACATCGCGCTGCTAGACGCCCGCAAGGGCCTGCGCATGTTCGAGAAGGTCGAGGTGCCAGTGCTGGGCATCATCGAGAATATGAGCATCCACATCTGCTCGAAGTGCGGCAACGAAGAGTACATCTTCGGCCAGGGCGGGGCGGAGAACATGGCCGAGGAGTACGGGGTGGATATGCTGGGCGCCCTGCCGCTGGACATCCGCATCCGCGAACAGGCCGATGGCGGCGAGCCCACCGTGATCGCCGACCCGGATGGCCGCATTACCGAGATCTATCGCGAAATCGCGCGGCGCACCGGCGCCAAGCTGGCGGAGCAGTCCAAGGACTACAGCAGCAAGTTCCCCAATATCGTGATTCAGAACAACTGATCCGGCGAACCGCCGACCAGGGACAGGGCCAATGAGCATCAAGTCGGACCGCTGGATCCGGGAGATGGCCGAGACGCAGGGCATGATCGAGCCCTTCGAGCCCGGCCAGATCCGCTACCGCGACGAGGAGCGGATCGTGTCCTACGGCACCTCCAGCTACGGCTACGACGTTCGCTGTTCGGATCATTTCAAGATCTTCACCAACATCAATTCCAGCATCGTCGATCCCAAGGGCTTCGACGAGGGCAGCTTCGTGGATGTGCAGTCGGATGTCTGCATCATCCCGCCCAACTCCTTTGCCCTGGCGCACACGGTGGAGTACTTCCGTATCCCGCGCGATGTGCTGACCATCTGCCTGGGCAAGTCCACCTATGCCCGCTGCGGCATCATCGTGAACGTGACCCCGCTGGAGCCCGAGTGGGAGGGCCACGTGACGCTGGAGTTCTCCAACACCACGCCGTTGCCGGCCAAGATCTACGCCAACGAGGGTGTGGCGCAGATGCTGTTCCTGCAGTCCGACGAGGTCTGCGAGACGTCCTACAAGGATCGCGGCGGCAAGTACCAGGGGCAGCGCGGCGTCACCCTGCCGCGGACCTGACACCCACCAAATCCCCCGGAGGACCGCCATGCGCATCGTGATCGCGCTGGGCGGCAACGCCCTGTTGCAACGTGGCGAGACCCCCTCGGCCGAGGCCCAGCAGCGCAACGCGCAACAGGCCGCCGAGGCGATCGCCGCCGTGGCGCGCGAGCACGAGGTGGTCGTCACCCACGGGAACGGGCCGCAGGTTGGCCTGCTGGCCAATCAGGCGGAGTGCGATCGCATCGCCTGGCCGCTGGACGTTGTCGGCGCCGAGAGCCACGGCATGATCGGCTACATCCTGGCGCGCGAGCTGCACAACGCACTGGGGCATGACCGGGTGGCGAGCCTGCTGACGCAGACCGAGGTCGACCCCAACGATCCGGCCTTTGGCCATCCGGAGAAATTCATCGGCCCCACCTGGGATGAGGCCCGTGCTCGTGCGCTGGCCGACGAGCGCGGTTGGGATATCGCGCCCGACGGCGAGGGTTGGCGGCGCGTGGTAGCCTCGCCCGAGCCGCAGCGGCTGCTGGGCATGGAGGCGGTACGCTCCCTGGTGGATAGTGGCGCTGTCGCGATCTGCGCCGGGGGTGGGGGTGTGCCAGTCGCGCGCGACGCGGCCGGGCGCCTGCAGGGCATCGAGGCCGTGGTCGACAAGGACCTGACGGCCGCCCGTCTGGCCGCGCATGTCGAGGCCGACTGGCTGCTGATGCTGACCGATGTCGACGGCGTCTATATGGACTGGGGCACGCCGGACGCTCGGCGCTTGAAGGCCCTGCTGGTCACGGCCGTGGAGCCGGCGGCCTACCCCGCGGGTTCCATGGGCCCGAAGATGGAGGCGGCGCGGCGCGCGGCGCAAGGCGGCATCCGGGTCGGGATCGGTGCGCTGGGGCATGCCGCTGATATCCTGGACAGCCAGGCCGGGACCCGCATCCTGCCGGTCGGGGCCGTCTGACAGCGAATCCGCAGCCAGGCGGGTCTCAAGGGCGTGTGCCAAGCCCGTGATCTTCACGCCGGCGCTTGCGCGACGGGCCGTGGGCTTGCACGCTTTGACCTGAAAACACCCGAGAGCGATAGCGATGCGAGAGATTCAGCGAGCGACCCCCCTGGTGATCGGACTGACCGCCGTCGGCCTGCTGGCACTGGGCTGTGGCAACGGCGCGCCGGAGGAGGAGTCGGCGGGTGCACCCCAGAGTCTGGGGGAGGGGGGGCTGACCCCTCAGGACATGTCCAGTGACGAGGCACGGCGTCCGCAGCAGTCCGGCATGCCGGCCGCGGACGTGAAGCGCACCACGGACTGACGGACTCGCGGGGGCGCCTGCCCATGCGTGCCCCGTGCCCTCACCACATCAGGTCATCGGGAACGACGTAATCCTTGTAGGGGTCGTCCGGGTCGGGCTCGGACGACGCATCGTCCTCGGCCGGAATCACCAGCGGCCATTCCGGATCGCGCTCGCGGATGCGGTCCGCTGTCTCCCGCGGGATGACCCGGAAGCCCTTCTCCGGCCGGATATCCAGCCCCGCAATCGCGGCGCGCCCGTCGGCCAGGCGCTTTTGCAGATCCGCTGTCACCGGTAGGTGACGGATCTGCCCCCCCTGCTGAAAGTGATAGTCCAGCGCGGCATCGCCCGTGGGGATCGGCGCCAGGTGGGTGCTGACCAGCTCGCGGATCTGCGCGTGGCGGGCGCGGCGTTCGGCACGCTCCTGCTGTTCGCGGTTCTTCTGCCGCGAGCGTTCGGCCTGCTCGGCCTTGCGCGCCTCGGCCACGCCCGGCTCGGGGCCGGTCTTGCGGTCCTTCTTCTTTTTCGCGTTGCCCTTTTGCGCCTGATGCTTTTGCGCCTTGGCCTTGCGAACCTGTTTTTCGTCCACCAGCCCCGTCTTCAGGAGCTGGGTGCGCAGATCGTCGGACATGAATCCTGCCGTGTAGGGTCTGTATGCCGGGGAGGATAGCCGGAACCGCCAGCGCATGCAGCCGGCATGCCGCTACGTACGTCCCTGCGTGGACACGCTATTGAGAACACCGATCCGGAGTGTGTGGCGCGTCGCGGATCTCGGCCTCCGGCAATGCGGGGAACAGCGTGTGCAGTCGGCGCCGGTGGTTCACGGCGTGGGACCGGCTATCCGGCGTCGAGAGCTGGCGGGCCTGCGCGAGCAGTTGCAGGCCCGCCAGGCGCTCGCTCTGGAGTTCGAGCGCGAGTACCGCGCGGTAGAGCGTGTCGCGCTCGGGGGTGTGCAACTGGCGGCGCAGGGCGCGGATGCGTCCGGTGGCTGAGGTCTGCCAGCGGCGGGCGGTTTGCGCGAGCCGTTGCCACTGAGAGGTCGTCAGCGGTCGGGGGTACCACAGGGCGAACAGCGCCAGCATCACATCCACCCCGAAGTCCTCCTGCCAGCGCAGCAGGCGCGCGCGTGCATCGGGGGCGGCCCAGAGGGTTCCGGCGAAGCTCCAGAAGGCCTCGAAGCCCGTCGACGGCTCCTCCGGGGTGCCTCCGGATTCAGGCACTGCTCGCGGCGGAGGAGGTGAACGTCACCCCGGCGGTGTTCCGCAGACTCTCGGGCTCCAGGATCTCGAGGTCGCGGGTGTGCAGGCTGATTACGCCCTGGTTGCGCAGCTGGGTGAACAGTCGGCTGATGGTCTCCTGGGTCAGGCCCAGGTGGTTGGCGATGTCGGCGCGCGACATCGGCAGGTAGAACCGCTCGGGGGACAGGCCGCGAGTGCGCTGGCGTTCCGACAGCCCCACGAGGAATGTCGCCAGGCGCTGCTCGGCCGTGCGCTGGGCAAGCAGCGCATGCAGGCTTTCGTCCTGCGCGAGCTCCTGGCTCATCACGCTCATCATGTGCTGGCGGAACGTGGGCAGGCGCCCGGCGAGGTCGTCGACATGCCCGTAGGGCACGGCACAGACGCTGGTGGATTCCAGGGCCACGGCACTCACCGGGTGCTTGCCCGAATGGATCGCGTCCAGTCCCAGGAGGTCGCCGGCCAGGGCAAAGCCCGTGATCTGTTCAGTGCCGTCATCGGAGATCAGCACCGTCTTCAGCGCCCCCGTGCGGACCGCATACAGCGCGTCGAACTTGGCCCCCATGGTGAACAGGGCCGCGCCCTTGGCGATCGGCCGGCGCTGCTGGACGATCTCGTCGAGCTGCCAGAGCTCGTCCTGCGGCAGGCCGACCGGCAGGCAGAGCTGGCGCAGGGTGCAGTGCTGACAGGCTTGGGTGGGTCGTAGCGTCATGAGTGCAGGGTAGCCGTTTTTTCGGAATTGGGGAAAGGGATTTTCGGGGTCTGCCATCACGCTCGGGAATGCGCTACTGTCCCTGTGGAATGCAGGTGATTCGGGTCGGGGTTATTACGGGTCTCGAAGCGGCGCCGGCCGCCCACTTCACCGCGCGCGGCATCAGGCATGGACAACGCGAGATAACAATATTTAGACTCAGTTTACATTGGGTGGCGCGGCAACGGCCTGGAACCCACGCGTTGCGCACGGGCCGCCGAGACAAGGACAGGGGTCAAGATGATCGAGCGGTTACTCGAGCAATACATGCGCTACGGGACCTTTGTGCTGCGGCACCCGGATGGCCGCGAGCAGCGTTTCGGTAGCGGTACGCCGGAGATCACGATGCAGCTGCATGACCGGGCGGCGCTGCGCAAGATCGGTCGCGATCCGGGGTTCCAGCTGGGCGAGACCTACATGAACGGCATGTGGTCGCCTGGCCCCGAGGGCCTGCAGGTGTTCCTGGATGTGGCTATGCGCAACTTCGCGCCGATGTTCCAGCAGCGTGTCAATCCGGCGGTGCGTATGCTCCGGGCGCTGATCGAGCAGGGCAACAAGGTGGCGCGCTGCTATCAGAACATCGCCCATCATTATGATGTCGACGAGTGGCTTTATCGCCAGTTCCTGGACGAGGGCATGTTCTACAGTTGTGCCTACTTCGAGCGGCCCGATATGACGCTGGAGGAAGCGCAGCAGGCCAAGTGCGCGATGCTGCGCAGGAAGCTGCGCCTGGAACCCGGCATGCGGGTCCTTGATATCGGTTGCGGCTGGGGCGGCCTGGCCTTCCATCTGGCCGAGCACGCGGACGTGCAGGTCGACGGCGTGACACTGTCCCGGGAGCAGCTGCGGGTGGCCCGGGAGGAGGCCGGGCGACGCGGGCTGGAGGACCGGGTGCGGTTTCTCTACCAGGACTACCGCGAGCACGAGGACCAGTACGACCGGATTGTCAGCGTCGGCATGTTCGAGCATGTCGGCACACCCAACTACGGTACGTTCTTCCAGCGGGTACACGACCTCCTGACGCCCGACGGCATCGCCGTGCTGCATACCATCGGGCGGCAGGAGCCGCCGGGCACCTCCAACCCGTGGCTCAGCAAATACATCTTTCCGGGCGGGTACACCCCGGCGCTGTCCGAGGTGATGAGTGCGCTGGAACCCACCCCGCTGTACACCACGGACATCGAGTTCTGGCGGCTGCACTATGCCGAGACACTGGCTGAGTGGTACCGCCGCTTCCAGAAGGTCCGAGCCGAGGCCGTGACGCGCTTTGACGAGCGCTTCTGCCGCATGTGGGAGTTCTATCTGGCCAGTTGCGAGGGGACCTTCCGCTGGTGGGGACAGGTGGTCTTCCACGTGCAGATGGCCAAGCAGCAGGACGCGGTGCCGTTGACGCGCGACTACCTCTATCGCGACGATGCCTCCGAGGTGGTCTCGATCCCGCCCGGCGAGGCCCAGGCACGGCGCAGCAACGCGGCCTGAGGGGTGGCCGAATGCGCCGGGAACGGCGCGAAAACGGGGCCCGGAGCGCGCGAACCGAACGTACTTTCCCTACACTAATGGGGACGTTGCGGCCATGCCGGCGGTGACCATCCATTCCGGAGCAGGGGCGCGTGTTCGGTCGCTTTCGTAAACGCAGGGAGGCACCGGGTCAGGAAGACCCGCAGGCCGTCGGGCCGTCGCAGGAGAACGTCCTGATCGAGGCGGCCGGCCGCAGCCGCATCACCGAGGTGGCGGCCACCGCGCGGCGCGTCCCCTGGTCGCTCAATTTCCTCCAGCTGCTGTGGGCGGCGGGACCGGTCACGTTCCTGGCCATGCAGGGCGGGTACTTTCTCGGTTTCGGGCACGCCGCCCCGGCACAGAACTTCATCTTCTTCGCCGTCTACACCCTGCTGTTCGGGGTGATCGGCCTGGTGGCGCGCTTTGTTGCCGATGCCACCCGCGGCAAACGCCAGGAGCAGTCGCGCGACCAGCTGCGCAACACGATCGACCTGCTGCCGGACCTGCTGTTCGTGACCCGTGATCTGGCCATGAGCGAGCTCGCACCGGACATGCGCCGGCGCAAGGCGGCCGAGGTGCTGCTCCACGAGGTGGATATCTCGCCCGAGGGGGTGGCCGTCGCGGTGCGCGAGATGACCGGCGATACCAGCCTGGCGGCTGCCGCGGAGCAGATCGAGATCTATCGCCGCCTGGGCCTGCGCTCGCGCGTGGGCGATCTGGTGGGCGCGACCGAGGATTCGCGGCTCGCGGCCCTGGAGAAGCTGCACCACGAGGCCCCGGAGGTCGCCGACCTGCTGCGCGATCGGCTGCGCGGCGTGGCGCCGACCCAGGAGGATGGCGTGCGCCGCGTGGACCAGTTCCTGGACCGCCTGTTTTCCGCCGCCGATGCCGACGACCTGGCCCGGTGCACCCTCGACGATGTGCAGGCGATCTTCGTGCTCGCGTTCGAGCTCGTGAACGGGCGCCAGATCAAGCGCCTGAGCTTCGAATGGTCCGGTGGCTGGCAGCTCGGGGCCGCCCTGGACCGACTGGAATCCCAGGGCAACCGCTTTCGCGTGGCGCAGGCCGGGGTGGTCAGCCGCCTGCGCTCGCTCGGTATTCTGCTGTCCCAGAGCGATGCCTCGGGGCTGGATCCGCAGGCTCTGCGCGAGCCCGTAACCGACCTGGGGCGCCAGGTCCTGGAGGCACTGCGCACTCTGGAGGATCGGGAACCGGGGGAACATTCGCCGGACGGGCAGCTCCTGGGACTGGCACTGCGGCGGGTCGAGGACCTGCGCGAGGCGCGCGACCAGCTGATGCAGGCGCAGAGCCGTTACGCCAATGCGGTGGAGCGCTGGGAGGCCCTGCGCCGCGCCCAGGTGGAGAAGCGGGGCGAGAAGCGCTGGTTCAAGCGCAGTGTGCGCGGTATCCGGGTCAGCGAGGAGCTGATCGAGCTGACCGATGACCAGAAGCTGAAGCTGGCCAACGACTTCTGCAACTTCCTTAAGGAGTTGAAGATCCAGCGTGAGGGCGACCTGTTCTACTTCGGGGGGGCGGCGCTGGACGCCGAGACGGCCAAGCGCATCGGCATCCAACTGGCCCTGATCCTGGAGCCGCTGGTGGACCTCACCAACCCGAGCATCCAGCGCGCCATCTACGCCAACCCGGCCGCGTATCTTGGGGGGCTGTATGTGGGCATGAGCGCGGATGCCAAGGCGGGTCTGGGCTCGGCCATGGTGCGCAAGGTCCGCCAGGATCTGGGGCGCATGGCCGAATGGCTGGCGATGCGCCTCACGCGTATCTATCACCTGCCTTTGAGCGATTCCATGCGCGATTTCCTGGTCGAGCAGTACGGCGCCAACCGCGAGCGCCTGGACATGCTGGCAACGCATGCCGGCGACGAGTCGCATCCCGTGGCACTGCGCGCCGAGCGGTCGCCCGAGTTTGACGCCATGCTGCAGGACAAGACCTGGGGCCTGCTGCTGAAGCGCGGGACCCGCTATCTCCACGCCGAGGAGCGGCGCCGCCGCTGATGATCCGTCGCGACGGGCCTGGTTCGACGGTTCCGGTTGTGCGAGATCGAATCTCCCCCGGCTGGTAATTTTGCGCCCAATTGTGTAGTGTTCGCCGCGTTCCCCGGTGCCCGGCCAGGCTCGACCTGGCGGGTTAAACGGGAAGTTCGGTGAGTCCGGGCGGGTCTTCGAGGCCCGCGGACGATTCCGACGCTGCCCCCGCAACGGTGATCGAGCGAGGGACCGCCCGACGGTCCCTGATGGTCGCGGCCAGTGCCACTGAACATGCGTTCGGGAAGGCGCCGCATCGGAACGCTCGTCAGCCCGGAGACCGGCCAGGGAATGATCGCGCGGCATGCGGCGGGCATGCGAGGCGGATGATCGAGCCTGGCCGCTTGCCGGTTGTGGCCGATCCCCCCTCGTGTCTGTCTCCCCCTGTTCGGGCGATCCCGACGAATCAACGGCGTGCGGGCGGCTCGCCGGGAGACACGGACGACATGAAACGCACAGCACTTTCCACGGCCATCCTGCTGGCCACCAGTCCCGCTCTGGCGGATACGCCGAATACCAACGACGCGCAGACCCTGGAAACCGTCCAGGTCACCGCCTCTCGCATCGCGCAGACCGTCGACGAGACGCTTGCTTCGGTCACCATCATCGACCGCGAAGAGATCGAGCGCCTGCAGCCCCAGCAGTTCACCGATCTTTTAGATGGGCGCGCTGGCGTATCGGTGAGTGGTGCCGGCCCATTTGGTAAACAGTCGAGTGTGCGCGTGAGGGGTACCGAATCTGATCACCACCTGCTTTTGATCGATGGAGTTCGCATGGGCTCTGCGACCACCGGCGGGGCGAGTTGGCGGTTCCTGCCGCCGGAGGAGATCGAACGAGTGGAGATCGTGCGGGGCCCTCGAACCTCCATTTATGGGTCCGATGCCATTGGCGGCGTGACCCAGATCTTTACCCGAGAAGGTCGAGAAGGACCGCCGAAGGTCAACGCATTTGTCGGAGGCGGAAGTTTTGACACGTGGGAGACCGGAGTCGGCGTTGCCGGCGGCACCGAAAACACGAACTACAGTTTCTCGGTTAGCCACTTCGAGACCGATGGGATCAACGTGCAGGACGACGTCGGCGACGATGACCCTGACGGTTACAAAAACACCTCGCTGTCCGGGAAGGTAAGTCATCGTTTGGACAGCGGAATCGAACTTTTCGGGAATTTCTTGTACTCGGAAGGTCGTTCGGAGTATGACGCAGACGAGTTCGACCCTGCCACTTCCCTTATCCTCGGACCGTACGATCGAGCCTACACAGATTTTGTTCATGCCGCCCTGCGGGCCGGTATTCGTATTCCGGTAACCGACCGCTGGGACTCGGAAGTCACGCTTGGGCAGTCACGGGATGAGAGTGACGATGTGACGGAAGGCGGCGTGCTTGGTGGAAGCATCGATCGATTCGATACGCGTCGGAATCAGCTGACCTGGCGCAACGATCTCCGACTTGGGGATCGCACCGACCTAGTGGCCGGAGTGGATGCCTACGAGGACCAGGTTGATGGCACCACCGATTATGACGAGGACTCGCGTTACAACGTTGGCGTGTATTCGGTCTTGCGCACCGAACTTGGCAACCACGACCTGGAAGCTTCGCTGCGTTACGACGACAACGAGCAGTTCGGCGCAAAGACCACGGGGCAGATCGCCTGGGGCATGCAGGCCACCGATGCCCTGCGCCTGCGGGCCAGCTACGGCACCGCCTTCAAGGCGCCGACCTTCAATGATCTTTACTGGCCTTCTTCCGGCCCGATGAGTTTCCGCGGGAACCCCGACCTCGATCCGGAAGAGTCGGAGACCTTCGAGTTTGGGGTCAGGTATTCAGCCAGCCTTGCCTATGTGGATGTGGCAGTGTTCGAAACGCGTGTGGATGGCCTTATAACGGGTTTTCCAATGCGCGAAAACGTTGATGAGGCCCGAATTCGCGGGCTGGAAATCGAGGGTGGCCATGCCCTCGGGCCGTGGAATTCGCGGGTTGCGCTGACCCTGTTGGACGCGGAGGACCGGGATTCCGGAGATGAACTCGCGCGGCGGGCGCCGGTTTCGGCCCGTTTCGATCTAGATCGTCAGATCGGCGATTTCTCCGTAGGTGGTACGGTCCTCGCTCGGAGTCGGACCTATGAATACGACTTCTCGGGCGAGCCAAACCGGCTCTCGGGCTACGGCACGATGAACCTGCGCGCGGCGTATGCCCTCAACCCCGAATGGACGGTCGAGGGCTCCTTGACCAACGTCTTCGATCGGGATTATGAGACCCAGGGCGGCTATAACAACCCCGGCCGGGCCGCGTTCGTGAAGCTGCGCTACCAGCAGAGGTGATTCATGGGTAATCGACTGTCGAAGATCGCAACGCGTACCGGCGACGAAGGCCGGACCGGGCTGGGCGATGGCTCGCGGGTGGACAAGGACAGCCACCGCGTCGAGGCCTTTGGCGACGTGGACGAGCTGAACAGTGTCGTGGGCCGGGTCCTGGTCCACGACCTGCCCGAAGAGGTTCGTCGCTCGCTGGCTCTGGTGCAGCACGAGTTGTTTGATCTCGGAGCGGAACTGGCAGTGCCGGGGCATCAGGCCCTCCCGGAGGCTTCCGTGGAGCGGCTGGACGTGGAGCTGGAGTCCTTCAACGCCGATCTGCCCGCCCTGAAGGAGTTCATCCTTCCGGGTGGGGGTCCCGCTACAGCCGACTGTCACATTGCGCGCACCGTCTGCCGGCGTGCGGAACGGCGTCTGGTGGCGCTCAATCACCACGAGGCATTGCGTCCGGCGTCGCTGGCCTATGTCAACCGGTTGTCGGATCTCCTGTTCGTGCTCTGCCGTGTGCTGGCTCGTCACGAAAACGGTACCGAGGTCCTCTGGCAACCGGCGAACCAGCGCGGCTGACGGGTCTTCGTGGGGGCGCCGCGGTGGCGGCGTCCCATTCCCATTGCAACGGTCGAGGCGTGTCGAGTACACGCCTCGCGCCCTATTGCACCTGTTTATCGGGAAGTTTCCATGCGTTTTCGTTGCACGATCCTGAGCGTTTTCGCGCTTTTCCTTTTCGGAATGGTACCGGCCCATGCGGGTCCGCTCGTGGTGGGTGTGGTCTCCGATCGCTCGGCGGCGGAGGTGGCCGCTGGCGCGCATCGCTTCCTGGAGGCTCATCCGCAGGCGGAGGTGATCCTGCGGACACCGGAGCAACTCGCGGACAAGTCGGACGAGGCGGTATCGGCGCTGTGGCGGGAGGCCGACGCCATACTCGTTGCGGCTGTTTTCGGGGACCAGGCCGCGCGCCTCGACCGTCTGTTGCGGGAGGCCCCGCCGCCCGAGGGGGCCCCGATTCTGGCCATTAACAGCGTGCGTCACCTGACGGCGCTGTCCCGGATCGGCGGCGAGGCCGTACTCGTGGGTCTCGATGACGAGAAGCGAACCGAACTGGCGGCCAACCCCGACCCGGGCGAAGACCCGCGCGTGCACCTGGCCCAACAGCGGGAGCGTTTCCCCGAACAGGCGGACTGGCTGACCGGGCGCGCGTTCTATCAGGGGCGTACACCGGAGAATATGGAGGGGCTGATGCGCTGGCTGGCCGCGCGCGGCGGGCACGAGAACGAAGTTCCGGAGCCGGACCCGCGCGAGACCATCCGCTATTACCGGCATGGGAACTCCACTCCCGACCCGGACGATCTCGAGCTGGACGACGGGCCCGCCGTGGCGTTGCTGGACCTGGATACCGGTGACCGGCCGGGAGACCGCGCGCTGCTGGACGCAGCCTGCGAAGCCCTGGAGGCGCGAGACATCCAGTGCTTTGCGGTGCTGGCGCGCTGGGGCGGGGCCAGCCGCGAGGCGGTCGAGACGCTGGCCGAGGCGGCCGGGCCGGCGGATCTGGCGGGTATCGTCAGCCTGCAGGACTTCGTGGTCGGCGGGGGCGGCAACCGCGAGGCGGTGGCCGAGGCCTTCGGCGAGCTGGATGTCCCGGTGATCAAGGGCATCCGTCTGGCAGATGTGAGCGCGACCCAGTGGCGGCTGTCGCACGAGGGCATCCCCTGGGACAAGGTCCACTACCACGTGGCCATGCCGGAGTTGCAGGGCATGAGCCAGCCGATGGTGCTCGCGACCGCGGGCGCGCCGGAACAGGACGAACGCACCGGCGTGCGCCTGACCCTGACCGAGCCGGTCGACGAGCGGGTCGAGGCCCTGGCCGATCGGGTGGCGAGCTGGCAGCGGCTGCGCCGCCTGGACAACGCGGACAAGCGCGTGGCGGTGGTCTACTACAACCATCCGCCGGGTCGCCAGAACATCGGTGCGGACAAGCTGGATGTCCCCGAGTCGCTGCTGGAGATCCTGCAGCGCCTCGAGGCTGCCGGGTACGACCTGGGCGACGCGGTGCCGGAGGACGCCGAGACCCTGCTGGAGATGATCCAGGATCGGGCCGTGAACCTGCCGGAACAGGCGGACGCGCTGGACGCGATCGCCGGCCGGGTCGCCTCGCTGGATCGCGACCAGTATCAGGCGTATTTCGATAGCCTGCCGGAGCCCGTCCGGGCCGAACTGGTCGACGGCCCGATCGGCTATCTGCAGGCACGCCTGGAGGCCGCCAGGGCCGCCGACAAGGTCGAGATCGCGCAAGCTGCGCTGGAGAGCGGCGTTGGTGATCTGCGCCACATGCTCGAGAGTTATCCGCACGCGGCGCAGGAGCGGGCACTGGACCTGCTGGCCCAGTACGAGGAGGCCTGGGAGGCCACGCTGGCGGGAGAAGATGCCCACGCGACCACTGAGCAGTTGCGCAAGGCGTTGGTGCGCACGGGCATCCCCGGCCTGACCGGCTGGGGCGAGCCGCCGGGCGAGGCGATGACCCGCGATGGCGAGATGCTGTTCCCGGGGATCGAGTTCGGCAATGTGTTCATCGGCCCGCAGCCGCCGCGCGGCTGGGAGGTCAGCGAGCGCCTGCTGCACGCGAATACCACGTTCCCGCCGACCCACCAGTATGTCGGCTTCTACCACTGGATCCGCGATCACTTCGAGGCCGATGCGCTGGTCTATGTGGGCCGTCACTCGACCCGCGAATTCCTGCCGCGCCGGCGCGCGGGGCTGGCACCGGATGATTACCCCGAGCTCCTTGGCGGGGCCCTGCCGATCATCTATCCCTACATTGTCGATGGCGTGGGTGAGGGCATCCAGGCCAAGCGCCGCGCCATGGGCGTGATGATCAGCCACCTGACCCCGCCGCTGGCGGCCACCGAGCTCTACGACAGCCTGCTGGAACTGCGCCAGCTGGTGGAGACCTACGAGGCCGCCGCGCAGCCGGATGCCGCGACGCGCTCGCGGGCCGTCCAGACCCTGCGCGAACGTATCGAGGACCTTGGCCTGACCGAGACCATCGAGCGTGAACTGGCGCGGGGTCACCATCACGATCACGGGCATCACCATGATGATCACGGTGATCATCACGAGGGGCATCACGACGAGGACCACGCGGGACATGGCGAAGGCCACGGAGACGAACACGGCGACGAACATCGCGACGCGGACCATCACCGGGAACACGGGGATGAAGAGCACGAACACGCCCATGAGCATGACCACGCGGACGAGGGCCATGGTGAACATGCAACGACCGTGCTGGCGGAGATGGACGAGGAGTTGCTGGTCCACGAGATCGGGCATTACCTGACCGACATGCAGGAAGACCAGATGCCGCTGGGGCTGCATGTGTTCGGACGCGACTGGAGCGACGAGGCTGTGGACACGATGCTCGAGTCGATGGCGGGTGACGACGCGGTCGGCGACGACTGGGACGCCAAGCTGCGTGGGTCCCCGGCGAGCGAGCGCGCGCATCTGCTGGCGGCGCTGGAAGGCCGTTTCGTGCCGCCAGGGCAGGGCAACGACCCGATCCGTACGCCGGAGGTATTGCCGACCGGGCGCAACTTCCACGCGCTGGCGGCGGACCTGGTCCCCACGCGTATCGCCTGGGGTATCGGTCAGGAGCTGGCCGCGGATGCCCGCGAGCACGGTGATCCCGAGGCGGATGGCAGCGAGGCGATCATCCTCTGGGCGTCGGATACTGTGCGTGACGAGGGCGTGATGATCGCCTTTGGCATGGACATGCTGGGCATTCGTCCGGCCTGGAACAGTCGCGGGATCGTCCAGGGGCTGGAGCGCATGGACCTTGATGAAGCCGGGCGCGATCGACGTCGCGATGCCCTGTTTACCACCTCCGGTCTGTTCCGCGACCTCTACGAGGACCAGCTGGTGTGGCTGGACCGGGCCGCGCGCCTCGCGCTGGACGGATCGTCCGAGACCATTCTTGCCGAGTACCCCGAGCTGGAAGAGGCACTGGAAGCGGCGTTGGCCCCGCTGGGGCAAGACCTGCGCGATCCGGGCACCGAGCCCCTGGCGCGCAACGATGTGGCCGCCCAATGGGTGGAGGACACCCAGGCCCTGCGCGCCGCAGGCCTCAATGGCCTCGAGGCGGGTCAGCAGGCCGCGCTGCGGGTGTTCGGTACCGCCCCCGGGGCCTATGGGGCCGGGGTCAATCGTCTCGCGGACCGTTCCGGGGCCTGGGAGGACCGAGCCGAACTGGGCGCGGCCTATCTGCGCCGGATGGGCCACGCCTACGGGGCGGACGAATCCGGTGGCTCCGCGCACGAGGCCTTCGAGGCCCGGCTGGGCCAGGTCGGGCGCACCTATCTCGGGCGCGCCTCGCACCTCTACGGCCTGCTGGACAACGACGACGGTTTTGACTTCCAGGGCGGGCTCTCGACCGCGGTCGAAAGTATTCGCGGCGCTGTGCCGGACAACCGCGTGCTGCAGCACGCCGATCCGGACGACCCGCGGGTGGAGACGCTGGGCCGCGCGCTGATGCGCGAGCTGCAGGGGCAGAACCTGAACCCGCAGTGGATCGAGCCGCTGATGGACCACGGCTATGCCGGGGCGCGGACCATGGCCCGCGACTTCGTCGACAACCTGTGGGGCTGGCAGGCCACCAATCCCGAGATCATCCGCTCCTGGGTCTGGGACGAGGTGCATGACGTGTATCTGCAGGACCGCCACGGCCTGGGCGTGGACGAATTCCTCGCCGACGGCCACAACGTGCATGTGAAGACCCACCTGCAGGCCGTGCATCTGGTGGCCGCCAGTCGTGGGTTCTGGGAGGCCGATCCGGAGGTACTGGAGGCCCTGTCCGAACGCTTTGCCGAACTGGTGGCGGAACACGGCCTGCCGGGCAGCGGGCACACGCGCCCCGACCACCCGATGCTGGACGAGGTGGCCGAGCGCCTGGAGGAGCCCGAACTGCGCGAGGCCTTCGAGGCCGTGCGCGCGTCCGCGCAGATCGATCGCGCACAGGCGGAGGCCGACCCCAGCCGTGTCACCGAGATCCAGCCGCTGGAAGACCCGGCGGCGCAAGAGATGCCGGAGATCCCCGAACCGGCCGAGGCCGACGGCGGGCAGGAGGCTGGCGACGAGGCGGGGGGCATGCCCTGGCTCCCGTGGCTGGTCGCCGGCGTGCTGTTCCTGCTTCTGATCGGTGGTGTCGCCGCCGGCCGACGGCGATAACCGCCGCTGGAAATGTCTCCTGTAGGAGGCCAGCCCTCTGGCCGATGGGGTATGTCCGGCGGCTCATCGGCCAGAGGGCTGGCCTCCTACATAAGAACGTGGGAAGCGCTGAACAAAGGTTAATGAGGTAAACGCGAATGCCGTTCTCGATCACGATGGAACTGATGGACACCGTGGTGCGCTGGCTGCTGGAGCCGGTGATCGTCGGTCTGCTGGTGCTGGTCGCGGTCGCCGTGTGGGAGCTTGGGCTGGCACTGGGTGAACGTTCCGGCGGAGTGCGCCGGCTGGAGGCCACCGGTGACGCCGAGCGACTGGCCTACCGCGCACGACGCCGCATCGACCGCGCGGATCTGCTGGCACGCATCGGCCCGATGCTCGGGCTGATGGGGACGTTGATTCCGCTGGGTCCCGGGCTGGCCGCGATGGGCCGGGGCGAACTGGAAATCCTGGCCCAGGCCGTTACGGTGGCGTTCAACACCACGGTGCTGGGGCTGCTGGTCGGCATCCTCGGCTTCCTGCTTGGACGCCTCCGTCGGCGCTGGTATGACGCCGCGATGGAGCGCCTGGAGGCGGCGGCATGAGGGTCCCGCACTACCGCGCCAGCCGCTTCGATGCCCCTGACGAAGAGCCGATGGGCCCACTGGCCAATCTGGCCGACATCATGCTCGTGTTCGCTGTCGGCCTGATGGTGGTGATGGCCGCCTCGGGCAGCGGACTGGAACCGGCCAGCGGCGGTGCCGAGATCGAACCCGGGCGCGAGATCCCGGACCCGCCCGAGGGCGCCGGCGAGGCCGGCTCCGGCTTCGAGTCGATGGGCCAGGTCTACCGTGACCCGGAGACCGGACGAATGATCCTGATCGGCGAGTAGGCCCGCCCCCTGCGCACCCCGAACAAGCAATGAACTCAAGGAGTACATCAACATGACCAACGATACCGACGCGGCCAAGGCCGAACGCCACGCGCAGCGTATGGCGCGCAAGAAGGAAGTGGTGGACCGCAAGATCGCCGAGGCCCAGGAAGAAAAGGGCGTGTTCCTGATCCTGACCGGAAACGGCAAGGGCAAGAGCTCCTCCGGCTTCGGCATGGTTGCGCGCGCCCTGGGGCACGGCATGCACGTCGGCATCGTGCAGTTCATCAAGGGCCAGTTCGCCACCGGCGAGGAGGCCTTCTTCCGTGGCCAGGACAAGGTGCAGTACCACGTGATGGGCGAGGGCTACACCTGGGAGACCCAGGACCGCGACAAGGATGTGGCCGCGGCCCGCGAGGCCTGGGCACATGCCCGCGACATGCTGCACGACCCGAACGTCGACCTGGTGCTGCTCGACGAGCTGCACATCGCGCTGAAATATCAGTACCTGGATGTGGACGAGGTGCTGGAGGATCTCGCCAATCGCCCGCCGATGCAGCACGTGATTACCACCGGCCGCGCCGCGCCGAAGGCACTGATCGAGGCGGCCGACACCGTCAGCGAGATCGGCGTGGTCAAGCACGCCTTCCAGGCCGGCATCAAGGCCCAGAAGGGGATCGAGCTGTGAGTGTGAGCTGCCCCGCGGCGTTCGTGGCGGCCCCGGCCTCGGGGCAGGGCAAGACCACGATCACCGCCGCCATCGCCCGTTACCACCGCAACCAGGGTTTGCGCGTGCGCGTGTTCAAGACCGGCCCCGACTTCCTCGACCCGATGATCCTGGAACAGGCATCCGGGCATCCGGTCGACGCCCTGCATCTGTGGATGGTCGGGGAAGAAGCCTGTCGAGCGATGCTGTACGAGGCCGCACAGGATGCCGATCTGATCCTGGTCGAGGGCTCGATGGGGCTGTTCGATGGCGATCCCTCCGGGGCGGATCTGGCGCAGGCCTTCGGTTTGCCGATCCTGGCCATGGTGGACGCCAGCGGCATGGGCCAGACATTCGGGGCGCTGGTGCATGGCCTGTCGACCTACCGCCCGGGTCTGTCCTTCGCGGGCGTGATTGCCAACCGGGTGGGCAGTCCGGGCCATGCGCGGATGCTGGAGGATTGCACCCCGGAGGCGATCCGCTTCTTTGGTGCCGTGCAGCGTAACGAAACGCTGAGTGTCCCGGATCGTCACCTGGGGCTGGTGCAGGCCGGCGAGATCGCCGATCTGGATGCGCGGCTGGAGGCGGCAGCGGCCGCGATTGAAGAGGCTGGGGTGACAGGGCTCCCGGAGCCGGTGCGCTTTGATCCGGAAACAATTGCGCCGATCGAGGCGGCGCTGTCCGGCGTGCGCATTGCGATCGCGCGGGATGCGGCTTTTGCTTTCATGTATCCGGCCAACCTGCGCCTGCTGGAGAAGATGGGCGCCGAACTGCGGTTCTTTTCCCCGCTTGCGGGGGACGGGTTACCAGAGGCCGATGCCGTCTGGCTGCCGGGTGGCTACCCCGAGTTGTATCTGGATCAGCTGTCCGCCAATGCTGTCCTGAAGTCGGACCTTGAGGCCCATCATGCGGCGGGTCGCCCCATCCTGGCGGAGTGCGGGGGCTTTCTCTACCTGCTGGATGAACTGGCCAATCGCGAGGGTCATGCCGCGGCCATGGCCGGGCTGGTGCCGGGCAAGGCCCAGCTGGCAGACCGCCTGCAGGGTCTGGGGCTCCAGGCGGCCCCGCTGCCGGAGGGCGAGCTGCGCGGGCACACCTTCCATCACACCCATTCCGAGGTCGGGCTCGAGCCCTATGGTCATTGCTGGCGTGCGCGCGGGACGGGGTCGCAGGGCGAGGCGATCTATCGTGACGGGCGCCTGACCGCGACCTATCTGCATGCCTGGTTCCCCTCCAACCCGCAGGCCACGGCGCGACTGTTCCAGGCATGAGCGGTACAGGGCAGCACAAGGTGGCCAGGATCGGATCCGGTGCGCGCCCTGGGGTGACCCTCCCGTTTCGCGGCGAGCGGCGGGCCGGGTGCGTGGATCTGGTGGGCGCGGGGCCGGGCGATCCAGGCCTGCTGACACTGGACGCGCTCAGCGCGATGCAGCACGCGGAGATCCTGCTGCACGACCGCCTGATCCCGCAGGCGATCCTGGATCTGGCAAACCCCAAGGCGCAGCGTCTGTACGTGGGCAAGGCGCGCTCGCGGCACAGTTGTGATCAGGGCGATCTGAACGATCGCATGGTCGCGCTGGCCCGGGAGGGGCACTACGTGGTGCGCCTGAAGGGGGGTGACCCGTTTGTCTACGGGCGGGGCGGCGAGGAGGCCGCCGCGATTGCCGCCGCCGGGGTGCCAGTGCGCATCGTGCCGGGGATTACCGCAGCCGGTGGCTGTGCAGCCTATGCAGGGATCCCGCTGACCCATCGCGATCACGCCTATCGCTGCCAGTTCGTGACCGCCCACCGGCGTGCCGGCGAGACCAATCTGGACTGGGCCTCGCTGGTGCATCCGCAGCAGACCCTGGTCGTCTACATGGGGCTGCATACCCTGGCCGAGGTCTGTGGCGAGATGATGGCGGCGGGTGCGGACGGCGCGATGCCGGCCGCGCTGGTCGAACAGGGGACGCGCCCGGGCCAGCGTGTCATCGAAGGCGTTCTGGCCGACCTCCCCGCGCGGGTGGCGGATCTGGATATCCAGTCGCCGGCGCTGCTGATCGCGGGCGAGGTCGTGCGCCTGCGCGAGACGATCGCCACGCAGGGTGCCGAGTCCGTCCCGGGAACGCATGAAACCGGCTGAGCAGAACAGCTCGGCGGGCGGAATGCGCCCGGAGACGCCCGAGACGAGCGGGCGTCTGCGCACGGGGCTGACCACCGGTGTGTGTGCGACCGCCGGTGCCGTTGCCGGCGCACGCTGGCTGCTGGAGGGGCGGCGGCTCGAGATGGTGGAAGTCATCCTGCCGAAGGGACAGGTCGTGAGCCTGACACTGAACGACCTCGAACCCACTCCGGGCGGCGCGGTTGCCGGGGTCATCAAGGATGCCGGCGACGACCCGGATGCCACCCACGGGGCCCGGGTCTGGGTGGAGGTGAATCTGTGCGGTGCGCCCGGTGTCGAGTTCGTGGCGGGTGCCGGGGTCGGGACGGTCACGCGCCCGGGCCTGGTGCTGGAGCCGGGCGAGCCCGCCATCAATCCGGTCCCCCGACGCATGATCCAGGGGCATCTGGAGACACTGGCTGCAGCCGCTGGGTACAGCGGGGGCTTCAGGGTCACGGTCGGCGTGGACGGTGGCGAACGCATTGCCGGGCGGACCATGAACGCCCGCCTGGGGATCCTCGGGGGGCTCTCGATCCTGGGCACCACCGGCATCGTCCGGCCGTTTTCCTGCGCCGCCTATATCGCATCCATTCATCAGGCCATAGACGTGGCCCGCGCCAACGGCTGTCCGCGTGTGGCCTGCTGCACCGGGGGTACCAGCGAGGCGGCGATGCGCGAACAGTACGGCCTGGACGACATGGCGCTGATCGAGATGGGGGATCTGTTCGGGGCGGCACTGAAGTACCTGGGGCGTCATCCTCTGCCTGCGGTGGTGCTGGCCGCGGGGTTCGGCAAGCTCAGCAAATTCGCGGCCGGACACCTGGATGCCCACAGCCGCAAGTCGCGCATCGATCTCGACGCGCTGGCGGAGGAGGCGGCGGATCTGGGAGGCAGCCAGGAACTAGTCGCGCGCATCCGCGCGGCGAATACCAGCGCCCAGGCGCTTGCGGATTGCCTGGAGCAGGGTGTGGCGCTGGCCGACCGTATCAGTGCGCGCGCCTGGAAGCGGGCGCGCGGGATGCTGCCGGAGACCACGGCGCTGGAGGTCTGCGCGGTGGATCGGGCCGGACGCATCGTCGGGTTGGCCAGGGACACCGGGGGGCTGGCGCCATGATGGCCCCGGCAATCGCCCTGAAGTCGGTGGCCAAGCGCTATGCCGGTGGCCGGGTCGGGCTGGCGGACGTGGACCTGGAAGTCCCGGCGGGCCGCTTTTTCGGCCTGCTGGGGCCGAATGGGGCCGGCAAGACGACCCTGGTGGGACTGCTGACCACGCTGGTGCGGGCCGATCGCGGGTCGATCCGGGTCTGCGGCTTCGACGTGGCGACACAGGCGGTTGCGGCGAAGGCCTGCATGGGCGTGGTGCCGCAGGAGATCAACTTCAACAGCTTCGAGCCGGTGGGCGAGATTGTTGAAGCCCAGGCGGCCTATTACGGATTGTCCCCGCGGCGGGCGCGCGAGCGTACTGGCCAGGTACTGGAACAGGTGGGCCTGGCGGACCGGCGGCGGCAGTCCGCCTGGGGGCTGTCGGGCGGAATGAAGCGCCGGCTGATGATTGCCCGGGCGCTGGTGCACCGCCCGCGCGTGCTGCTGCTGGACGAGCCGACCGCGGGGGTTGACCTCGAGGGACGCCATACAACCTGGGAACTGCTGCGTGCGCTGAATGCGGATGGTGTGACCATCCTCCTGACGACGCACTACCTCGAGGAGGCGGAAGCGCTGTGCGATTCGCTGGCGATTCTGGATCAGGGCGAGATCGTTGCGCGCGGCGAGACCGGCGAACTGCTGCACGGGCTGAACGTGCAGACCCTGGTGCTCGAGTTGAGCGCCCCCCTTGATGCGTGCCCCGAGCTGGAAGGGTTGGCGATCCGGCGGGTGGATCGCTGGACCCTGGAGATTGACCTGCCGCAGGGTATGGAGGTGAACGCGCTTTTTGAGCGTCTCGGTGTGTACGGTGTCCGGGTGGCGGGCCTGCGCAACAAGCGCAACCGGCTCGAGTCGCTGTTCCTGCAGCGCATCGCGGAACGTGCCAGTGCATCGCAGGGGGCCGGGACATGAGGCTCGCGGCTTACGGATTTGCCTACCGCGGGATGGTGATCAAGCAGGTGCGCCGCTTCCTGCGTGCCTGGGTGCAGAACCTGCTGCCATCGGTGGTGACGACCGTTCTGTTTCTGGTGATCTTTGGCCACCTGGTCGGGCGCGAGCTGGGCACCATGCGTGGCGTCGACTACGCCGATTTCATCCTGCCGGGCCTGATCATCCTGGCCGTGTCCACCAACGCCTACAGCAATGTGACGCTGGCGTTCTATGGCGCGCGCCTGCAGCGGCACATCGAGGAATTGCTGGTTGCGCCACTCCCCGCCTGGCTGATCGTGGCGGGCTTTGCAACCGGCGGGGTGATCCGCGGTCTGCTGGCCGGGGCGCTAGTGGCGCTGGTTGCGATCCCGTTTACCAACCTGCAACTGCACCACCTGGCGGCGACTCTGGGGATCGCGCTGGTCAGTGCCACGCTGTTCGCCCTGGCCGGCCTGCTGAATGGCCTGTACGCGCGCAGTTTCGACCACACCTCCGTGGTGGCGACGTTTGTGCTGACCCCCCTGATCTATCTGGGAGGGCTGTTCTATCCGGTGGAACGGATGCCCGAGCCCTGGCAGTCGCTGGCAGCGCTGAACCCGCTGTACTACATGGTCGAGGGCTTTCGCTACGGCCTGTTGGGGACCGGGTCCTTCGCCTGGGCCACAACCTTCTGGGTGCTCGTGGGGACCACCCTGGTTGTCGGCGGGGTGGCCTGGACCCTGGTCGCTCGCGGCGTGCGGATCCGGTCATGAGCAGGGGTCCGAAGCCGTTGGGTGCCGAGCATCCGCGTGTGCGCCGGGCGTGTCCCGGAGTCGCTGCGCCCATGACGACCGGAGACGGGCTTCTGATGCGGGTACGTCACCCGATCGGAGGGCTTGACGCGGCGCAGGCGCGCATCCTCGCCGAGGTGGCGCTGCGTTTCGGTTCCGGTGACCTGGAGCTGACCAGTCGCGGCAATCTGCAATTGCGCGGTCTGGACACGCCGGGCCTGGAGACGGCACGGGCCGAACTGGAGGCGGCGGGTCTGGCGGATCGCGATCCCGAGGCGGAGGCGGTGCGCAATGTGCTGGTGGCACCAGCGACGGATATCGACCCGGAGGCCGCCATGGATGTACAGCCCATCGCGCGGCAACTTGCGCGGGCACTGGGCGCAACCCCGCGCCTGCGCGCACTGCCGCCGAAGGTCGGGGTGCTGGTGGAGGCGGGTGGCGGGTTGCCGCTGGGTAGAGTGCCGGCGGACCTTCGACTGGAGGCCTGTACGGGACCGGGTGGCGTGTGGATTCGCGTGGCCGTCGGGGCGTCGGCTCACGCCGCGACGGTGCTTGGGTGGGCACGCCCGGAGAAGGCCGTGGACGCTGCCCTGCAAGTCCTCGAGCAATTCGTGGCGCTGCGCCAGGGGGATCCGGATCCGCCGGGCCGTTTGCCCGGCGCACTGGCTCGGTTCGGCGCGAAGGCCCTGACGCCTCCCGGGCTGGAGCGGGTGCTTCCGGGTGGGGATCCGGTTGCGGCACGGAGCAGCGAAAACGCCGACTCCGGGATTGGTGCGTGCCTGAATGGCGATGCCTTCGGGGTCGCGTTCCCGTTCGGATCCCTGCGCGCCGAGGCCCTGCGGGGGCTGGCCGAGCAGATCCGCGGCCAAGAAGGGCGCCTGCGGCTGACTCCCTGGCGCAGCGTGCTGCTGGTCGGGGCGCGGCCGATCACCCTGGACCGGCTGGCTGAATGGGGCGGAGTAACGGATCCACGAGATCCTCGCCTAGTGGTGAGCGCCTGTGTCGGTCAGGGGGGATGCTCGGCGGGTACGACATTCACTCGGGCGGACGCCGCGATGCTCGGGACAGCCGCCCGCGGGCTGCTGGCGGATGACGAATATCTGCATGTCAGTGGCTGCGAGAAGCACTGCGGGAGGCCCGCGAATGCCCGGGTGGTCCTTGCGGCGCGGGCGGGGCATTACGACCTGTCGCTGCAATCTGCCCCGGCGCACTGGGAGGCCCTTCTTGAGGGTCTTTCACCGGATCAGCTGCGAGCGGCCCTGTCGGCGCTTGAACAGATTACGCACGCAGAGCGCGTCGGGATGCTCGCGGCCCTGCGCAGGCTGGGCCCGACCGACCTGCGTCGGCGCCTCAACGCGATGATGAATAACGGAGAAGAAACATGACGCAGAGCGATACCGCGGGGGTCGTACCGGATTACGAGCGCGACGGCGCAGCCATCTACCGGGAATCCTTCGCGATTATTCGATCCGAGGCGGCGCTGGATCGTTTTCCGGAGGATCTGGTGTCTGCGGTGGTACGCATGATCCATGCCTGCGGTATGACCGACCTGCCGCAGGACGTCGGGTTTTCGGCTGGCGTGGCCCGGGCGGCTCGCGCGGCGCTGGCTGCTGGCGCGCCGATCCTCTGCGACAGCAACATGGTGGCGCATGGGGTCACGCGCGCCCGGCTGCCGGCGGATAACCCGGTGATCTGCAGCCTGCGCGAGGACGGAGTGGTGGCTGCTGCCGAGCGTATGGGCACAACGCGTTCGGCGGCGGCGCTGGAATGGTGGCGACCGCATATGGAGGGTGCGGTGGTGGCGATCGGGAATGCGCCCACGGCCCTGTTTCACCTGCTGGAGATGCTGCACCAGGGCGCGCCGCGTCCGGCCGCGGTACTCGGTATCCCGGTGGGCTTTGTCGGTGCGGTGGAGAGCAAGGAGGCGCTGGCCGCCAGCCCGCTGGACCTCGAGTACCTGACCATCTTCGGACGCCGCGGTGGCAGCGCCATGGCCGCGGCGGCCATCAACGCCTTTGCGAGTGACCGGATATGAAGACTTCTTCCCCTGTGAATGCATCTCCGGAGGCGGGCTGCCTGTATGGAGTCGGCACCGGGCCTGGCGATCCCGAGCTGCTGACGTTGAAGGCCGCGCGGCTGATCGCACAGAGTCCGGTCGTGGCCTACTTCTGCCGCCGTGGCGGGCGCGGTCAGGCGCGTGCGATTGTGGACGCCCACCTTGGTACCGGCCAGTGCGAGATGCCGCTGGAGTACCCGGTGACCAACGAGATTCCGCACGGCTCCGAGGAATACCGCCGCCGCATCGAACAGTTCTTCGACGCCTGTGCCGAGCAGCTGGCGGCCGAACTGGAAGCCGGGCGCTCGGTCGTGGTGCTGAACGAGGGCGACCCGTTCTTCTACGGCTCCTTCATGCACGTATACCTGCGGCTCAAGGAGCGCTTTCGCACGAGTATTGTGCCCGGAGTGACTTCGATGATGGCCTCTGCCGCCCAACTGCCAACTCCGTTGACCATGCGCGATGACCTGCTGACGGTGATCCCGGGCACGATGCCGATCGACGATCTGCGCCAGGCCCTGCAGGGGACTGATGCAGCGGTCATCATGAAAGTGGGGACCCATCGCGATGCGGTGGTCGGTGTCCTGCAGGAGCTGGGGCTGAGTGAGCGCGCCTGGTACGTGGAACGCGCCAGCACTGCCGAGGAGCGGGTCCTGCCGCTGTCCGAGATCCCGGAACGGGTGCCCTATTTCTCGATGATCGTGATCCCTGGGCGCGGGGTTCGGCGATGAGCGGGGATGGCGGTCCGGTGGTCGGTCGGCTGAGTGTGGTCGGGGTGGGTCCGGCGGGGCCGGAATGGATCACACCGGAGGTCGCTGCCCGTCTCGAAGCGGCCACCGATCTGGTGGGGTACGGGCCGTACCTGGAACGGATTGCGGGCCCTCATCACCGTGTTCATTCCTCGGACAACCGTGAGGAACTGGCGCGCGCGATGCACGCCCTGGACATGGCCGCCGAGGGGCGGGACGTGGCCGTGGTCTCGGGTGGCGATCCGGGCGTATTCGCGATGGCGGCGGCGGTTTTCGAGGCCCTGGAAGGGGCGCAAGCGCAACGCTGGGCGGGAGTCGAGGTGGACGTGACTCCCGGGATCTCAGCGATGCAGGCCGCCGCGGCGCGGCTGGGTGCGCCGCTGGGGAACGATTTCTGCGTGATTTCGCTGTCGGACAACCTCAAGCCCTGGTCGCTGATCCGGCGGCGGGTGCGGCTGGCGGCCGAGGCCGACTTCGCCATGGCCTTCTACAACCCGATCTCGCGCGCACGTCCCTGGCAGCTGGGGGAGGCACTGGGCATCGTGCGCGAGGTGCAGGGGTCGGAGACACTGGTCGTGCTGGCCACCGCGGTGGGACGCGGCAAACGCGAAGACGTGCAGATCTCCACCCTCGGCGAGGTGGACCCGACGGCGGCCAACATGAGCACGCTGGTGATCGTGGGCGCCGCCTCCACCCGGGTGCTGGAGCGCCCCTCCGGCCGGCGCCACGTGTACACCCCGCGCTATGTCGAGTCGGCGGAGTCGCGGTGAACGCGCGGGAGGCCTTCCAGCCACTCCAGGGCTGCCTGCGGGGCGTGGAAGCGGGGCACCCCGGGGGCGTCCGGCGGCCGGTCCACCATCACCACCGGGATGCCGCGTTCGCGTGCGGCCTGCAGCTTGGGGGCGGTGGCCTCGCCGCCGCTGTCCTTGGTGACCAGCACGTCGATGGCGTGGGTCTCCAGCAGCCGGTGCTCGTCGGCTAGGCTGAACGGGCCGCGGGCCCGCAGCCAGGTGACCCGGGGCAGCGCCGGCGGCGGTTCCGGCGGGTCGATGGTGCGGATCACGTAGTCCAGCTCGGGCGCGGCCGCGAAGGCCTCCAGGTGCTGGCGCCCGGTGGTGATGAGCACGCGCCGGCCGAGGCCGGGGAGCGCGCGGGCGGCGGCCTCCAGGTCGGGCACGCGCAGCCAGTGATCCCCGGGGGTCGCCTGCCACGGCGGCCGGGTCATCCGGGCCAGGGGTACGCCGGCGCGGCGCGTGGCGGCGACGGCATTGGCCGAGATCTGCCGCGCGAACGGGTGGGTGGCGTCGACCACGGCGTCGATCGCGTGGTCGCGCAGCAAGGCGGCGAGGCCCTCGGCGCCGCCGAACCCGCCGGTGCGCCGCGGCAGTCGCGAGGGTGCCGGCCTGCGCGTGCGTCCGGCCAGCGACACGGTGGCGTGCAGCCGCGGGTGGCCGTCCAGCAGCGGTTCCAGGGCTGCGGCCTCGGTGGTGCCGCCCAGCAGCAGGATCTGCCGCGGGCGCGCAGCCCGGGGGCCGGTATCGGAGGATGAACGGGAGCTCATGAGGATGACCAGTCTAGCCACCAATGACGAACGAGCGCCATGGCTGAACATCGTCGGCGTGGGCGCGGAGGGGCTCGCCGGGCTGACCCCGGATGCCCGCATGGCGCTGGACACGGCGGCGACGGTGATCGGCGGCGCACGGCATCTGGAGATGCTGCCGGAGCGGCCGGGGCAGGAGCGCCTGGTGTGGCCGTCGCCGCTGGAGACCGCGCTGGACTGGATCGAGGCGCGCGCCGGACAGCCGCTGTGCGTGCTCGCCAGCGGTGACCCCTTCTGGTTCGGGGTGGGGGCGACCCTGATGCGGCGCTTTCCGGTCGCGCAGACCGCCGTCTGGCCGGCGCCCTCGGCGTTCAGCCTGGCCGCCGCGCGCATGGGCTGGCCGCTGCAGCAGACCCGCTGCCTGTCGGTGCACGGCCGGCCGATGGAGGCGCTGCGGCCCTGGCTGCATGACGGCGCGCGACTGCTGATCCTGAGCCGCGACGGGGATACCCTGGCGGAACTGGCGCACTGGCTGACCGGGCTCGGCTTCGGCGATTCCACCCTGACCGTGCTGCAGTCCCTCGGTGCGGACCGCGAGGCGGTCGTCCGCGCGCGCGCCGGGGCCTGGCCGGAGGTCGCGATCGAGGCGCTGAACACCGTGGCGCTGGAATGCCGGGCCGATCCGGCGGCGCAGGTGCTGGCCGCCAGTGCCGGCCGGCCGGAGGCGCAGTTCGAGCAGGACGGTCAGATCACCAAGCGCGAGGTGCGGGCGGTGGCGCTGGCCCTGCTGGCGCCCGGTCGCGGCGAGCGGCTGTGGGACGTGGGCGCCGGCTCCGGTGCCATCGGCATCGAGTGGATGCTGGCGGATCCGGCCAACACCGCCGTGGCCATCGAGCCGCGCGCGGAGCGCCTGGAACGCATCGCGCGCAACGCGAGCGCACTGGGAGTGCCGGCACTGCGCCGCATCCACGGGCGCGCGCCGGAGGCGCTGGATGACCTGTTTGCCCCCGACGCGATCTTCATCGGTGGTGGGCTGACGACGCCCGGGCTGGTGGAACACTGCGTGGAGCGTCTGTGCCCGGGGGGGCGCCTGGTCGCCAGCAGCGTGACGGTGGAGGGCGATGCGGGGTTGGCGGCGGCTCGCGAGCGCCATGGTGGCGAGCTGACACGCATCAATGTGAGTCGCTCGGAACCGCTGGGCGCGATGTCCGGCTGGAAACCGCTGCGGCCGGTGACCCTGTGGGCCCTGCGCCGGATCTGAACCAGGAGGGGGGCTTGGTCGTGCCGGGCGTCGGCTTCGCCTCCGCCTGTACGGCCCGGGAGCTGGAGGGTCTGATGCGCGAGGTACTGGCCGAGGCTCGCGCCGTGCTGGGAGTGGAGCGTGCCGGAGTGCTCGGGGCCCGGCAGCTGGCGGCACCGGTGCATAAGAGTGACAGTCGCATGCTGGCGACGGTCGCGCGGGAGCTGGAACTGGAACTCGTATTCCCGTCCATGGCCGCCCTTGCGGACTGCCAGGGGGGAGTGCTGACGGAGTCGCCACGGGTGCGTGCAACGGCCGGGGTCGGTTCCGTGGCCGAGGCAGCGGCGCTGGCAGCGGCCGGCGAGGGCGCGCGTCTGCTGTTGCCGCGGCGTCTGTCACCGCAGGCCAGCTGCGCGGTGGCCTGGGTCGACCGCCAACATCTTTTCGAGGAGTCATCATGACGGTTCATTTTGTCGGTGCAGGCCCGGGTGCCGCGGATCTGCTGACCCTGCGCGGCCGGGATCGTATTGCGGCCTGTCCGGTGTGCCTGTACGCGGGTTCACTGGTGCCGGAGGCCGTGCTGGAACATGCCCCGGAGGGGGCGCGCGTGGTCAACACCGCGCCGCTGACGCTGGACGCGATCATGGAGGAGATCGAACGCGCCCACGCGGCGGGCCAGGACGTGGCGCGCCTGCACTCCGGCGACCTGTCGGTCTACAGCGCGCTGGGCGAGCAGATCCGTCGGCTGGAGGCGGCCGGGATCGAGTACAGCATCACGCCCGGCGTGCCGGCATTCTCCGCCGCCGCCGCGACCCTGGGGCGGGAACTGACGGTGCCGGAGGTGGCGCAGTCGGTGGTGCTGACGCGTACGCCGGGACGGGCGTCCTCCATGCCGGAGCGCGAACGGCTGGCGAGCTTTGCCGCCACCGGGGCGACCCTGGCGATCCATCTTTCGCTGCACAATATCGAGACCGTGGTCGAGGACCTGCGGCCGCACTACGGCTGCGACTGCCCGGTGGCCATCGTCTTCCGTGCCAGCTGGCCGGACGAGACCGTGGTGCGCGGTTCGCTGGGGAATATCGCGGAACGGGCGCAGGCCCTGACCACGCGGCGCTCGGCGCTGATCCTGGTGGGCCCGGCGCTGGACCCGGGCGATTTCCGCGACAGTGCGCTGTACGACCCGGCGCATGTGCGCCGTTACCGCGGCATGGACGGGGACTAAGCGGCGGCGGCCCCGATCTTCCGCAGGCAGGGGTGACTCCGGTGGGTGTTGTGGGGCACTGGGCTTTTCGCCTGCAAGCAGGTTCCCACATCGCCAGGAACCTGTAGGAGTCTGCTTGCAGGCGAAGGCGGTTTCTTCTCGATCAGGACCACGGAAAGGGCCGCCGTGAGGCGGCCCCTTGGTTCCCGCCCGGTTTAGCGGCGGCGGTAGTGGTCGTGGCAGGCCAAGCAATGGTGGCGCACGCCGTTCAGGGCCTCGGTGGCGCGAAGCTGGAAGTCTTCGTTCTCCAGGTCCTCGGCCGCCTCGACCTTGCGCTGCAGTCGTTCGGCGGCCTCGCGGTAGGCTGCCTTGTACTCGGAAAACTCCGGGTCCTCCCAGGCCGCGGGCAGGGCGCCGGGTTCGCCGTCCCGCGCCGGGGTCTCGCGAGCGAACCAGGTTTCGATGTCGGCGGCTCGGCGCGCCAGTTCCTCGGCCAGGTCGGGCAGGCGCTCGGCGAACGGTGCGTCGTAGCGCAGGATCTGCTCGATGCTGCGGTAGGTGGCTGAGGTGCCCTGCATGCTTTGCTGGCGGAAGCGCTGGAAGGCCTCGGTGGCGTCCACTGTGGCCGGGTTGTCCATCGTCTCGCTGTAGTCTTTGCCCCAGGGGCCGGGCATGGGGAGCGTCACCTCGTCGCCATGGGCGCCGGTGGCAGCAAGCAGGAACAGGACAAGGCCGGCGATCCGGAGGGCCGGTGTAAAGGGGGTTCGAGTCATGTCGGATCTCCTTTCCAGTGTCAGAAGCGGAATTGGTGCTGCAAGTGCAGCTCCCAGTCCGAAGTGCCGGCGTCGCGGTCCAGCCACATCAATTGGGTTTTTTGTCGCTGGCCGCGGTGGTACCAGTTGAGGCCGGCGCCCCGCTCGCGCTGCCAGCGCTCGTCGGTGCCGAGGTCGTCGCCGGCGTCGTGGCGCAGCACAGCGTGGCGCGCGGCAACCTCTAGCCCCTCCCAGGGCAGTTCCTGAGCCAGCTCGAGTTCGGCGCCCAAGTCGTGGTATGCGGGGCCGTGATCGGGCGATACGTCGCGGCGGAAGGCGGCGAATGAAATGGCGGTGCGGGCAAACTTGACGACGCTGTCGGCCGTTGCGGTGACCCAGTCGGCGCGTTGCTGATTTACCTGGTTCTCCCGCCCGCGAGTCCAGTCGCGCAGGTGATTGCGGTTCGCCGCCTGCAGGCCGACGCCGTGGGCCACTGTATGCTCGACCGGCTTGCCGACGGTCGTGTTGTCGCGTGGAAGGGTGCCTACCGGTGCCCAGGCCCCCCGAGCGCTGAACAGGTGGCCGGAGGTGGACGGTCGGTCATCCCGCTGGTCAAGGCGGCCGCGACCATCAAACACGCCGATGGCCCAGGCCCGGTCGTCGCCGTCGCCCCCCAGTAGGGTGACGCCGGTATCGCGTCCAGCCGGGACCTCGAACTGATTCCCCGCGATGCTCAATTCGGTGAACAGCCGGTTGGGGCCACCGATGTCCCGCGGCAGGCCGAAGGGTACGGTGAACTGGCCGGCGCGCAGGTCGAGGGACTCGGTCAGTGCGTATTGGAGCCAGACATCGCGCATCGAGAGCTCGCCGCTGCTGAAGTCGGGCTGCAGGCGAAAACTAAGATCGGGGTGGAAGAGGGTGCCCGTCGAATCCAGCCAGGCGCGGCGAAAGTCGAATTCGGTGGTGGTTCCCTCGTCGCCCCGCTCGATGGCGTAGCGGCCCTGGATGAGCGGGTCCAGGGTGATTGCGAAGCCGTCGGCTTCGCTGCCGAACTCGAACTGTGCCTGGAGGGGGGAAGCCCCGCCACTGGCGATCAACAGGCCGAGAAGGGTCGGGGCCGGAGCCAGGAGTGGCGGCCGGCCGGGTCGTCGGGTCGGTTTGTTCAAGGTCATTCTCCCTGGGACGCACACCCCGTGCGCCGTGGATGGAACGACGCTGGGTGGGCCAGGGGAGGTCGGGGACTATAGACACAGCAAGCCCGACCCGACCGCTTGCCCGCCGCAGCGTCAGGTTTCCTCCTGGCCGGTCTCCGGACTCGTGAAGCGGGCGGGGGTGCCCGGGCGGATCGCCTTCCCACACCGAATTGCGGCGCAGTGGTTGTTGATCCGTTGTCTTCACCTACCGTTGCGGGGGCAGTGCCGGCATTGCGAACGGCAGTTCGCGCACCGGCTTCCCGATTATCCCCGGCGATGGAACGCCAGGGCACCTGGAGGCGGGGCGAAGGGTACTGGGGTGCAAACAGGCTGGCAAGAAGAGCGTTTGATGAGCGACCAACCGCAGTGATTGATCTGGATCAACGGGAGCGCTGATTTCGCTGGTCGATCGAATACCGGGTCGATAGGGTGGGATTCAGGTGATTTGGACCGAGTCTATATCGGTCTTCGCCGACACCGATCCAATCTCAGGGAGACTTTGCCATGATCCGAGGTTCTTATCTTCGCAGCGCCATCTTTTCGGCCTGCACCGCCCTGGCGCTGGGCGTGGCCGCGCCCGCCGTGGCGGATACTGATTACTCGCAGTATCGCGATGTGTTCGAGCCGCTGCCGGCGCTGCCGCCGATCCCGGCGGACAACTCGATGACCAAGGAGAAGATCGAGCTGGGCAAGATGCTGTTCTTCGAGCCGCGCATCTCCAGCTCCGGCGTGATCTCCTGCGCGACCTGCCACAACCCGGCGCTGGGCTGGGCGGACCGCATCCCGCGCGCGGTAGGCCATGACGGCCAGGTTGGCGAGCGCAATACCCCGACCGTGCTGAATTCCGGCTTCTTCACCGCGCAGTTCTGGGATGGCCGAGAGGACGACCTGGAGGGGCAGGCCCTGGGCCCGATCCAGGACGCGATCGAGATGGCGATGCCGCTGGAGGATGCGATCGCCCGCCTGGAGGAGTTCAATGAGTACCAGGAGAAATTCGAGGCCGCCTATCCCGACTATGACGGCGACAACGTGATCAATACCGACCACGTGGCCAAGGCGCTGGCGACGTTCCAGCGTACGCTGAACACCCCGAACTCGCCGCTGGATCGCTGGCTGGCCGGGGATGAGGGCGCGATGAGCGAGCAGCAGATGCGCGGGATGAAGCTGTTCGCCGACAACGGCTGCGTGGCCTGTCACCGTGGGCCGGCGCTGACCGACAGCAACTTCCACCGCATCCAGGTGCCGGGTTCGGAGGACGAGGGCCGCTACCTGGTCACGGGTGAGGAGAGCGACCGGTTTGCGTTCAAGACCCCGACCCTGCGCAACGTGGCCCTGACCTACCCCTACATGAACAACGGGGAGACCGCCACGCTGGAAGAGGCGATCCGCATCATGGGCGAGGAAATGCTGGGGCAGGACTTCAGTGATGACGAGGTCGCGGATATCGAGGCCTTCATGCACGCGCTGACCGGCGAAATGCCGCAGTTCGAGATTCCTGCGCTGCCGTAACCGGCCGCATCGGAATCGAATGCGCCAGCCCCCCTCCGGAAACGGAGGGGGGCTTTTTGATGGGGTGGTACAGATCTATTCCACGGTAATCGTGATCTTCTCGGAGACAACGGGCGGGTCGAAGCTGATGTGACGGTAGTCCATGAACAGCAGTTGCAGGGTGTATTCGCCGGGTTCCAGTTCCAGCTCGCCCTCGGTCTGCCCGCCGCCGAAATGGCGCTTGTGGTCGGAGAAGGGCAGCGAGGCGTCCAGGTCCACCTCGTCGAGCGGCTTGTTCACCAGCAGGTGGTGGTGGCCGGTGTTGTCCATCTCCACACCGGCCGGGGCGACACCCATGCCGCGCAGGCCCATCTGGACCCGCACCGGGCTTTCGAGCGTTTCGCCATCCTGCGGGCTGATGAAATAGACCTTCGCGCCATCCGGCGGCGCGATGCGGTCGCTGCCCATGGCACTTCCGGCCAGCGCGAGGCCTCCCGTCAGTACGAGCAGCGTGGAGAGCCGAGTAAGAGCGGTATTCATGGGTACTCCTTGGGCCCGGGTTCGGCCGGTCTGTGTACTCATTTCGAGTATAGTCGGCGGTCCGCGCGGCAGTGCAGTGGCGTTCTGCTACCCTATGCGCCTTCGTTTTCCACCTCCCGATCGAGACGAGTAGCCCGCATGAGTTTTCGCACCCGTTTTGCCCCCAGTCCGACCGGCTATCTGCATATTGGCGGTGCCCGCACCGCGCTGTTCTCCTGGCTGTACGCCCGCCACCACGGTGGCGAGTTCGTACTGCGGATCGAGGACACCGATCTGGAGCGCAGCACCGCGGAGTCGGTGAACGCGATCCTCGAGGGCATGAACTGGCTGGGGCTGACCTACGATCACGGGCCGTTCTACCAGACGGAACGCTTCGATCGGTACAAGGAAGTGATCGACCAGTTGATGGCCGCTGGCCACGCCTATCGCTGCTACTGCACCAAGGAAGAGCTGGACGCGATGCGCGAGGAGCAGAAGGCGCGCAAGGAAAAGCCGCGCTATGACGGTCGTTGCCGTGCGC
Organism: Thioalkalivibrio sp. ALE28; assembly: GCF_000377425.1. Classification (NCBI taxonomy): domain Bacteria; kingdom Pseudomonadati; phylum Pseudomonadota; class Gammaproteobacteria; order Chromatiales; family Ectothiorhodospiraceae; genus Thioalkalivibrio; species Thioalkalivibrio sp. ALE28. The sequence goes on along the minus strand of NZ_KB898102.1, from coordinate 68,934 downwards.
GCACCGAGCCGCGCGAGGGCGTGGAGCCGGTCATCCGCTTTCGCACGCCGGACGAGGGCGTGACCGTCGTCGATGACATGGTGCGCGGCAAGGTCGCGTTCCAGAACAGCGAGCTGGACGACCTGATCATCGCCCGCTCCGACGGCTCGCCGACCTACAACCTGACGGTGGTGGTCGACGACATGGACATGGGGATCACCCATGTGGTCCGTGGCGATGACCACCTGAACAATACCCCGCGCCAGATCAACATCCTGAAAGCGCTGGGCGTGGAACCGCCGCGCTACGGCCACCTGCCGATGATCATGGGCCCGGACGGTGCCAAGCTGTCCAAGCGCCACGGCGCGGTCTCGGTGATGCAGTACCGTGACGAGGGCTATCTGCCGGAGGCGCTGCTGAACTACCTGGTGCGCCTGGGCTGGGCCCACGGCGACCAGGAGATCTTCTCGGTGGACGAACTGGTGCGTCTGTTCGATATCGAGGACGTCAACCAGTCCGCCTCGGCGATCAACCCCGACAAGCTCCTGTGGCTGAACCAGCACTACATCAAGACGCTGGACCCGGATCATGTGGCGCTGGAGTTCGGCTGGCACCTGGGCCAGCTGGGCATCGATCCGGCCAATGGTCCGGCGATGCGCGATGTGGTGATCGCCCAGCGCGAACGCGCGCGCACGTTGCGCGAGATGGCCGAGAACAGCGTGTACTTCTATCGCGAGTTCGAGGACTACGACGAGAAGGCCGCACGCAAGCAGCTGACCGCCGAGGCAAAGCCCGTGCTGCAGACCCTGCACGACGGGTTTAGTGCCCTGGGCGCCTGGGAGAAGGAGCCGCTGCACGAGGTGGTGGTGCATACCGGCGAGCGCCTGGAGCTGAAGCTCGGCAAGGTCGCGCAGCCGCTGCGCGTGGCCCTCACCGGGGGTACGGTCTCCCCGCCCATCGATGATACGCTGGTGCTCATCGGGCGCGAGCGCGCCCTGGCCCGCATCGACCGCGCGCTGGCGAAAATTTCCGCCGAAGCGGGTTGACACATTTCGGGGTGCTGGCTACAGTACGCGCTCGCCTGACACGGGGCCATAGCTCAGCTGGGAGAGCGCCTGCATGGCATGCAGGAGGTCGGCGGTTCGATCCCGCCTGGCTCCACCACTCAGGTGATTTGCGAGTTCATCAATGCATCGTTTCGGGGTCATATCACTCTACGTTGGATTGGTGCTGGCAGTAGTCGGATTGATCGGCGGATTCGGGCTGATGCTCACCGGGGAACAGACCTGGTCCAAGCCCCTCATCGCGCTGGTACCGATCGGGTTTTTGCTGGTATTCAACGGTCTGGTGACGACGCTTCTGCATCGGCCACCGGGTAGCGAAGAAGATCGGCCCAAAGGCCCACCGGAATAGCAACAAGACGTTGCCTCTACGTCCCCATCGTCTAGAGGCCTAGGACACCGCCCTTTCACGGCGGCGACCGGGGTTCGAATCCCCGTGGGGACGCCATATCAAATAAAAAGCCCGAACCTCATGGTTCGGGCTTTTTTGTATGCAAACGTTCGCTTGAAACCCTCGAGTTGACGAGCACGTCCATGTGCTCGCCTGGCGTTCGAAACTAGAATTCGAACTGTGCTCGGGCAGCCAGCACGTGGTTGCCGTTCGCCACGCCACCGCGGCCCTCGTAGTCGAAGTACATGTAGTTCAGCTTGAACACCATGTCCTGGTTCGGGTACCAGTTCAGACCAAGGGTGTAGTGGTCCATCTTGTTGCCGCGCCCCACACGGGTGTGTTCCAGCGAGTCGGCATGGGCGTAGCGAGCCGCGATCTCCCACGCACCCGTGCCTCCGTTACCAAAGGCGGAATTCGGGCGTACGGCGCCAAAATCGCCGCTGAAGGCGCGATAATTGCGTTGTTCCCCGGTCAGGAAGTAGCTCGCCTGGACATAGTAGCCGTCCAGCGTGAGGCTGCTTTTGTCCGTGGCGTTACTTCCATGGGCATCCAGGACTTGTTCACGGTCGAGATCCAGGTCCACTCGCAGATACTCACCCTGCAGAGAAAAGGGCCCTTTGCCCCAAGCGGCTTCGAGAGCATATCGGCTGTATGAGTCCACACCCTCGAGGTCATTGCGGCCAATCAGCCGGACGTCGATGGCTCGAGCGCCTTCACGCGAGCGCAGGCGAACATCTTCGAGCGTGCCCTCGTCCGTCGCGTTGACCCGGTGGTTGAAGGACGCACCCAGGTGGGTGAACGTATCTTCGGACATATACGGGGCGAACGATGCACGGGTTGCCAGGCTGTACCCTTCTTCAACATCCCGGTCGCGATCCGTGCCGTCCCCGCCAAAGACACCCGCTGCAAAATACCAATCCGGTACCAGCGTCTCGTACATCAGGCCGATCTGTCGGCTGGGGCGATAGGCGTCTACGGGCGTGGCACGTTCCATGAAGGTCAGGCGCCGCGAGCTGGTCGAGCTTTCCAGCGAGAAAGGCTCCTTGAAGTTGCCGACTGCAAGTCGCCCGCTGTCAAAGAGCCGAGCGACGTAGGCGTTTGCAAAGCGGACTTCGCTGTCCCGGAAGTCGACCTCCAGCTGCCATTCCCAAAGGTTGTCATAGACGCCGATGGCGCCCAGTCGGGCGCGCCGCAGGAACGTTCCATACTCGGGAATCGGATCGGCCTCATTGGCGGCTTCGGAAAGATTGTCGTCCCAGTTAGCGGCCTCAGCGTCCACCATCAGTCGTCCGCGCAGCCCGAATCGGTTCTTGCCGTCCTGGCTTTCGACACGGAATTTGCGTGCCTGGATGCGGTCATCGACGGTTTGCAATGGAAGGGTCGGTTCGTACTCCAGTCCCTGATAGCGATCCTCGGCCTTAATCTGGTCGGCGACGGCTTCGGATTCCCGGGCTTCCGCCTCGCGGAGGTCGCGGACATCCTGCTCGGTGAGCACGCCGCGCTCGATCAATTTGTCGATCAGGGCCGATGTGGAGCTCTCGGCATGGGCCGGTGCAGCCAGAATGCCACCACTGATCAGGGCGGCCAGGAGTACGGGAGTCTTGAATGGTTTCATGGTCTTTTCCTGTGAATGTATGCGTATGCACACCCGGCATGAGTCCCGCGAACCGGGTGTGATGGGTACACGCCTTGAGGCGTGATCAGGTGGGAGCGCGGGGGCGGCTCCGAATTTGGAATACGACCAGGACGATCGAGCTCAAGGCGATGGTGATGCTGGCCATGGCCATCGCGACGGCGAGGTCGCCCTGCTCGAACTGGTTGAAGATGAAGGTGGCGGAGGTGTCTACGCCCGGAGGAAGCAGCAAGATGGAGGCCACGAGCTCGCGCATGGTGACGATGAAGGTGGTCAGCCAGGCGGCCAGCAGCACAGGCTTGAGCTGAGGCAGAACGACCTGGAAGAACACGCGCCAGCGGCTGGCGCCGAGGATCGAAGCCGCATGTTCAAGCGCCGGATCCATCGACTGCAGGCGGCTGTTGGCGTAGTTCAGGGCGTCGGTGATGTAGATCACCACATAGGCCAGCAGCAGCATCCACACCGTGTTGTAGGGGGAGACGGGCACCCAGAATGCGTTCCAGGCGAGGATCAGGCCGACTGCCAGAACAATCTTGGGGATGACGCGTGGCAGGGTTGCCAGGCCCTCCAGCGCATGGCGCAGCCAGCCATGCGTTCGCGAGATTACATAGGCGATCCACGCGCCGAGAAAGATGCTGATGGTCGCGGCGGCGAAGGCCAGCCACAGGCTGGTGAACAACGCCTCCGTCCCCCGCGAACCCGGGATCAGGATGGCGCGGTAATGGTCGAGGGTCAGGCTGGGGAGTGCGCCTTGCCACTGGTCCGCGATGCTGGTGACCAGCATGGCGAAGTAGGGCAGCAGCGTGGACAGAGCGAACAGCCCCGCAAACCAGGCCACTCCGATGATGCGCGCCCCGGGCCCCAGCTGGAATTGATGCGGGGTTTCGGGTTCGTAACGGCCGCCGCCCATGAAGCTGGCCAGCAGGCGCGATCCGTACAGCGCGATCAGGGCGACCAGGCACAGGAGAGAAGACAGGGCGGTGGCCAGCGCGAGGTCGAGCGGCTAGCTGGTCACCAGGTAGAAGATTTCGGCGGGTAACAGCGGCAGGTTGGCGCGTGTGCCCAGGACCGCGGGAACACCAAAATTCGACAGCGCCTCGAGGAACACCAGCAGACCGGAGTTGAACAGCGCTGGCAGCATCAGCGGGATGATGATGGCGCGCAGGGTCTGGCCCCAGCTGGCACCCAGCTGTACCGCGGCGGTTTCCAGGCGACGCGGTATGGAGGCCAGCGCGGCCTCGGTGGCCAGTGCGACGTAGCCAAAGGAGGCCAGCGCCATGACGAGCGTGACGCCCCAGAACGAAAAGAACCAGGCGCGCAGCGCCTCGGGCATCGGTCCCAGTAGCTGGTCGAAGAACCCGCCGTCCTGCATCACCAGGATGTAGGACAGCGCCGCGATGTAGGGCGGGGTCATGATCGGAACCAGCAGCGAAAGCCGGGCCCACAGTTTCCCGGGCAGATTGGTCCGTGCGAGCAGGTAGCCGCAGGGCACCCCGAGGATCCAGCTGACAACAGTGGTAGCGCCCGCCCAGGCAAACGAGTTCCACAACATGGAGCCGATGCCCTCGGTTTCGCCGATCCGGCGATAGGCATCGAGAAAGCCCTCGAAGCGCCCTCCCATGATTTCGGGGAAGATGCTGGTCAGGAACAACAGCGCCAGGGGATAGCCCGCTCCCAGCAGCAAGAGGGCCGCGACCAGCAGCACCGGGAGCCGGGTGCTGGCCCACGACAGGACGAAAGGGCGCGTGGCCGCGGATGCCACGGTGATCATGGGGCCGGGCTCCGCACCGCCCGCGGGATCTCCGCGCGTTCAACCCGGAGCTGAAACTGGCGCAGCAGTCGGTTCTGAGCCGCGAGTGCCTGGCTCCGGTCCAGCGCCAGGATCGGAGGCATGCCTTCGTAGGCTGCCTGCCGTTCCGGACTGTTCGCGATACCCTCCCGGGCCGGGATCAGGTGCTGTTCGGCCACCGCCTCCTGGGCGAACTCGGAGAAGTAAAAGTCGACAAATGCCTCGGCCAGTCCGGGCGCGTGCGCCTCGTCGAGGATCACGATCGGCCGCCGAACCATGGCCGCGCCACTGGTCGGGTAGCGCATCTCGACTTCGGGATTGCGGACCTGCTGGCGCAGGACAAGGTAGTCCACCACGCCCAGTATCGCGTCGTATGCGCCGGTCACGAGCCCGCCGATGGCCTGGCTGTTGGCCGCCGCGAAGTCGAGTCCATCCGTCCGGGCGTCGATGAACGCGGGCCACAGCTCGTCTCCCTGGACCTGGGCGAAATTTACCAGGAAGTCGCCGGTGGCTCCCGATCGTGACGGCGACGGCATGACTGTCCGCTCGGCATGAGGTGCCCGCATCAGATCGGGCCAGTCGAGCGATCCCGAACCACCCAGCGGGCGATCCTTGCGCACGGCGACGCCCACGAGCGCGGCGGCCGTCGCATGGAAATAGCCGTCCGGGTCGTGCCAGTCGGCGTCGGTTTGCTCGACCCCAGAGGGTCGGTAGGGTCTCAGGCGTCCGTCTCGCTTCAGGGCCTCGGCCGCGAGTTCCGAGGCGAAAATCACCACATCCGCGCGGTTGCGATAGCGTTCCGCCTCCAGCTTCGCCATGACCTGCCCGGTGGTGGCGGCGAAGAGGTCGACGCGGACGTCGTGCCGGGCTTCGAACGCCTCAACGATGTGTTCGATCAGAGGCCGGGGCCCCGCGGAATAGACCACCAGCGTGTCGTCATTCGAGGATGATCCCGTGCACCCGGTCAGACTCGGAAGCGCGACCGTAAGACCGGCGAGCAATAGAAGGCTGCGGATGCCCATCAGTTGCGAACGACGTGGGCGCGCTGGAGGTCCAGGCTGATGCCGACGGTTTCGCCGCAGGCGAGTGCCGAACGGTGAAAGGCCCGCAGACGCATGCCCTGGTCCAGATCCAGGAGGATCTCGTGGCGGTCCCCGAGAAAGCGCGAGTGGCGTACGGAACCCGGCAGCACGCCATTGGGGCGCGCATCCGGAGGCGGTGCCTTGCCAGGTGACAGGTCAATATCCTCCCGGCGCACCACAAGGTGCCCATTGGCGGGCAGCCCGTTGGTGGCCGCCAGGCGCAGGGCATTGTCGAGGACGATCTCGTCACCCCGACGCTCGAATGCCAGGATGTTCGCGCTGCCGATGAACTCGGCGACGAAGCGATTGCTGGGGCTCTGGTAGATGGCCTCGGGGGTACTGTTCTGTGCGATGCGGCCATCCGCCATCAGGGCGATGCGGTCGCCGAGTGCGAACGCCTCACCCTGATCGTGGGTGACATACACGACGGTCTGTCCGGTGTCGCGGATGAGCAGTGCGATCTCGGACTTGAGTTCTTCTTTCAGACGGGCATCGAGTGCCGAAAGAGGTTCGTCCATCAACAGCAGGCGCGGACGGACGACCAGCGCGCGGGCGATCGCCACCCGCTGCTGCTGGCCGCCCGATAATGTGGATATGGCCCGGTCCGCAAACTCGGCAATCTGGAGGCGTTCGAGAATCTCCATGACCTGTCGGCGCCGCTGCGAGGATGTGGTCCCCCGCAGTTTCAGGCCGAAGCCCACGTTCTGTTCCACATTCATGTGCGGCCACAGACTGTGATTCTGAAAGACCATCGCCAGCCCGCGCGTCTGCATCGGCTGGTGAATAGAGCGCGCTGGGTCATCCATGACCGTCCCCGCGATCGAGAGGGTCCCGCCATCGGCCGCCAGCGACCCCGCGACCAGATTCAGGAGTGTGGTCTTGCCGCAGCCGGAGGGCCCGAGCAGGACCTGGCATTCGCCGGGATGAACCTGAAGGTCGATGGAATCAAGGGCGGTATGCGACCCGAAGGTCTTGCGAAGTTGCCGACACTCAAGCAGCGGGTCGCTGTTGGGCGTTTGCATGACACATGCCTTGGGGAAAGAGCGAGCGCTTAGACTAGGGCAGCATCGTTACAGCGGTATTGAGGTTTTGTTGCGCGCGAATGAAGCTTTCGTTGCGTTGCCCGCGAGTGTGGAACCGGAACCGGTTCAGGCGAGGCGGGGGTCGCGCTGGCGGGGTTCGTCCGGGTGCGGGCGGGGAATGATGCAGTGGTTGATGCGCAGGAGTTCGCGCTCGGCCCAGGACTGCACCTGGGGGTCCGTGGCGTAGCGCGCATGATCCAGTAGGGCCTGGCGCTCGATATTGGGGTTGCCCTGTTCGTGGGCGATACGGCGGGCGCGCTCGAGTTCGTGCCAGCCTTCTTCGTCGCGTCCCTGGCTCTGGTCGAGCAGGGCCACGGCGCGCAGGCGCCGGATCGGCGCTTCGAACGCGAGGTCGCCCCGCTTGCGGCAGCCGGCCAGGGCGACGTCGGCGACGCTCAGGCGCCGGTCCGCCGCGGTGCCGCTGGCCTGCAGGGCGTCCAGCAGGATGTACTGGAAGATGGTGTTGACCCCGTCCATGATGTGACGCATCGCCTCCACCTGCTGCTCGATGGCCTGACAGGCGTCGGCTTGACCCTGGCGGGCGAGGGCCCAGCTCTCGAGGGTGATGCCGGCGGCGCGCCACAGCGGGTAGTCGTAATCGCGCGCGATGGCGAGCGTTCGGCGTGCCGCCGGCAGGGTGGAGTCCGGATCCCCGCTGTAGAAGCCGAGCACGGCGCGGAAGGCCTGCACGAAGGCCTCGGTGGGCCGATGGCCGAGTGCGTCCGCCTGCTCGCAGGCGGTGTCCATCTCGGCCCAGGCGCGCGCGTGGTTCCCCAGGTGGAGCAGCGTCCAGGCCATGAAGCCGCGCGCGCTGATGGCCGGGTTCTCGGTGTGCCGGGCTACCAGGGCGGCGTGGTCTTCCTCGCGATAGAGCTCCACCGCCCGGGTCTGGTGTTCCAGGGCCTCGGCGTAGCGGCCGGTCCAGAAGTGGGTGTTGCCCTGCACGTAATGGGCGGCGATCCGCAGCAGGCGATCGCCGGAGCGTTCGGCGAGCTGTTCCATCTCCCCGGCGAGACGGTGGGCCTCGGTGAAGCCATGCCAGGAGCCGGCGCCGTGCCACAAACCCCACAGCACGCGGAAGTACTGCACCGGATCCTGCTCCGGCGCGGTCAGGTGCATGGCCCGTTCGAAGATGTCATTGACCGTGCGTGAGCCATAGCCCAGCAGGGCCAGATTGGACGCGCCGAGCCCGCCGAGGGCGCGCAGCGTGTTGTGTTCCAAATCCGTCGGCTCATGTTCCTTGTGAGCCTCCGGATGGCGCTCCAGGCAGGCCAGGGCATCCTCGAAGTAGTGCGAGGCCTCGGGCAGGAGGCCGCGCGCGAACGCCGCCTCGCCGGCATGCAGCCAGGCGCTGGCCGCCTCGGGGTAGCGAGCGGCATGGTAGAGGTGGCTGGCGATGCGGCCCCAGTCCGCGGTCTGCATGCCGTTCTCGCCGTCTTCCTGCATCAGGTCGGCCAGCTGGCCGTGCAGGCGCGTGCGTTCACTCAGCAGCATCGACTCGTAGGCCGCCTGACGGAACAGGGCGTGGCGGAAGCGATAGCGCACGCCATCCACCATGCCGGCGGGTTCGATGAATCCCTTTCCGGTCAGCCGGGTCAGCTGCCGCCGGATGGTGTCGGCGGGTTGACCACGCAGTCGGCTGAGGATGCGGGTATCGAAGTCGCGGCCGATGACTGCGGCCGAGTGGGCCAGTTCCCGGGCGCTGCCCAGCTGTTCCAGGCGTGCGACCAGCAGGTTGGAGAGACCGGGTGGCAGGGTGTCCGGGAGCTGACCGCTGCGGGCAGCCTCCAGGGCATACCGCGTGAGTTCCTCGAGGAACAGCGGCACGCCTTCGCCGCGTTCGACCAGCTGGTCGCGCAGGCCGCTGGCCAGGCGGCCGTGGGGGTCCAGGCGATCGACCAGGTCGCGGGCGGCGGCATCGTCCAGGCCGTGCAGGCGGATGTGCTGCAGCGAGAGATCGCGCCAGGAGGAGCGGAAGCTCATGCGCGCGGTCAGGATGGCCATCAGGGGCTGGTGCTGCAGGCGCTGGTACAGCCGGCGCAGGAACTCCGCCGTGCCCGAGTCCATCCAGTGGAGATCGTCGCAGATCAGGAGGGTCGGACCGTGGGCGGCGCGCCGCTGCACCAGTTCGACCAGGGTGTCGATGATGCGGTCGCGGTCCAGCCCTTCGTGGGCGAGGCTTTCGGGACCGTCGGCGTCCGGATGGGTGAGCCAGTGGGCCAGGCGTGGCGCAAGCTCCGGGGCGACCCCGGCATGCTTGAGGGCGCCGGCGAGTCGGCGCTTCCGGGCATCGCGCAGGGTGTCGTGTCCCATCCAGGTGGCGAAGGCCTGGCGTACCGGGGCCAGGAGCTGGCGGGCGCGGTCCTCGCGGCACTTGAGCAGGTAGCGTGAGCGGGCCTGGCCGCGGACCTGGAGATCGAGCCCGCGGGCCAGGCGGCTCTTGCCCAGACCGGCCTCGCCCTGAACCAGCACGAAGCGGACCTCGTCGCGGTCGAGCACCTGATCCCAGTGGCTACGCAGTGCCTGCAGTTCCGGGTTGCGGCCGGTCAGCGGCGTCAGGCCACGCAGGGTCTGGGCATCCACGCGGTCCAGCGGACCGGGATCGCCGGTGACGCGGTAGGCGCCCGTGCCGTCCTCCGCCTCGCGGAAGCTGAAGTAGCCGGACACGCGGGCATGGGTGGGTGCGCTGACGCGCAGGGTGCCGGGGTCGGCGCGCTGGGCGCACTCGTGTACGCGGGCGGTGAGCTGGCCGGCGGGGTCGGGCAGATCCGGGTCGGCGCCGGTGACGATCAGGTCGGTATCCACGGCGAGGCGCAGCTGGCAGTCACCGGGGGCGCTCTCCAGCGCCTGCCAGGCGGCATGCACGGCGTCGACCGTCGCCTCTTCGCGTCCGGCGGGATAGCCGAAATAGGCGAGCAGGCCATGGCCGGGCGAGGGCACGACATGGCCGTGGTGGCTCAACAGGACGAAGTCGACATGCTCCAGCGTGCGGTTGACCTGTTGCTGCTGGATCTCGATGTCGGCGTCGGCATCGGGCTGTACATGGCAGGCCACGACCGTGACCCGACGGCGCTCGGGGCGCAGGGTGGCGGGCTCGGCATCCTCGGGGCTGGCGTGCTGATGGCTGGCCTCGGCGCGTTCGGCGCCCAGGATTTCCTCGCGCGTGCGCGCCAGCAGTTCGCCCGGGGGCTTGCCGGCCTCGGCCTCCAGGTGGGCATAGTGCTCGAGCGCGCGCTTGGGGTGGCCGCTGGCCGCCAGGGCCTTCATCAGGAGGTGGTGCAGGGTCTCGTCGTGGGGCTCCATGGCCAGCAGGCGGTGGAGCTCGGCCAGCAGGGGTTCGCCCTCGTTGGGCTTGGCGAGTTCGGGGAGATTGTGGCCGATGAAGACCAGAAGATTCTGCCAGTGATGGTCGCGCTGGGACTGGGCCCAGGCGGATAGTTCCGGCAGGTCCTGCAGGGCGCGCAGGCCCTCGAGGAAGTGTCCGCGGTACTCGCACACAATGGCCAGGTCCGGCGGGGGTGCCGTGGTCTCCCGCCCCTCGGTCGTGCGGCGCTCGGAGCGCGCACGCTGCAGGGTGAGGAAGTCGATGCGCGAGTCCGGTTGCGGCTGGAAGCGCACATAGCGGGGCGTCGTGTCGAGCAGGGGCGGGTCGCCGGCGGGTAGCTGGCGACGCAGCTGGAACAGGCCCTGGCGCAGGTTGACCCGGGCGCTGTCGGCGTCCAAGTCGGGCCAGAACAGGCGCGCCAGTTCCTCGCGCGGGATACGCCGCGGGCTCTCGGCCGCCACATAGGTGAGGAGCAGGCCGAGTTTCGTCCCGGAGAGAGCGGGTATGTCACGGTCCTCCACGCGCACGCCGACGGTGCCGAAGGTCGTGATTTCCATATGCGCCAAGCAGGTCTCCCGTCTTCTTCGTCAGCGGCCGTTTGTGGCCTTCCGCGATCCGGTCAGGGCGTTCGTGTACCGGGCCGCCGCCGCATTTGCGGTGCAGGGGCGGGCCCCATCTCCGTCCGGGTTGATTGTACCGGCATTCCGCGGCCGGGGTCAGTCAATGCGGATGGTTGCATAGCCCTGGTTTTCGTAGCCCATGATCGAGAGGAACGTGTTGCCGACCAGGTGAATCCCGGGCAGCAGGTCGTCCTGTTCGAGGTCGAAGCGCCGCGTGGCAATGCTGCAGGCCTCCATGTGGATGCCGTCCAGTTCCAGCAGGCCCTCCAGCCGTTCGTGGATATGGCGCACGGCGGAGACGTCCTCGATATCGAGGTGGTCGGTGGAGCGGGCGATCAGCCCCGCCGCGCCGCCCCGGAAGGCAAACACCATCTCCGGCTCCAGGCCCTGGCGCTGCATGTCGTCGTAGGTCTCGCGGATCACGCTCAGGCGGGCGATCAGCCGGTCGGGTTCGCCGATGGTGATGTCCCAGAGGATGCGCCCGGTGTCCATGCCGGCAATGGCACGCTGATCGCCGGGTTTGTCGGCGAGTGCCAGGCCGGGGAGCAGCAGGGCACCAAGCAGGAAAGATGCAAGTAAGCGGTGCATGGCAGTCGTCCCTTTTGGCGGAGGTCCTGTTACGAGAGTAGCAGTCCCGCGCGCGCTGCGTGCAGCGATGTCGGGTCGACGCCGGGGGAGCGGCCGCGCCCGGAGTCGGGCGCGGCCGTCGGCAGTGGTTCAGTGCCCGTGGTGGCCGTTGTGCAGATATTCCACCGCTTCGAGGGTCTGGACCTGGATCTCGCGTACCGGGATGAAGCGCGAGGCGCCCGGGCTGACGACCTCCTCGGTTACGCGGATACGGTAGGGAGCCTCGTGGTTCAGCAGCTGGCCGATGAAGCGCTTGCCCTCGTGGGTGACGCGTACCGGGGTGGTGTCGTCGTAGCGGCTGAAGTTGTAGCTCACGTCCTTGGGGTACTGCAGGTTCTGTTCGGAGAAGCTCATGGTAGGGGCCTGTTTCGATCAGTGGTCTTTGATGGCCTGGAAGGCCTCGAGTGCGGCCTGGCGGCTGGCTTTCAGGTCCACGATGGGGGCCGGATAGCCGCGTGCGCCGCCGGCGCCGGGCGCGTGAATATACCGCGTTTCGACGTCCTTGAGTACGGGGACGAAGCGGCGCACGAAGGCGCCGTCGGGGTCGTGGCGTTCGCCCTGGGTTTGCGGGTTGAACACGCGAAAGTAGGGCGCGGCATCGGCGCCGCAGCCTCCGGCCCACTGCCAGCCCAGGGTGTTGGCGGCGAGGTCGGCATCCACCAGGGTGTCCCAGAACCAGTGCGCGCCATGCTGCCAGTGCAGGCGCAGGTTCTTGGTCAGGAAGGAGCCGACCACCATGCGCAGGCGGTTGTGCATCCAGCCGGTCTCCCACAACTGGTGCATGGCGGCATCGACGATCGGGAGCCCAGTGCGGCCCTGCTGCCAGGCGCGCAGGTCCGCCGCGTCCTCGCGCCAGGGGAAGGCCTCGAAGCGCGGGTTCAGCGGTCGTTCCGGGGTGTGCGGGAAGTGATAGAGCACGTGATGGGCGAAGTCGCGCCAGCCGAGCTCGCGCACGAAGGCCTCGGGTCCTCCGTGGTCCGGATGCAGGCCGGTTTGGCGCAGGGCGCGCAGGATCTGGCGCGGGGAGAGCTCGCCGAAGTGCAGATGCGGTGACAGGCGCGAGGTACCGTCATGGTCCGGGCGGTCGCGTTCGCTGGCGTAGGCGTGCAGCGCGCCGTCGAGGAATTGCGTCAGCCGCTGGTGGGCCGCGTCCTCCCCGGGCGTCCAGGCGGCGCGCAGGCCCCCGGCCCAGTCGATCTCGGGCAGGAGTCCGAGGTCTTCCGGGCGCAGGCTGGCGGGCCAGGCATCGGGGGGCGGCAGGTCGTTGGGCGCGGGCAGCGGGTCGCGATCAATGCCGCGGTGCAGGCAGGCCTTCCAGAATGGGGTGAAGACCTTGTAGGGCCGGCCCTGGCCGGTTTCGACCTCCCAGGGCTCGACCAGCAGGTGGGCATTGAAGCTGTGGACTTCGAGGCCATCGGCGCGCAGGCCGGCCTTGATCTCCGGGTCGCGCAGGACCCGGGCGGGCTCGTACAGGCGGTTCCAGTAGACGGCAGTGGCACCGGTCTCGCGTACCAGGGTCCGCACGGTGTCAAGGGCGGGGCCGGCGCGCAGGATCAGGCGCGAACCGTTCTTGCAAAGGTCCTGGTCCAGGGCCTGCAGGCTGTGGTGCATCCACCAGCGGGATGCGGCCCCCGGTTGCCAGGGCGCCTCGTCCTCCGGGGCATGGATGAACACCGGGATGACCGGCCCGCCGCGCTCGCTGGCGGCGTGCAGGGCAGGCTGGTCGGCCAGGCGCAGGTCGCGGCGCAGCCAGACGAGGGTGGGGCCGGGGCGCGGCATCAGATACGGTCTCCCTGCGCGAGTGTGTCGCGGATGTGGCGGGCCTGGGCGCGGATGGCCTCCAGGCGTTCGGGGTCCATCTTCTCGAGGTGCTTCCACTGCAGCGCGGTGCGCGGGTGGCGGGCGAACCGCTCGCGGTGACGGTCGAGGAAGTCCCAGTAAAGCGTGGTGAACGGACAGGCCTTCGCGCCGAGGGCCTCGGCCGGGTCGAACGGGCAGTGCCGGCAGTAGTTGCTCATGCGCTGAATGTAGCGGCCGGTGGCGACGTACGGCTTGGAGGCCATGCGGCCGCCGTCGGCATACTGCGACATGCCGACCACGTTGGGGAGTTCCACCCACTCCACGGCGTCGACGTAGATACCCAGATACCAGGCGTGGATCTCGGCCGGGCGCACGCCCAGGAGCTGGGCGAACAGCCCGGTGACCATCAGTCGCTGGATATGGTGCGCATAACCGCGTTTCAGGGTCTGGCCCACGGCCTGGTGCAGGCACTGCATGGAGGTTTCGGCATCCCAGTAGAGGGCCGGCAGCGGCTGATCCGCCTCCAGGGCGTTCCATTCGTGCCAGGCCTCGCCAAAGTGGAAGTACAGCCCGCGCACGTATTCGCGCCAGCCGAGGATCTGCCGGATGAACCCCTCGACCGCGGGGAGCGGCGCATGGCCGTCGCGCCAGGCCTGTTCCGCCGCGTCGATCACCGCGCGCGGATGGATCAGGTGCAGGTTCAGCGCGGCCGACAGGCGGGCGTGATAGAGCCACGGCTGGTCGGTCCACATCGCGTCCTGATAGGTGCCGAACAGGGGCAGGCGGTGCTGGATGAAGTCGGCCAGGGCCTGTTGTGCCTGTTCCGGGGTGACCGGCCAGTCGAACGCATCCGTCTGGCCCGCTAGTTCCGGCAGATACCGGGCGACGGCATCCCGGCATTCGCGCGTGATCGTGTCGGGTTCGAAGGCGACGGGGGGCGGCAGCAGGCCGGGCCCGTCCCGGCCGAAATGTTCGCGGTTGTCGGCGTCAAAGTTCCACTGTCCGCCGGCGGGTTCGTCGCCATTCATCAGGATGCCCAGGGCGGCTCGCTGCTGGCGGTAGAAGTACTCCATGCGCAGCTGCTTGCGCGTCCCGGCCCATTGCTCGAAGGTCGTCTGCGATACCAGGAAGCAGGGATCCTCGCGGACCTCCAGTGGCACGCCCCGGGTGCGGCAGGTGGCCTCAAGCTGACGGCATACACGATGTTCCCCCGGCTGGAGGACGATCACCCGGGTCGGCTGGAGCCGTTCCAGGTCGGTGTCCAGGGCCTCGCCCAGGGTTGGCTCGGGGTGCTCCCCGAGATGGCGATAGTGAACGCTCAGGCCTGCCTTGCGGAGCTGCCGGGCGAAGTGGCGCATCGCCGACAGAAACAGGGTGGTGCGGGCCGCATGCGAGAGGACGTGGCGGGATTCGTGGGCCACCTCGGCCATCCACACGGCATCCCGGTCGGGGTCCAGCTCCTGCAGAACCGGGTGGTCGGGGGCGAGCTGGTCGCCGAGCACAACCAGGAGGGTGCGCACGGACGCGGCGGAGGTGGCCACTGAGCCGGGAGGCGCGCGCGGCGGCTACTGGGGCAGGTGCCGGGAGAGTCGTGCGGCGGCCTCCAGCGGCGGTCCGGGCAGAACCTCCACCGTGCGGCCGTGCTTGACCTTGGAAAGCTCCAGCGCGGCCGAGCCGGCAAGGTAGCAGGGCGGTCCGGCTTGGTTGAGGATGGCCTCCACCCGGGGCAGTTCGGGGCTGCGCATCAACTGCGAGGAACCATGGATGATCAGCGCCGGGGCACGCAGACGGCGCATCAGCGTCTCCAGACCCTCGGGGCTGGTGGCGTCGAACAGGGGCAGGGTCTTCAGGCCGTGGCGGGCGCAGGCAAGCTGCAGCAGCAGTCCGCCGACCTGCTGGTGCCCGCCGCCCAGGACCAGACAGGGGTAGGACGGGTCGTCGCAGGCGCGCGTGGCCGAGCGCAGCTGGTCCGCGAATGCGGCCGTGGCCCAGGCGGCGAACACCGCCAGGCGGACCTCGCCCTCGGCATTGTGACGGGATTCCTCGCGCAGGCGGCGGTACACCTCGAGGAAGGCGCTTTCGTGCACGCCATTCCAGCCGTGGCGCATGACCAGCCGGGCGTAGACGCGATCCAGCTCCCCTGCATCCAGATCCGTGACCGAGTCGTACAGTGCCTCGGCGACCGGATCCATGGTGTGGGGTGCGATCCCGGGGCCGGGGCTGTCGCGATGCCGGGGCTTTGTGGTGGTGTCCGGGGCGTCTTCGGTCGCGTCCGGATCCGGGCGGGGGGTGGCGGCTGCGGGTTCGTCGTCCAGAACCCGGTGGACCTGGGAGACCGGGATGCCCTGGTCCAGCAATTCCATGATCCGCTTGATGCGGGCGATATCGCCGGGGCTGTAGAGCCGATGGCCCTTGGGCGTGCGCATGGGACGAATGAGCCCGTAGCGACGCTCCCAGGCGCGCAGCGTCACGTCGTTAATGCCCGTCTCCGCGCACACGTGCCGGATCGGGTACAGGCCTTCTTCGTCTTGAAGTTCGATGTGCGTTGCGCTCGCCATGAATAAATTGTACGACATTTATACAGCGCATGTACAAGTGCCGGATCCCGGATGCGATCCGCGGAGACCATTGGGCTGCAGGGATGAACCTTTCCGGTCTTCGCGTCCCAAAGGGTAGCAACCTTTTCTAGATGCTGCTGGAGGGTCACATGTTTGCAACGCCGGAAAATCGCCGGGCCGGTCTGGTTGTTTCGCTGCTGGTCGCAGCCCTCGCGATGCCCGGCGTGGCGCAGGCCAACCCCGAGATGGCCGACAGCATCTCGCCCTACCTCCGGCTGCACACGGACGACCCCGTCCAGTGGCGGGCCTGGGATCCGGCCCTGCTGGAACAGGCCAGGGAGGAGCGGCGGCCGCTGTTGATCTCCAGCGGTTACTACTCCTGCTTCTACTGCCATGTCATGCAGGAAGAGAGCTTCCAGGACGAGGGCATTGCCGAGCGGCTGAACGAGAATTTCATCCCGGTGAAGGTCGATCGCGAGGTCGACGGGGCGCTGGACAGCTACCTGCTGGAGTTTCAGCGCGCCACCGCCGGGAGCGCGGGCTGGCCGCTCAACGTGGTGGTTACGCCCCAGGGGCATGCCCTGACCGGCGTGGTCTATGCCCCGCGCGATCAGTTCGCCGAGTTCCTCGACGGCATTACCGAACGCCTGGAGGCGGACTACGACCGGCTGGTCGATCTGGCGCGGCGCGGCAGTGACGAGCTGACCCAGCAACTGCGTGCGGGCGAGGAGCCCCTGTCGGAAAGCCGTGCCGGCCGCCTGCCGCAGGTGTTGTGGAGTCGCCTGGAGCGCGAGGCCGACGACCTGCAGGGCGGGTTCGGCAGCTCCACCAAGTTCCCGCATTCGCCGTATCTGCACGCGATGCTGGAGGCCGTGCAGGCGGGCACCGCGCCTGGCTGGGTCGGCGAGTTCCTGGAAATCACGCTCGACGAGATGGCCCACTCCGGTCTGCGCGACGTGCTGGGGGGCGGGTTCTTCCGCTATTCCGAGTCGCCGGACTGGAACGAGCCCCACTTCGAGGTGATGCTGGAGGATCAGGCCCAGCTCGCGCTTTTGTATCTACGGGCCGGTGAGCATTTCGGTCGCGAAGACTGGATCGAGCTGGGGCTGGAGAACCTCGACTTCGTCAAGCGCGACATGGCCCTGCGCGAGGACGAGACCGGCGAGCAGGCGGATACCGCCGAGGGTGGTTTCCGCGGGTTCGCCTCCAGCCTGTCGGCGGTCGACGAGGAAGGGCGTGAGGGGGGTGCCTACCTGTGGCCCGAGGCGGATCTGGAGTCCGCGCTGGCGGACCATGACTACCCGGACCTGGTGCGCGCGTGGTTCGGCATGGAGGGGAGTTCCGTGTTCGATCTCGGCTACCTGCCCCGGCGCGGCGCGGGGGTCGAGGCCCTGGCGGAGCGCTTTGACCTGGACGAGGCGGAGGTTCGCGAGCAGGTGAACGCCGGGCGCGAGATGCTGATCCGGGCGCGCGAGGCGCGCGGCCTGCCGCGGGACGAAAAGGTCCTGACCGGGGCGCATGGCCTGCTGCTCTCCGCCCTTGCGGAGGGGGCGCAGCATGACGAGCGCTTCCGCGAGGCGGGTGCGGCGGTGCAGGGCTGGCTGCTGGAGGTCGCTTCCGATCCCGACCAATTGCCCACGCTGATGGGGCTGCCCGCGGATCAGGCCGGGGCGGCCACGCTGCACGATTACGCCTTTGTCGCGCGCGGCCTGCGGGACTGGAAGGCCGCCGCGGGCGAGGGCGAGCAGGGGCCGGCGCTGGCACTGCTGGAGGCGGCCTGGGAACGCTTCCGCGATGACGACGGCTTCCGCTCGGAGCCGGAGCCGCCGCTGCCGGGGATGATCTCGCAGCGCTTCCATCCGGCGGTGCACCGGCCGTCGCCGACGACCCTGATCTTCCGGCTCAGCGCGGAGTGGCGTGATGCCAGCGAGGTGGTGGATGCGGCGTTCGCGGAATACGACCTGCGCCCGGGGCGCGCCATCGAGTCCGACCCGCACCACCACGCCCGCCTGATCCTCTGGCTGCAGCAGCGCGATCGCTGAAGGGCTGTATTACCACAGAGCGCACAGAGGACACGGAGAAGGTCAAGGGCGGTTAACAGGAAGAAGGGAAGGCTGGAAGGAACGATTTCTGGTGGTAACTTGCCCGTTTCCGGGGCCATTCATCCAAACTAAATTCCTTCCTATCTTCTAACCTTCCTGTTAGTCGCATCTGACCTTCTTCGTGCCTTCGTGTGCTTCGTGGTGACCCAACAGGCCCTTCAGGCGTCGGAGCGGGCGGAGGCTTCCTTTTCGGCCTTGTGCAGGCGCTGGAGCATCGCCTTGAGGACCTTGGGGTTGCCGGCGACGACGTCGCCGCGGCGCATCACGTCCGGGTTGCCCTGCCAGTCGCTGACCACGCCGCCGGCTTCCTGCACCAGCAGCAGGCCCGCGGCCATGTCCCAGGGCTGGAGGCCCATCTCCCAGAAGCCGTCGAAGCGCCCGCAGGCGACCCAGGCCAGATCCAGCGCGGCCGAGCCCGGGCGGCGCACGCCGGCCGTGCCCGGGATCAGGTGGCGCAGGCTGCTGAGGTAGCGCTCCAGGTCCTGGCCCTCGCGAAACGGGATGCCGGTACCCAGAAGCGCGCCGTTGAGGTCCTTGCGCTCGGAGACCCGGATGCGGCGGCTGTTGAGAAAGGCGCCGGCACCTCGGGTGGCGGTGAAGAGCTCTTCCTTCAGCGGGTCGTAGACCACCGCCTGTTCCAGCCGTCCCTTGTGCTTCAGCGCGATGGAGATGCCGTACTGCGGGATCTCACGCAGGTAGTTGGTGGTGCCGTCCAGCGGGTCGATGATCCAGACGAAATCGGCATCGGCACCGCTTTGCTCGCCGCCTTCCTCGGCCATGATCGCGTGATCGGGGTAGGCGCGGCGCAGGGTCTGCACGATCGCCTGTTCCGCCGAGAGGTCGACGTCCGAAACCCAGTCGTTGCGGGCCTTCTCGCGGGTATTCATGCGATCGGGCCGGCCCCAGGCGCGGGTGGTGATGCGTCCGGCCTCGCGGGCCGCCGATACCGCCGTGTTCAGCATGGGGTGCATGGGGGTCTCCTGGTGTTCTGCGGGGTGTCCGGCGGGCGCCTGTGGCGCGCCGCGGGAAGGCCGCGAACAATACACAAGCCGCTCTTTCTTGGGAAGTCGCGGGGTTCCCTGTGTACAATCCCCGGCCTTTGACGAGGGGCTCCACGAATGGAAGAACGCCTGGGGCGGGTGCGGGTCGTGCTGGTGGGCACGACGCACCCCGGCAACATCGGTTCCGCGGCGCGCGCGATGAAGGCCATGGGGGTGACCGATCTGGTGCTGGTGGCGCCGGAGCGATTCCCGCATGCCGACGCGACGGCGCTGGCTTCGGGCGCGGACGATCTGCTGGCGGGTGCGCGCGTGGTCGAGGACCTCGCCGCCGCGATCCGCGACTGTGTCTGGGTGGTGGGGACCAGCGCCCGTCTGCGCACCCACTCGGTACCGGTTCTGGGGCCCGCTGACGCGGCCGGGCAGGCGCTGGCGAACGCCGCCGAGGGGCCGGTGGCCCTGGTCTTTGGTCGCGAGCACAGCGGTCTGACCAACGCCGAACTCGATCATTGCAACGCCTTTGTGCAGATACCCACCGTCCCCGATTTCAGCTCCCTGAATCTGGCCGGCAGCGTTCAGGTGATGACCTACGCGCTGCGCATGGCGGCGCTGAATGGCGAAGCACCCGCCGTGTCCGGAGCCGAGCCGACCGGGGTGGAGCGGGACCCGCCCGCGACCCAGGCGGAGATGGAGGGGCTGTTCCGGCATTTCGAGCAGGCCCTGACCACCATCGATGTGCTCGATCCGGACAACCCGCGCCACCTGATGCGGCGCCTGCGCCACCTGTATCTGCGGGCCGGCCTGAGCGCCAGCGAGGTGCGCATGCTGCGCGGTATATTGACGCACACGGAAAGGGGCCGCTGAGGGCGCGTGCGGGGCACGTGATACCTTAGTGCAAGACTCAGGAATGAGGCCGGCCGATGTTTGACAGGATGCGCGAGGACATTCGCTGCGTGTTTGACCGCGACCCGGCGGCACGCAACGCCTTCGAGGTGCTGACCGCGTACCCCGGGCTGCATGCCCTGTGGTATCACCGCCTCGCGCACTGGCTGTGGACGCATCGCCTGCGCTGGCTGGGCCGGGTGGTCGGCAACTTCAGCCGCTGGCTCACCGGCATCGAGATCCATCCCGGTGCGACCATTGGCCGGCGCTTCTTCATCGACCACGGCATGGGGGTGGTGATCGGCGAGACCGCCGAGGTGGGCGACGACTGCACGATCTATCACCAGGTCACCCTGGGCGGCACGACCTGGGAGGGGGGCAAGCGCCACCCGACGCTCGGCAACGAGGTGGTCATCGGGGCGGGTGCCAAGCTGTTGGGCCCGATCCACGTTGGCGACCATGCGCGCATCGGCTCCAACGCGGTGGTCCTGAAGGACGTGCCGGCCGATGCGACCGCGGTCGGCATCCCGGCCCGGGTCATCGGGCCACGGCCCGAGCCCGATCCGCGATTCCAGCAGATGGCCGACCGCATGGGCTTCGATGCCTACGGCCTGTCGCGCGACATGCCCGACCCGGTGGCCAACGCGATCCACCGTATCGTGCAGCGGGTGCACGACCTGGACGAACGCATGGAGCGGGCCTGCCAGGCGCTCAAGCGCGCCGGGATCGACCCGGGCGAGGCCCTGGGCGAAGACGATTCCGGCCCGCTGGAGGCCTGCGATCTGGAGGGCCTGGAGCCGGACGAATGCGAGGTCCCGGGAGCTGCCACGAGCGAACAAGAACGTAAACAGCAGGGGAATACTTGATCGTTTTTGTCAGGTATTGCTAAGCTTGCCGGCAAATGACCGACAAGTGCACTCAACCATGAAACTGACGACCAAAGGCCGCTACGCCGTGACCGCCATGCTGGATGTGGCGATGCACACCCGCAACGGGCCGGTATCCCTGGCCGAGGTGGCGCGCCGGCAGAAGCTCTCATTGTCCTATCTGGAGCAGCTCTTTTCCAGGCTGCGCCGCAAGGGGCTGGTGAACAGCAGCCGCGGTCCGGGCGGAGGCTATGCCCTGAGCCGGGATCCGGAGGGCATCAGCGTCGCCGATATCGTGGTGGCGGTGGACGAGCCGGTGGACGTGACCCGCTGCGGTGGCAAGGCCAATTGCAATTCCGATTCGCGCTGCCTGACGCACGACCTGTGGACCGATCTGAGCCAGCAGGTCTACGACTTTCTCAGTACCCGCTCGCTGGCGGATGTGCTGCAGCGCCACCGCGAACAAATGGAAAAAGACGGTGTGCAGGAGGTCGTGATGCACGGCGCCTCCCTGCAGGCCTCGACCGACAAAAGCCATGCGGCCGCCGAGGCGGCCGCGGAGAGGAGCTAACGCCCCATGAGTGACCTGAAACTGCCGATCTATCTCGACTATTCCTCCACCACGCCGGTCGACGAGCGCGTGGCGGAAAAGATGGCGGGCTGCCTGACCAAGGACGGGCTGTTCGGGAACCCGGCCTCGCGCAGCCACAGTTTTGGCTGGAACGCGGAGAAGGCGGTCGAGAACGCCCGGGGCCAGGTGGCCCAGCTGGTGGGCGCCGATCCGAAGGAGATCATCTGGACCTCCGGTGCGACCGAGGCCGACAACCTGGCGATCAAGGGCGCGGCGCACTTCTACCAGCGCAAGGGCAAGCACATCATCACGGTGAAGACCGAGCACAAGGCTGTGCTGGACACCACGCGCCAGCTCGAGCGCGAAGGCTTCGAGGTCACCTACCTGGGCGTGAAGGAAAACGGCCTGGTCGACATGCAGGAGCTGGAAGACGCGATGCGTGACGACACCATCGTGGTCTCGGTGATGCACGTGAACAACGAGATCGGTGTCATCCAGGACATCGAGGCGATCGGCAACCTGTGCCGCGAGCGTGGGATCGTGTTCCATGTGGACGCCGCGCAGTCCACCGGCAAGGTCGCGATCGATCTGTCGAAGCTGCCGGTAGACCTGATGAGCTTCTCCGCGCACAAGACCTACGGTCCGAAGGGCATCGGCGCGCTGTTCGTGCGGCGCAAGCCGCGGGTGCGCATCGAGGCCCAGATGCACGGCGGTGGCCACGAGCGCGGCATGCGCTCCGGCACGCTGGCGCCGCACCAGATCGTCGGCATGGGCGAGGCGTTCGCGATCGCCGGTGCCGAGATGGGTCCCGAGCTGGAGCGCGTGCGCATGCTGCGCGACCGCCTCTGGGCCGGTCTCGACGGCATGGAAGAGGTCTACCTGAACGGTGACCAGGAACAGCGTGTCGCGCACAACCTGAACGTGTCGTTCAACTTCGTCGAGGGCGAGAGCCTGATCATGGCGCTGCGCGACATCGCGGTGTCCTCCGGCTCGGCCTGCACCTCGGCCAGCCTGGAACCGTCCTACGTGCTGCGCGCACTGGGCCGCGACGACGAGCTGGCACACAGCTCGATCCGCTTCTCCATCGGTCGCTACACCACCGTGGAGGAGATCGACCATACGGTCGAGATCGTGCGCGCCGCGGTCGCCAAGCTGCGCGAGCTCTCCCCGCTGTGGGAGATGTACCAGGACGGCATCGATCTGAGCACCGTCGAGTGGGCGGCCCACTAGGGGCCCGCTCGACACCACTAACGCAACGCGTACACACGCAACAGGAGAACGGTCATGGCTTACAGTGACAAGGTTCTGGACCACTATGAAAATCCGCGCAACGTCGGCAGCTTCGACAAGAACGACGATACGGTCGGCACCGGCATGGTCGGCGCCCCGGCCTGCGGCGACGTGATGAAGCTGCAGATCAAGGTCAACGACGAGGGCATCATCGAGGACGCCAAGTTCAAGACCTACGGCTGCGGCTCGGCGATCGCCTCCAGCTCGCTGCTCACCGAATGGGTGCGCGGCAAGACCCTGGAAGAGGCGAGCCAGATCAAGAACACCCAGATCGCCGAAGAGCTGGCCCTGCCGCCGGTGAAGATCCACTGCTCCGTGCTGGCCGAGGACGCCATCAAGGCGGCGGTGTCGAACTACCAGGAGCGCCACGGCCAGGCCGCGGAAGCCGAGAAGAAATCTGCCTGAGGGCCCTATGGCGATTACAGTGACCGAACCCGCGGCCGAACGCATCCACAACTTCCTCGAGAAGCGGGGCAAGGGTGTGGGCGTCCGGCTGGGCGTCAGGACGACCGGCTGCTCCGGCATGGCCTACGTGGTGGAGTTTGCCGACGATATCGAGGACACCGATACGGTGTTCGAGGATCGCGGCGTGAAGCTGGTCGTGAACCCGAAGTCCCTCGTGTACCTGGATGGCACCGAGCTGGACTTCGGCAAGGAAGGCCTGAACGAGGGGTTCAAGTTCAACAACCCGAACGAGAAGGCCCGGTGCGGCTGCGGTGAAAGCTTCAGCATCTGACTGAGCCTCGCACGCGGGGTGGTGCATGGCGGTTGCCCGGGGATACGTCCCCGGTGGCTGTCGTCCCACCCCTTTTCTTTTGCAAGCCCGTCGCAAGGGACGCAATGAACGACCCATTCGAGCAGTTTGACCTGCCGGTGGCCTTCGAGGTCGACCGGCAACAGCTGGACGAGCGCTTTCGTCGCCTGCAGGCGGAACTGCACCCGGACCGCTTCGTGCGCCAGGGTGACCAGGCGCGCCGCATGGCGGCGGCGGTGGCGGCCGACGTGAACGAGGCCTACGCGATCCTGGGTGACGACTACCGCCGGGCCGTGCACCTGCTGGAACGGACCGGGGTGGCCTTTGACCCCGAACGCGATACCAGTCAGGACATCGAGTTCATCGAGGCGCAGATCGAATGGCGTGAACGCCTGGAGGAAACCGCGGCGAGCGGGGATGCGGCCGGACTGGAAGCGGTCGCGACCGAGCTGGCGCAGGCTCGCGCCGAGGCACGGGCGAAGGTGGCGGATGCCCTGAAGGAGCCGGGGACCCCGGCGCCGGATGCCAAGGACCGGGTGCTGGAGCTGCGCTTCTTCGATCGCCTGCTGGAAGAAACGAAACGAACCCGACAGAACCTGGCGCGCGGCAAGTAGCACCCGCCGCGCCCGTGTGAAGGAGCCGAATACCCGATGGCGTTATTGCAGATCACCGAACCCGGAGCCGAGTCCGCGCCGCACCAGCGCCATCTCGCGGCCGGGATCGACCTCGGCACGACCCACTCGCTGGTCGCGACCGTGCGCAGCGGCGAGGCGGACACACTGCCCGACGAACAGGGTCGGCATATCCTGCCGTCGGTGGTGCACTATGCCGCGGATGCGGTGAGCGTGGGGCATGCGGCTGCCGAGCACGCCGCGGATGACCCGCACAACACCATCGCCTCGGTCAAAAGGCTCATCGGGCGCGGCGCGGCGGACGTCGCCACGCTGTCCGGCGAGCTGCCGTTCCGGCTGAAGACCGGCGAGTCCAGCGTGCCGCGCATCGAGACCGCCGCGGGCGACAAGACGGCGGTGGAGGTGTCCGCGGAGATCCTGCATACCCTGCGCCAGCGGGCCGAGGAGACCCTGGGCGACGAACTCGAAGGCGTGGTGATCACCGTGCCCGCGTACTTCGACGATGCCCAGCGCCAGGCCACGCGGGACGCCGCACAGCTGGCCGGCCTGAATGTCTTCCGCCTGATCAGCGAGCCGACCGCGGCGGCGGTCGCCTACGGACTGGACCAGGGCGAAGAGAACACCATTGCCGTCTATGACCTGGGCGGCGGTACGTTCGATATCTCTATCCTGCAGCTGCGCCGCGGGGTGTTCGAGGTGCTGGCGACCGGCGGTGATTCCGCCCTAGGCGGCGACGACATCGACCGCGCCATCGCCGACTGGCTGCTGAACCAGGCCGGCATGGCCGGAGAGACCGATCCGCAGCGCCTGCGCCGCGTGCTGCTGGCCGCCCGCCAGGCCAAGGAGGCCCTGACCGATGCCGCGCGTACCCCGGTCGAGGTCAGGCGCGCCGACGGCTCCACCTGGTCCGGCGAGCTGGATCGCGACACCCTGGTGGAGCTGGCGCGGCCGTTGCTGGAGCGCACCATGGCCGCCTGCCGGCAGGTGCTGGAGGATGCCGGGCTGGAGCCCGGCGCCATCGACGAGGTGGTGCTGGTGGGTGGTTCCACCCGCATGCCGGCGGTGCGCGAGGCGGTGGAGGGCTTCTTCGGCCGCACCCCGCACGCCGGCATCGACCCGGACCGCGTGGTCGCGATCGGGGCCGCGCAACAGGCGGACATCCTCGCCGGCAACAAGCCGGATACCGAACTGGTGCTGCTGGACGTGATCCCGCTGTCGCTGGGGCTGGAGACGATGGGCGGTCTGGTCGAGTTCATCGTCCCGCGCAACACCACCATCCCGGTCACGCGGGCGCAGGAGTTCACCACCTTCAAGGACGGCCAGACCGCGATGTCGCTGCACGTG
Organism: Thioalkalivibrio sp. ALE28; assembly: GCF_000377425.1. NCBI lineage: Bacteria > Pseudomonadati > Pseudomonadota > Gammaproteobacteria > Chromatiales > Ectothiorhodospiraceae > Thioalkalivibrio > Thioalkalivibrio sp. ALE28. The sequence goes on along the minus strand of NZ_KB898102.1, from coordinate 43,548 downwards.
GTGCAGGGCGAACGCGATGTGGTCGATGCCAACCGCTCGCTCGCCCGGTTCACATTGTCGGGCATCCCGCCGATGGTCGCGGGCGCTGCGCGCATTCGCGTGACCTTCCAGGTGGACGCCGACGGCCTGCTGAACGTAACGGCACGCGAGCAGACCCAGGGGGTCGAGGCGCATATCGAGGTCAAGCCGAGTTATGGCCTGACGGATACCGAGATCGAACAGATGTTGCGCGATTCCGCCTCCTCCGCGCGCGAGGACATGGAGGCGCGGCGCTTGCGCGAGGAACAGGTCGAGGCCGACCGCGTGCTCGAGGCGCTGGACGCCGCGCTGGAGACGGACGGTGACCGCTACCTCGAGGCCGCGGAACGCCAGACCATCGAGCAGGCGCGCGACGCCCTGCGCGCCGAACGCGAGAAGGGGGCCGACCCCGACGCCATCGAGGCGGCGCGCAAGCGCGTGGAGCAGGCCTCCGAGGCCTTTGTCGCGCGGCGCATGAATGACAGCATCCGGCGCGCGCTCGCCGGACACAACGTTAGCGAATACGACGCAGGGAACTGACACCATGCCCCAGGTAATCTTTCTGCCCCACGAGGAAATCTGCCCGGAGGGGGCCTCCATCGAGGCCGAGCCGGGCATCAGCATCTGCGATCTCGCCCTGAAAAACGGGATCGAGATCGAACACGCCTGCGAGAAGTCCTGTGCCTGCACGACCTGCCACGTCTACGTGCGCGAGGGGCTGGACAGTCTGGAGGAGGCCACCGAGGACGAAGAGGACATGCTCGACAAGGCCTGGGGCCTGGAGCCGGACTCGCGGCTGTCCTGTCAGGCGATCGTCGCGGACACGGACCTCGTGGTGGAACTGCCGAAGTACACCATCAATCAGGTCTCCGAGAACCACTGAGCGAGGGAAAGGCGATGAAGTGGACCGATACCCAGGAAATCGCGATGCAGCTGGCCGACGAACACCCGGACGTCGACCCGCGCAACATCAACTTCGTGGACCTGCGCCAGTGGGTGATGAACCTGCCGGACTTCGACGATGACCCCAACCGCTCCGGCGAGCGCATCCTCGAGGCGATCCAGGCCGCCTGGATGGACGAGGCCGACGTCGACGACTGACCGGGCGCTTTGGCGTTCAAGGGCGTTTATTCACCACGAAGCTCACGAAGGCACGAAGAAATTCAAGGGCGAAACCCTTTTCCACCACTGAGAACACAGAGGACACAGAGAAGGGAAGTGCGTTGAAGCACCATCCGCTTTCGGGTTTGGTTGACGCCCCAGCCCAGTACTTTGGTGTTTTTCATCCATTGGCTCCGTGTCCTCCGAGAACTCCGTGGTTCAACCGACCTTGACCTTCTTCGTGCCTTCGTGTGCTTCGTGGTGAAATCGGGGTTTGCGGCGGTGGATTGCCGTGGGCGTGGGAGGTCGCTAGACTACGCGCCGCACGTTGTGTCCGCGTCGTTTTGCGTTGGGAACCCGCCGTACGGCGGGTTCTCGCGTTTACAGACGGGCCCGGCGAATGACATCCATCCAAGTAGCAGGAGAGCCGCCCCATGGCCGTTGAACGCACCCTTTCCATCATCAAGCCCGACGCCGTTGCCAAGAACGCGATCGGCGACATCATCGGCCGCTTCGAGAAGGCCGGCCTGAAGGTCGTTGGCGCGCGCATGATGCACCTGAGCCGCGAACAGGCCGAAGGCTTCTACGACGTGCACAAGGAGCGCCCGTTCTTCAACGATCTGGTTGAGTTCATGATCTCCGGCCCGGTGCTGGTTCAGGTCCTCGAAGGCGAAGACGCCATCGCCAAGAACCGCGACATCATGGGCGCGACCAACCCGAAGGAAGCGGCCCCGGGCACCATCCGCGCCGATTTCGCCGTATCCATCGACGAGAACGCCGTGCACGGCTCCGATGCCCCGGAGACCGCCGAGCGCGAGATCGCCTTCTTCTTCGGTGACGACGGCGTCTGCCCGCGCACCCGCTAAGACGGTCCGCACCGCATGTGCTGCGGGGCCCGGTTGCACCGCGCGCCGGGCCCCGTAGGCAGGCATCCCTTCGGCACAGTACACTAGGGGACTTGAGCCAACCGGTCCCTGATATGGCAAGCGCATCCTCCACCCCCCTGAATCTGCTGGGCTACAGCCACCAACAGCTTGTCGAGCTGCTGGCGCAGTGGGGTGAACCGCGTTTTCGTGCCACCCAGCTCGTCAAGTGGATCCATCAGCGCGGGGTCACCGACTTCGAGCAGATGACCGACGTCTCGCGCAAGCTGCGCGAGCGCCTGGCGCGCGAGACCGAGATCCGCGTCCCCGAGATCGGGCTGGAAAAGGCCTCCGCCGACGGCACCGTCAAGTGGGTGCTGCGGCTCCCCGACGGCAATGCCATCGAGACCGTCTTCATCCCCGAGGGCGGGCGCGGCACGCTGTGCATCTCCTCCCAGGTCGGCTGCGCGCTCGACTGCACCTTCTGTTCCACCGCTCAGCAGGGTTTCAACCGCAACCTGACCAGCGCCGAGATCATCGGCCAGGTGTGGCTGGCCATGCAGCGCCTGCCGGCGCCGGAAGGGCGCAAGCGGGCGGTGAGCAACGTGGTGCTGATGGGGATGGGCGAGCCGCTGGCCAACTTCGACGCGGTCGTGCCGGCCTGCCAGCTCATGACCGACGACAACGCCTACGGCCTGAGCCGGCGGCGCGTGACCCTGTCCACTTCCGGTCTGGTGCCGGCGCTGGATCGTCTGAGCGAACACACGGATGTCGCGCTGGCCGTCAGTCTGCACGCGCCGAATGATGCGCTGCGCGACCGTCTAGTGCCGATCAACCGCAAGTACCCGATCGCCGAGCTGCTGGACAGCTGTCGCCGCTATGTGGAGGCGACCGATGCCCACAGCGGCGTGACCTTCGAATACGTGCTGCTGGCCGGGGTCAACGACCAGCCGGAACATGCCAACGAGCTCGCCGGACTGTTGCGCGGTATTCCCGGCAAGATCAACCTGATCCCGTTCAATCCGTTCCCGGGGGCCCCGTTCGACCGCCCGCGGGAGGCCGATGTGCTGGCCTTTGAACGACGGCTGCAAAAGGCCGGCTACGTCACCACCGTGCGGCGTACCCGCGGGGATGACATCGATGCCGCCTGCGGCCAGCTGGTGGGCCAGGTCGAGGACCGTACCAATCGCGGGATGCGCATGTTCCGCCTGCACGCCGAATTGCCACAGACGGATCGGAGGGCTTCATGACGGGACGCGCGGGTTGGCGCCTCGCCGCGGCGTTGACGCTGGCGCTGGTGCTGGGGGGCTGTGCCGCCACGGCCGACCGGCCGGTGTCCGGCGAGCGCGAGGAGGCCGCCGAGGTGCACGCCGAGCTCGGGATCGGGTATCTGCGCGAGGGCGAGTTCGAACAGGCCGAACGCAACCTGCGTCGGGCGCTGGACTATGACCCCGGCGATGCCCTGGCCAATATCGGCATGGCCGCGGTCCTCGAACGCAAGGGCCAGCTGGATCGCGCCGAGGAACATTACCGCCGGGCCCTGCGCCGTGACGAGGGCAACCCCTTCGCCCAGACCAACCTGGGGGCGTTGTTGTGCAGCCGCGAGGAATTCGACGAGGCGCAGGCCCTGTTCGCGCGCGCCATCGACAATCCGGATTATGACCGCCGCGACATCGCCTACATGAACTCCGGCGTCTGCCACGCCGATGCGGGCGATACCGAGCAGGCGGAGCGCCAGCTCCGTCAGGCGCTGGAGATCAATCCCGGCTATCCCCGCGCGCTGCTGGAGATGGCCCGGCTGACCTACCAGGACGGCCGGCCGATGCAGACCCGCGCGTTCCTGCAGCGGCTGGACAGCCAGGGCATCGAGAGCGCCGAGACCCTTCTGCTGTGCTACCAGGCCGAAACCGCGCTGGGGAACAGCCGCGCGGCCAATGCCTGTGCCGAGCGCCTGAGCCGTCAGCATCCGGACAGCGACGAGATGACCGAGTTGCGGCGTCTGGAGCGTGAAGGATGAGCGATCCGCGCGACAAGGAACCGGACCTGGGGCGGGTCGACGAGGTCGACGATTCGACCACCAACGTCGCCCCCCTGCGTACCGAGGGGAGCGACCCGGACCCCGAGCCGTCGTTCTCGGCCGCGCACGGCCTGACCACGCGCGACCGTCCCGCCGAGGCCGAGGCAGAGACGCCCGGGGGCGAGAACGAGCCCGGTGCGAGTCTGCGCCGTGCCCGCGAGGCCGCAGGCCTCGATACCGCGACCCTGGCCAGTCGGATCCACCTCGGGCGCGGCACACTGGAAGATCTCGAGGCCAATCGCTTTCATCACATGCCGCCGGCCTACGTACGCGGGTACCTGCGCTCCTGTGCCCGCGAACTGGGGGTGGACGTGGGACCCTGGATCCAGTCATTCGAACAGCACGGGCTGGTGGATCCCGAGCTGCAGGCGGTCGCGACCCCCTCGGCGCGGGCACGCCGGCGCCGCCGCAGCCGCGGGATCTACTGGCTGGCACTGTTGCTGCTTGTGGCCCTGCTGGGGCTCGGGGTCTATGCCTGGAACGAGCGCACGGGCGCGCTCGGCCTGCCGTCCATCAACCTTGGGGATGCCCGGGAGGCTGTACAGGGCCTTGCGGATCCGGCGCTGACGGACGAGGAACCGGCCGGGGTGCCGGATGGTGAAGCCGCGCCCCCGGAAGCGCTCCCGACCGAGGGCGGGACGGAGGACAGCCCGGCGGCCGAGGCAGCCGAAGCCGAGCCCACCGGGCCCATCGAGGCGGGCGAGGGTACCCCCGACGCGGGCACCGAGGAAGGCGGGGCCCTCGCGATCACGGCCGAGTCCCTGACCGAGCGCGTGGCCGTGCCGGAGGAGCCGGTCACGCCCGAGGTCGCGTCGCTGCCGGAGGCCGAAGCGCCGGCCGAGGCATCGCCGGCTCCGGCGGCGGACGCCGCCGGGGGCGCCGAGCTGGTGCTGGAGTTTTCCGAAACCTCCTGGGTGGAGATCCGCGACGCCGCTGACGAGGTCGTCCTGACCGGCGTGCTCAGTTCGGGGGATCGCGAGACGCTGCGCCTGGAACTGCCGGGCCGTGTGATCCTCGGCAACGCCGGTGGTGTCTCGCTGACACTGGATGGCACGCCAGTGGATCTCGAGCCGCATATCCGGAGCGACCGCACCGCGCGCTTCGACCTGGAAGGCTGACGCGGGATCTGCCCCCGCGGCCATCACGTACAAGAAAAGACATCATGAAAGCGATCAAGTCGATCCGCGGGATGCACGACATCCTGCCCGAGTCCATTCACGTCTGGCAGCACCTGGAAGACACGCTGCGCGAGGTCCTGGAGGGCTACGGCTACCATGAAATCCGCATGCCGATCGTCGAGGCGACCGAGCTGTTCAAGCGTTCCATCGGGGATGTCACGGACATCGTCGAGAAGGAGATGTACACCTTCGATGACCGCAACGGCGACAGCCTGAGCCTGCGTCCCGAGGGCACGGCCAGTTGCGTGCGCGCCGGGATCCAGCACGGGCTGCTGCACAATCAGGTGCAGCGGCTGTGGTACCTGGGGCCGATGTTCCGCCACGAGCGGCCGCAGAAGGGGCGCTACCGCCAGTTCCACCAGGTCGGGGTCGAGGTCTTCGGTCTGCCGGGGCCGGATGTGGACGCCGAGATGCTGGCGATGACCGCGCGCCTGTGGCGCATGCTGGGGCTGGCCAACGTGCGCCTGGAGCTGAACACCCTGGGGACGCCGGAAAGCCGCCGCCGGTACCGCGACCATCTGATCGCCTATTTCGAACAGCACCGGGAGGCCCTGGACGAGGAGGCGCAGCGTCGGCTCTACGACAACCCGATGCGCATCCTCGACAGCAAGCACCCGGAAACCCGTGCGATCGTCGTCAACGCCCCCAGCCTGATGGACGACCTCGACGAGGCCTCCCGCGCCCATTTCGATGCCCTGTGCGCGCACCTCGATGCGCTGGGCATCCCCTACGAGCACAATCCGCGACTGGTGCGCGGGCTCGATTACTATACGCACACCGTGTTCGAGTGGATCACCGACGATCTCGGTGCCCAGGGCACGGTCTGCGCCGGGGGCCGGTACGATGGCCTGGTCGAGCAGCTGGGGGGGCGCGGGACCCCGGCCATCGGCATGGCCATGGGCCTGGAACGCCTGGTGGCGTTGCTGGAGGCCCGCGAGGAGGCCCCCGCCGCGCCCGGACCCGATGCCTACCTGATCGTCGGGGGCGACGAACTGGTGGGGCCGGCGCTGCAACTGGCCGAGGCGCTGCGTGGCGAGCTGCCCGGCTTGCGCCTGGTCCAGCACTGTGGCGGCGGCAGCTTCAAGTCGCAGATGAAGCGGGCCGATCGCCTCGGCGCCCACTACGCCTTGGTCCTCGGGAGTGACGAGCACGCCGCGGGCACCGTGACGGTGAAGCCGTTAAGATCGCAGGGAGGCGAGCAGGTAGCCGTGGAGCGTACCGCACTGGCCGATCATCTCCGTACAGCGCTGGCGCAGCGGTCGTAACCGCGCCAGCGCGGATCCAGCAAGAACAAGGAACAGCATGAGCGATCTCACCGACGAAGAAAAAGCCGAACGCATCAAACAGTGGTGGGCGGACAACGGCCTTGCGATCGTGGCCGGCCTGGTCCTCGGGGTCGCCGGCCTGTTCGGCTGGAACTGGTGGAGCGACCGCGAGGAAACCCGTGCCCAGGCGGCCTCGGAGATGTATCAGGCCCTGCAGGTGGCCGGCCAGACCGGGCAGACCGACCGCGCCCAGGAACTGGCCGATGCGATCATCGAGCAGGGCCGGGGCACGCCATACCGCGCGCTGGCCTGGGTCTACCGCACGGATGTCGCCATCGCCCAGGACGATCACGACACGGCGATCAGCGCCCTGCAGGCCGCGCGCGACGCGGCCCCCGATCGGGGCTACCGCGAGGTGCTGACCCTGCGTCTCGCGCGCCAGATGATCCTGGCCGAGCGTCTGGACGACGCCGAGACCACCCTCGCGGATGTGCGCAGTGAGGCCTTCAACGGCCTGAAGCGCGAGCTGCAGGGCGATCTCGCCCGTGCTCGCGGCGATCGCGAGGGCGCCCGGGAACATTACGAGGCGGCCCTGGACGCGGGCCACAGCCCCGAATACCTGCGCCTGAAATACGAAGAGCTTTCCGTTTGAATGAGGGGGGCGGAGTCTGTCGGACTTGGAACTGATCGGCTGTGCGCGTGGGAGAACGGCCCCTTTGTCCGGTCTCGCTCGTTTCATAGTGGCCACTATGCGCCCGAGAGGCCGAAAAAATGGATTCGCTCTCCCGCCACGCTCGCGACGATCGCCCGAATCCGACAGACTCCTGGGCCGCCCGTCGTTCGCGCGCACCCGCGACACGAACGCGAGTGCGTACATAAACCCTTGTTTCCCTAGAGGATCTGTCGCCCGATGTCAGTGCCTTACCTTGCAAGTCCGGCCATGCGTCTGCTGATTGCCGGCGCCCTGATCCTGTCCCTCAGCGCCTGCGGGCTGTGGCAGCGTGATACCACCGAGCCCCCGGCCGAACTGCCGGAGTTCGAGGCGGAAGGACAGCCGGAACGGCTGTGGTCGCGCTCGGTGGGCAGCGGCGGCGAGCGTTTCCTGTGGCAGGTCTACCCGGGGATCACCGACGACCTTGTGGTGATGACCGACGCCGGCGGACGTGTCTCCGGGCTGAATCCGGAGAGTGGCAGCCAGCGCTGGCAGGTGCGCCTGGACGATGCCCGAGTCTCGGCCGGTGTCGGGGTTGGCGCAGACCTCGCGGTGGTTGGGACCCTGGACGGCTACGCGATCGGCGTGGACCTGGAAGGGGGCGGGGAACGCTGGCGCGCCGCGCTGTCCAGCGAGGTGCTGGCCGTCTCGGACGTCGCTGGCGGGCTGGTGGTCGTGCGCACCAATGACGGCCGTCTGCATGCGCTGGACGCCGCCTCGGGCGCGACCCAGTGGACCGCGCTGCGGACCACGCCCTCGCTGAGCCTGCGCGGCGCCCAGCGCCCGCAGATCACCTCCGGACGCGTGCTGGCCGGGTTCGACAACGGGCGCCTGCTGATGCTGGGGCTTAATCGCGGCAATGTCCTGTGGGAGACCACGCTGGGCATCCCCAGTGGTCGCACCGAGGTCGAGCGCATGGTAGACGTGGACGGCCATATCCCGCTGTATCGCGGTGCGGCCATTGCCGCGAGCTATCAGGGCCGGCTGGCCGCGCTGGATCTGAATTCCGGCGAGCTCTTCTGGACCCGCGATTTCTCGTCCTACCAGGGCGCGGATGTGGACACCGACTCCGACGTGCTGGTGGTGACCGATGCCGAGAGCCACGTGTGGGGCCTGCAGCCGCGCAGTGGCGGCGACCTGTGGCAGATGGACGGGCTGCGCCTGCGCGGGGTAACGGCGCCGGTCGTGGTGGGACCGCATGCGATCGTCGGCGATTACGAGGGCTACCTGCACTGGATCGATCTCGAGGATGGGCGCATCGTCGCGCGGCTGCGCGCGAGCTCGGGTTCCGTGGTGACCCGCCCGACGCTGGTCAACGGGACGCTGTACGTGGTGACCGACAACGGGCAACTGACCGCGGTGAACCCCGCGATTCGGGGCGCCGAGTGAGCCCGCTTAGGCCAGCCGGCTCTGGGTACCGCGGGGGTCGGGAACGCCGATGATCCCGGTGATCGCGCTGGTCGGGCGCCCCAACGTCGGCAAGTCCACCCTGTTCAATCAGCTCACGCGCTCGCGTGATGCCCTGGTGGCCGATGTCGCGGGGCTCACGCGGGATCGCCAGTACGGCATTGGCAAGGTGGGCGACTTCCCCTACCTGGTGGTGGACACCGGCGGCCTGTCGGGCGAGGGCGCGGAAATGGACCGCGCGATGGCCGAGCAGACTCGGCGCGCGGTGGCCGAGGCCGATCACGTGCTGTTCCTGGTGGACGCCCGCGATGGCCTGACGCCGCAGGACCAGGCCATCGCCGACCAGCTGCGGGCGGCCGGTGTGAAGGCCCGGGTGGTGGTGAACAAGACCGACGGTCTGGACGCCGACTCGGTCAGTGCCGAATTCTACGCGCTGGGCCTGGGCGCGATCACGGCCATCGCGGCCGCCCACGGGCGGGGCGTCCAGGGCCTGATGCAGGGCGTTCGCAAGGACGTGGCGGCGGCGCGCCGCGCGGCGCTGGAGGCCGGCGGCGATGAGGCCAGTGAAGCGGCGTCCAGCGACGGGCTCGACGAGGCCTCGCAGCAGGCGGCCCTGGACGACTGGCCGGGCATCCGCGTGGCGATTGTCGGGCGGCCCAATGTCGGCAAGTCGACCCTGGTCAATCGCATCCTTGGTGACGAGCGCGTGGTCGCCACCGATGTCGCGGGGACCACCCGCGACAGCATCTTCGTACCCTTCGAGCGTGACGGCACCGACTACACCCTGATCGATACCGCCGGTGTGCGGCGCCGGGCGCGGGTGCATGAAGTGATCGAGAAATTCAGCGTGATCAAGACGCTGCAGGCGATCGAGGCCGCGCATGTGGTGATCCTGGTGGTCGATGCCCAGTCCGGGCTGTCGGACCAGGATTCGCACCTGCTGGGCATGGTGATCGAGGCCGGGCGCGCGCTGGTGCTGGCGGTCAACAAGTGGGATGGCATGGAGGACCATGCGCGCGAGCGCATCCGGGACGAGCTGGACCGCCGCCTGGGGTTTGTCGACTTCGCCCGCATGCGCCTGATTTCCGCACTGCACGGCACCAATGTCGGGCACCTGCTGGACGATGTGCGCGAGGCGCATGCCAGCGCCTTTCGCAAGGTCTCCACGCCGGAACTTACGCGCCTGCTCGAGGCCGCGGTGGCGGAGCATGCGCCGCCCATGGTCAGCGGCCGCCGGATCAAGCTGCGCTACGCCCATCAGGGCGGGCAGAATCCGCCGGTGATCGTGGTCCACGGCAACCAGACCGATTCCCTGCCGGGCAGCTACAAGCGCTACCTGGAAAACTTCTTCCGCAAGCACCTCAAGCTGGTCGGGACGCCCCTGCGCCTGGAGTTCCGGTCCGGTCGCAATCCGTATGCCGGCCGGCGCAACAAGCTGACTCCGCGGCAGCAGCAAAAGCGCAAGCGCCTGATGCGGCACGTGCGCCGCTGAGTCCAGGATGACCTCGGCGCCTCTCGCCAGCCCGGCCCATGACCCGGACCTGTCGGCATTCGCCAGGGTGGTCGAGCCGTTCCGCGTGATGGACATCCTCGCCCGGGCCCAGGAGGCCGAGCGCAACGGGCGCGATATCATCCATCTGGAGGTCGGGGAGCCGGATTTCCCGACGCCGCCTCCGATGATTGCCGCCGGTCGTGCGGCGCTGGCCGCCGGGGATACGCGCTACACCCCCGCCCACGGGACCCGCGCGCTGCGCGAGGCACTGGCCGCCGACTACCGTCGGCGCCACGGTGCCGATGTGGATCCCGAGCGGATCGTGATCACGGCGGGCGCATCGGCGGCGATCCTGCTGGCCCTGGCGGCCGGGGTGAATCCGGGCGAGGAGGTCCTGCTTCCGGACCCGGGCTACGCCTGCAACCGGCAGTTCGTCGCCGCGCGTGGCGCGCTGCCCGTGGGCCTGCCAGTGCACGCCGAGGATGCCTTCCAGCCGACGCCCGAGGCCATCGCCGGGGCATGGGGCGGGAATACCCGGGCGGTGCTGCTGGGCTCCCCGGCGAACCCGACCGGGACCTGCCTGTCGCGCGAACGCCTGACCGCGATCGTCGAGGTCGTGCGCGAACGCGGCGGGCTGGTGATCATGGACGAGATCTACGCCCAGATCGTCTTTGACCACGCCGAGCCCAGTGCCGCGGCCGGTTTCCCGGACGTGGTGGTGATCAACTCCTTCTCCAAGTACTTCGCGATGACCGGCTGGCGCCTGGGCTGGATGGTGGTGCCGGAGACCTGGGTGGACCCGGTGCGTCGCCTGGCGCAGAACCTGTTCGTGGCCCCGGCCACGATGGCCCAGACGGCGGCGCTGGAGGCCTTCACCCCGGCGACCGAGGCCCTGCTGCAGACGCAGGTGCGCGAGCTGGAACAGCGGCGCGACGTGCTCCTGGACGCGCTTCCGGGGCTCGGGCTCGAGGTCCAGGCGCGGCCGGAGGGGGCCTTCTACATCTATGCCGACTGTACGGCTCACGGACCGGACTCCGAGGCGCTTTGCGCGCGCATTCTCGACCAGGCCGGCGTGGCCCTGACGCCGGGTACGGATTTCAGTCCGACCCGGGGGCGAGATTACCTGCGGATCGCCTATACCCAGTCCGAGAGCCGACTGCGCGAGGCCGTGGAGAGATTGCAGACCCTGCTGGGTTAGTGACTCCAGATTTCCTAAAGGCGGGGCAGGTGGCTGCCGAAGGACGAGAGCTGCCAGAACAGCAGCAGGAGTGCGACGGGGGCCACGAAACGCAGGGTCCAGCGCCAGGTGGCCAGGACAAGCGTCCGGTGCGGCAGCTCCTGCGCCGCGATGTGCGCCGGGACCACCCAGCCTGCGAACACCGCGATCATCAGCCCGGAAAGGGGCAGCAGGATATTGATCGAGGTGTGTTCCAGCAGGTGGTAAAGCGTTGGCAGTTCGCGCCCAAGTAGCGTGATATCGATTTGCGCCCATTCCGCCCCGCTGAAGGAAAAAATGGTGATCAGGCTGCACGCCCCGATGCTCAGCGTGGCCGTAAGGGACGCCCACCAGTGCCCAAGCCCGAAACGTTCGTGGAGCAGGTGCACGAAGACCTGAACGCCGGTGATCATCGTGCCGAAGGCGGCAAGGCCCAGCATGACGAAGAACAGCACGGTCAGGAGCGCGCCGGCCGGGATCGCGCTGAGCGCCAGGGGCAGGGCTTCGAACATCAGAGCGGGGCCGGCCGTGGGATCGAGATCGAAGGCGAATACAACGGGAAAGATCGCGAGCCCCGCGGTCAGGGCAATCAGGGTGTCCGCGATTGCGATGCCGGCGGCGGTGCCGCCGATCGAGATCTCCTGTGGCAGGTAGGCCCCGAACATCATCAGCACGCCGGCCGCGAGGGTCATGGTAAAGAAGGCATGACCGACGGCGATCAGCAGGCTGCGCGGCTCCAGTGCCGCGAAATCGGGCCAAAACATGAAGGCGGCCGCGCTGCGGACGTCGCCGATCCACAGGCCGCTGGCCATTGCCAGCAACAACAGCGCGAACAGAAGGGGCATCAGGACGCTGACGCTGCGTTCCAGGCCGCCGCGCAGCCCCAGGCCGAGGATCAGAAAGGTGGCACCGATCCCGAAGGCCGTCCACGACAGCATTCCGCTGGCCGAGGTGGTGGTGGCCACGAAGACCGCCCGTACCTGTTCGCCATCGGCCTGGGAAAAGGCCCCGGCCGCCGCCTGCGGGATGTAGGAAAACACCCACCCCGCCACCACCACATAAAAGCCCATGATCACGAATGACGCTAGGATCCCGATCCAGCCCACCATCTGCCAGCCATTGTGCGCCCGGCTCTCGCGGGCTACGGCCAGCGCCGCATAGCCCGGTGACCGGCGCCCGCGCCGGCCGATCATGACCTCGGCCATCATGACCGGGATACCGATTACGGCAATCGCCGCGAGGTAGACCAGCAGGAACGCACCCCCGCCGTTCTCGCCCAGGATATAGGGGAACTTCCAGATGTTGCCCAGCCCGACGGCCGAGGCAGTGGCGGCCAGCACGAAGGCATAGCCGTGCCGCCAGCGGATGCGGGTGGCGGTGATATCCATGCCGCGTGGGCCCGGTCAGGTGATGACGTCGGGTTTCTCGCGGCGGGTCAGGCCGGGGATGTCGCCGAGCCGGGAGGCGGCCTCGATCAGCGGACGCAGCAGTTCCTGCGGGTCGGCATCGAGGTGTTCCGGATGGGTCTCGTGCTGCTCGATGTACAGGCGCAGCGTGGCGCCCTCGGTGCCGGTGCCGGACAGCCGGAAGACGATGCGGGCACCGCTCTCGAACAGCACGCGCAGGCCCTGGTGCTCGGTCAGGCTGTTGTCCACCGGGTCGCGGTAGGCGAAGTCGTCCGCGCGCGCCACGCGCATGCCGGCCAGGGATTGCCCCGGCAGCACCGAGAGCTGTTCGCGGATGCGCGCCATCACCTGTTCGGCGCGGTCGCTCTCCACGGCCTCGTAGTCGTGCCGGGTGTAGTAATGGCGTCCGTACTGGCGCCAGTGATCGCGCACGATCTCCTCCACCGACAGGCGCCGGGCCGCCAGCAGGTTGAGCCAGAACAGCACGGCCCACAGGCCGTCCTTTTCGCGCACGTGGTCGGAACTGGTGCCGAAACTTTCCTCGCCGCACAGCCGGATGCGTCCGTCGTCCAGCAGGTTGCCGAAGAATTTCCAGCCGGTCGGGGTCTCGAAGCAGGGGAGGTCCAGCTTTTTGGCGACCACGTCTACGGCCTGACTGGTAGGCATGCTGCGCGCCACGCCCTTCAGGCCGTCGGCAAATGCCGGGATGTGGTGGGCGTTGGCCGCCATGATCGCGAGGCTGTCCGAGGGCGTGACGAAGAAATGCCGGCCGAGGATCATATTGCGGTCGCCGTCACCGTCCGAGGCGGCGCCAAAATCCGGGGCATCGCGGCCGTACAGGGCCTCGCGCAGCTCCCGCGCGTGCGACAGGTTCGGGTCCGGGTGGCGGCCACCAAAGTCGGCCAGCGGCTCGGCGCGCAGGATGGTCTCGGCCGGGGCCCCCAGGCGGTTGACCAGGATCTCCTCGGCATACGGGCCGGTCACGGCATGCATGGCATCGAAGCGCATGCGGAAGTGATCGGAGCGCAGGAGTTCGCCGATGCGCTCGAAGTCGAACAGGGTGGCCATGTAATCGGCATAGGTCCCGACCGGATCGACCACCTCGACGGCCATGTCGCCCAGCTGTCCGGTGTGCAGGTGATCGATGTCCACGTGCTCGGTGCCATTGGCGATGCGGTAGTGCTGGATGCGGGTGCTCTGCTCGAAGATGGCGTCGGTCACCGAGGGCGGAGCGGGGCCGCCGTTGGCGGTGTTGAGCTTGACCCCGAAATCGCCCTCCGGGCCTCCCGGGTTGTGCGAGGCAGACAGGATCAGGGCGCCCGTCGCCCCGCGCGAGCGGATGAGGTGCGATGCGGCCGGGGTCGACAGGAGGCCGGCGTGCCCCACGGCGACCTTCTTCACACCGTTGGCCAGGGCCATGCGCAGGATCAGCTGGATCGCCTCGCGGTTGTGGAAGCGCCCGTCGCCACCCAGGAGCAGTTCGCCGTCCTTCAGGTCGGGACAGGCGTCGAAGATGCTCTGGATGTAGTTCTCGAGGTAGTGCGGCTGGCGGAACTGGCGGACGCGCTTCCGCAGGCCGGAGGTGCCGGGCTTCTGGTCGGAAAAGGGCCGGGTGGTGACGACGCTTATGTCCATGGGGTCGCGGATCCTTGTTGGTCGATTCGAAGGTACCAAAAACCCCGGGGGGTGTCCCGCCTGGCACTACTGGCGCTCGCGGCGAAGCCGCCCTGGCCTGTTAGACTGCGCGACATGTTGCTGGAGCGTCAGACCCCGTCCCACCTGGAACCCAGGCCCGAGAGCTTCGCGGCACTGATGGAGATGTACGAGGAGAACTACCTCGCGCTGCGCCGTCTGTGTCCCGAACTCGAGCGGCAGCCGGTGCGTTCGGTCTCGCGGGTGGCGGGCGCGCTGGATCTGTACCTGGAGGTGCTGGAGCGCACCCGCTATACCACCACGCTGCACCTCACCTACCGGTTCGATCATCAGGGTGAACGCCGCGAGCAGCCAGACATGCGCGTGCGCCTGTTCCATGACGCGCGCCAGGCCGAGGTGCTGGAGCTGCACTGCCGGACCATCGGGGACGGTGCCGTCCCGGAGATGCTGAGCGGCCACCCGGGCCTGGTCTGTCGCTGGCGGCACAACCGGTTCCTGTACAAGTGGCTGCGCTACTGCCTGCGCCAGGGGCACCGCTTCCTGGCGGATACCGAGTCGCAGGTGGCCGCGGTCGAGTAGGTCGAGAAGGCGGTCGTGGTCGCGGCCTACTGACAGGCTACGGGCCGGGGCGCGATCGCGTCGTTCTCCAGCAGGCGGTGCAGCGGGGCGGGCTGACCGAACAGGAAGCCCTGCATCATCGGACACTCCAGCTTGCGCAGGTAATCGCGGTGGGCGTCGGTCTCCACCCCCTCGGCCACGATATTCATGTTCAGGCCGCGCGCCATGGAGATGATCGCGTTGACGATGCAGGCCTCGTCCTCGCGGCAGATGGTCTGCGTGAAGCTGCGATCGATCTTGAGGGTATGGATCGGCAGCTTCTGAAGGTAGCTGAGGGACGAGTAGCCGGTGCCGAAGTCGTCCACCGCGATCTGCACGCCGGCGGCCCCCAGCCGGTTCAGTTTGTGCACCGTGTCCGGGGTGTCGCTCATCAGCAGGTTCTCGGTGATCTCCACCTCCAGCAGATCGGGCGGGAAGCCGGCCTCGCCCAGGATGCCCAGGAAGTCCTCGACGAAATCGTCGCGCTCCACCAGTACGGGGGAGAGGTTCACGGCCAAATGTAGTTCCGGATAGCCCGCCTGCATGTGCTGCTGCACCTCGCGAATGGCGGTGCGCAGGGTCAGGCGGTCGAGATCCACGATCAGGCGGGTGTCCTCGGCGACCGGGATGAACTCGGCCGGGCCCAGCAGCCCCAGTTGCGGGTGGTCCCAGCGAATCAGCGCCTCGACGCCGACCATCTGGCCGGTTTCCGTGTCGACCTGAGGCTGATAGAGGATATGGAACTCGTCGCGCTCCAGGGCGCGGCGCATGTCCTGTTCCAGCTGCAGCCGGCGCGGGGGATGGCCGCCCATGTCCGGGCTGTACACGCGCACCCCGGTCTTGCCGGTGCTCTTTTCACGGTACATCGCGATGTCCGCGTTCTTGATCAGGGCCTCGAGGTTGTCGCCGGCATCCGGGTAGATCGCGATGCCGATGCTGGCGCCGACGAACAGTTCGTGGTCGCCGATCTGGAACGGGGCCTGCAGGCTCTCCAGGATCTTCTCGGCGACCTGGATCGCGGCCTCGCTGCTGGCCAGGCCCGGGATCAGCAGGGTGAACTCGTCGCCGCCGAAGCGCGACAGCGTGTCCCCCTTGCGGATGCAGCCCTGCAGGCGCTGCGCCACGCCCTGCAGCAGGCGGTCGCCGACCGTGTGCCCGAGCGAGTCGTTGATCACCTTGAAGCGGTTCAGGTCGATAAACAGCACGGCCAGCTGCGTGCCGGAGCGATGGGCGTGGGAAATGGCCACATCCACGCGGTCGCGAAACAGGGCGCGGTTGGGCAGGCGAGTGAGCAGGTCGTGGTAGGCCTGGAAGTTGATGAAGGCCTCGGATTCCTTGCGCTCGGTGATGTCGCGGGCGGTGCCGTAGGTCAGCGCCTCATGCCGGCCATCGGCGTTTTCGTCCCCGGCCCCGTTGGGCCACACCGCGACCTCGAAGAAGTGCCGGGTGTGGGACGGGCGCGCCGGTTTCAGGGCGAGTTCGACGGAGCGGATATGGGCCTGGCGGCGGGTGGCCTGTTCGAAGAAATACGCGGCCTTGTCGCGGTCCTCGGGTTCGACCAGGTCCAGGATGGAGGACTCGAGCAGGTCCTGACGGGCATAGCCCAGCAGTTCGTGGACGCGCGAGTTCACGAAACGGAAGCGGTGTTCCGCATCCAGCACGAACACGATGTCGGGCGAGTTGTTCACGATCATGCGGTGCAGGCGCTCGGATTTCTCCAGACGCGCGCGCATGGCGCGGTTGGCGTCTTCCAGCGCCTTGTGCTGCAGCGCGTTGCGTACGGTCGCCAGAAGTTCGGCCGGTTCGTAGGGTTTTTTCAGATAGTCGTGCGCGCCCTCGCGCAGGGCCCCGGCGACGTCCTCCACGGTGCTGTTGCCACTCACCACCACGGTCAGGGTTTCCAGGCCGGCGGCCTGCATGAAGCGCAGAACATCGAGACCGTCGAGTTCCGGCATGGCGAGATCGAGCAGCAGCAGGTCATAGTGCTTTTCGCGCAGGGCCTCGATGGCGGCGCCGCCACCCGGGGCGGTGCGTACGGGATAGCCTTCCAGACTCAGCAGGCCCCGCAGGCTTTCGAGCAGGCCGGGATCGTCATCGGCGATCAGGATGCGGACGGACTGCGGGTCGATCGGCGTGTCGCGGTCGGTCATCAAGGCCTCAGGGCGTCATGATTGCGTCATCCCTGATGCGTCCGCTGTCCCCTGTGTGACCAGGGGCAGGGTGATTTCAAAGCGCGTCCCGGCGCTTGTGCTGGTGAAGGTGAAGCCCGCACCGATCTCCTCGGTCAGGCGCTTGACGATGCTGAGCCCGAGGCCGGCATGGCCCGGCCCCTTGCTGGACGCCACCGGCGCGAATGCGGCGGCCTGGACCGCCGGTGGCAGGCCGGGTCCCTTGTCGGTGACCGACAAGGGCACTACGCGGCGGCCGTTGACCGTGGTCGGGGCGCGGGTGGCGATACTGATCTCGCCACCGTTCTCCTGCGCCTCTGCGGCGTTCTTCAGCAGGTTGGTCAGGATCTGGCGCAGGTGATCCGCCGACACGGACAGCGGCGGGTCCGACGGGCTGAGGTCCAGATGGAGCTGGATGCCCCGGGTCCGGCACAGGGATCCGTCGACGATGTCCGCGACCTGGCGCACCAGTGCGTTCAGCGAGCCCGGTCCGGTCTCTCCGCCCGCGGCGGCTTCCGGATCGCGCAGGCGCAGCAGGATGCGCCCAACCCGGTCGATCTCGTCCTTGATGAGGCCCAGCTCGTGGCGGGCCTCGTGCTCCGCGCCCAGCTTGTGGTGTAGCACGCCCAGGTAGTTCTGGATGATGCTGAGCGGGTTGCCGGCCTCGTGCACGGTCTCGCGGATGCGCTGTTCGGTCGTGTCCGTGTCTCGGGCCTCGGGGCGGGGCTGCGTCAGGGCGCGTGCGATCTCGCGGGTCAGGGAGCGGATGAAATCGCTGCGGGGTTCCAGGCCCTCCGCCTGGCCGTGCGTCAGCCCGAGGATCAGCACGCCGGCGGGCTGCTGACCCTCGGCCAGCAGCGGAAAGCTCCACAGGCGTTCCGCCTCGCACAGGCGGAACAGCTGCTGGTCGATCACCGGGAGGCCGGCGGCGTTTTCCTCCTCGTGACGCAGGATTTCGCGGTCCAGCAGGGTGTCGGTGACCAGGCTGCGCCCGGGCAGCAGCGGCAGGGTGAAATCGGGTGTCTCGTCATCCTCCACCCAGGCGGAGACCGACTGCTGGTCTTCGTCGACCAGGAACAGCAGGCTCTGGCTCACGCCCAGGGTCAGAAACAGGGTGCGCCGTGCGGCCAGGCAGCGGTCCTGCAACCGGGTCGCGCGGGCCATCTCTGCGTTGATCCGTTCCAGTTCGGTGAGGTCCCGGACCCGTGAGCCGAGGGCGCGTTCGGCCGCCCGGTCGGCCGATTCCGCCGCGTCTGCTGCCTCGGGACCCGGCACGGGGGCGTCAAGATCAATCTCCAGCGAGCCGGCGATGCGTCGGACATCTTCGGCCACCCGTTCGCGCAGCGCCCGTGCCAGACCCTCGTTCAGGCCGAACAGCGTGTCGGCGGCGGCCAGCGCCGTTTCGTTGCAGGTGGCCTCGGTGCTGGCCGCGAGGGTGGCCGGAAGGCAGGCCATGGCATGTGCCAGGTTCACCAGCTTCACCAGGTGGTGGGCATCACGCACGCGTTCGGCCGGCTCCAGGTGGTAGCGCACGGCATCGGCCACGAAACGGCCGAGGCCCCAGGTCTCCAGGCAGTCGCCGCCCAGCTCGCCGTAGTGGCACCCGAAGCTGTTGCGTTCCAGGGCCACCAGGTGCGGGTCATCCTCCGCCGCCTGCAGCAGGGGCCAGTAGTGGCCCTCGTCTCCGGCAAGCCGGATCAGGCGGCCGATGTCGATCAGCAACCCGGCCAGGTAGGCCTCTTCCGGGCGGGGGTAGCGGGTCAGGGTCGCGAGGACCTGGGCGAGGCTGGCGGTGGTCAGGGCGCGGCGCCAGATTACGCGGAGGTAGCCGCGATGCCGGGGTGCGAACTCGCCGAACAGCTGCTGGATCGCCGCGGTGAGGGCCAGGCTGCGCACCGTGTCCAGGCCCAGGCTGAACAGGGCGCGGTCGATGGTGCGGCAGGGCGAGCCTCGGTAGTAGAAGGGGGAGTTGGCGGCCTGCAGCAGGCGGCCGGACATCCCGGCATCCTGCAGGATGGCGCGGGCGAGGGACTGGAAATCGGCTTCATCTGCCTGGGTGGCATCAAGAACGGGGATCAGCGCCTGGGGCAGGCTGGGTAATGCGTCCGTTGCCGTGTTGACCCTCGCCATGCTGTTCCCCGGAGACGCTGTAGCCGACCCGCCGTCTCAGTTGCCCGAACCGCGAACCCGGTGTTGGCACCGTGTGGCGCCTGCGCGCCGGGCCGCTCTTGATAACCGACTATACTGTGCGGTATTCGGACACGCTACCGGACGGGGTAGACCGGCCGTGAGTTCGCCGTCATCCTTTACCGATCAGGGTTTCCTTAATCCATGCCGATGAGTGCCATGCAGGGAGCCGCAATGTCCGATCGCAGTGCCTCGGCGGATTCCCGATCCGCAGCGGTGGCGCGGCCACGGGTCTTGGCCGTGGCCAGTGGCAAGGGTGGCGTGGGCAAGTCCAGCCTCGCGGTGAACCTCGGGATTACCCTGGCGCGCCGGGCACGGCGGGTGTGCATCCTCGACGGCGACACCGGGCTGGCCAACGTCAACATCCTGCTGGGGCTGCGTCCGCAACGGGGGCTGCCCGAGGTGCTGGCCGGGGAATGCGGCATCGAGGAGATTCTCCTGGAAGGGCCCCATGGCCTGCGGATCATCCCGGGCGCCAGTGGCATCCGCGAGTACGCCGAGCTCTCCGAGGCCCACCAGCAGCGCCTGGTCACGGAGCTGGCGCGCATCGAATCGGATTTCGACGACCTGTTGCTGGACACCGCCGCCGGCATCGGCGACACCACGCTGGACTTCCTCGCGGCCAGCCATCAGGTCCTGCTGGTGCTCACCCCGGAGCCGACCTCCCTGACGGACGCCTTCTCCCTGCTGAAACTCGCCTTGCGCCGGCAGGCGCTGGATGTACGGGTGGTCGTCAACATGGTCGCGGACGTTGCCGAGGCGCGCAGCGTGTTCCAGCGCTTCGGCAACGCGGTGGAAAAATACCTGCATACGCGGGTCGATTTCCTGGGGTTCGTCCAGCGCGACGAGAGTCTGCGGACGGCGGTCACCCTGCAGCACCCGGTCGCGCTGTTTGCCGAGGGCGATCCGTCGTTCCGCCCGTTTCAGCGCCTGGCCAACGCGCTGGACGACGACCCGCCGCAGGGGCCCGACGCGGCCTTCAGCCGCTTCTGGCGCGGGCGGCTCGAGGGGTCTCCACCCGCTCCCCGATCCACTGCCGGTTCCGCCGGGGATCACGGATTCGAAGCCACGGCCCCGCCGGCAACGGCGGTCCAGGAACCTGTGGATTCCCCGGCCGGCGAGACGCCCCCGCCGGAGGTGGATGCCGACCAGGGCCTGGCCCCGTTACGCCGGGCCTTCGAGAACGCGCTGGAGGTGGCGGACCCGGAAGCCCTGGCCGAGGTCCTGAACACCCTGCACGAGCAGTACCGGGCGCGCACCGGGCGACCGGCCATCAAGGGGGTTGAGCCTTCGGTCGATGCGCCGCCGGAAGGGGCGGCCACCCCCGAGGTTGCGGAGGATGTCGCGTTGGGTGAGGCGCAGGGCCCCGCCGATCCGCCGAGCCCGCGGGCCCCTGCGGAGCGGGATGCCGTTCCGGTTGCCGATACGCGGACGGCCGCCCCGCCACCGGACTTCGGCTGGCGTGCTGCGGACCCGGACGCGGGTATCCCGGGGCCGCAGCGGACATCCCGTGCCCCGGGCTTTGATCACGAGCGGTTCGGCTCTCAGGAAGCGCTGCTTGCGCGGCTCCGCGAACTGGAGGGCCGGGACGTAGACCTGGCGGCGTTTCTGCGCCGCCTGTGAAGGGCGCGACGGGCGCGACGTGCGCCTATCGGGGGCCCAACAGCAGCCAGGCGATCAGTCCCAGAAGCGGCAGGAACAGCAGGATCAGGATCCACAGCAACTTGACGACCGGGCCGGCGGGGCTTTGCGCGGTGCGCACGATGGCTTAGGGAAACACTGATCAATGCACACGCTCGCGTTGGCACCCCAGGTTTTCCGAGACAAGGCGCGGTGCGCAGCGGGTAGTGGTTCTACCCGCAAGTGGCGCAACGCAGGATCGGGGAACCTGGGGTGCCAACCCCACAAGCCATTGACAGCAGGGGCTCGGCCGCTTTTGCGCGCGAACGGCGTTGCGGTTCCCTTGTGCAGAATGACTGCACGGCAGTCACCGCGCCTTGTTCCCACGCAAAAGCGACTCGAGCGCGAGTGTGTGCATTGATCAGTGTTTCCCTAAATTACGATCAGCAGCCAGACGAGGCCCAGAATGCCGGTAACTTCGATGCCCATGGGATGCTCCTTGCGGGTTGGATGCGTGGCCCGACCGGAACGCACGCCCTGTTTGAAGGCAGGAGCAGGTCTCTCCTGTCCAGGTCCCTGATAGCACGGGCTTGGGCGGGTGCCAACTCGGGCGGCGAAAAATGTGCCGGGCGCCGCGAACCGATACCCTGTGCCGCAACCGTCATTGAACGCCCCGGAAGGAGGCCCATGAAGATCTGGGTGGATGCGGACGCCTGTCCCGCTGTGATCAAGGAAATCCTGTTCCGCGCGGCGAAGCGGACCGGGACGCCGATGACCCTGGTGGCCAACCAGCCGATGCGCACGCCGCCGTCCAAGCTGATCGACTCCATCCAGGTGGGTGCCGGGTTCGACGTGGCCGACAACGAGATTGTCCGGCGCCTCGCGGCGGGCGACCTGGTCATCACGGCCGATATCCCGCTGGCCGCGGAGGTGATCGAGAAGGGCGGCCAGGCGCTCAATCCGCGCGGCGAGCTCTATACCCGCGACAACATCCGCGAGCGCCTCAGCATGCGCGATTTCATGGATACCCTGCGCGGGAGCGGCGTGGACACCGGCGGTCCCGCCGCCCTGGGCTCGCGCGACCGCCAGGCCTTCGGCAACGCCCTGGACCGCTGGCTTGCCCAGCACGCCCGCTAACGCACGGCGCGCCGCAGTACCTAAACCCGCAGTTGCCGGATCAGCCTGAGGGTCTCCTCCGCCAGTTCCACCCAGTCTTCCCGTGGAGCGAGGTGTCGCCGTTCGCCCGGGTCCAGTGCCCCCGTGGCCTTCGGGCCGGCGCTCGCGCGAGGCCGGGTCATTCGCGAGGGCGAGCGGGAGCGGTTCTGATGTGCCGAATTCATGCGAGGGAGCGTCCCTGTCGGGTGCGTGTGCGGGTCGTCATTCCCGGGTAACGGCAGCGAACCGTCTCGCTTGAGCCTGTGATTCGCGGGTGAATCGGCACGACGAATGCCCCTTTCGTTAGGCTGTATGGAGAAGGATGCGGCATGCGCCGTGAGCGGAACCGGGAGAAACGATCGTGTGGAAGGGGATGAAGGCCCTGATTCTGGGGTTGGTAGCGTCAGCCTTGTTGGTAGCCTGCGGTGGCGAGCGCGTGGCGCCGGTAACGCTGGAGCAACTGGCGGCGTCGGCTCCGGCGTTCGACGGCGAGCTGGTGGAAACCGAGGGAGTGGTGAACCGCTTCGACGATCCCGAGCATTACTGGCTCGAGGACGACGCCATCAACCGGGTGGCGGTCACCCCCGGTTCGGCGGTCCGCGACCACCTGGGCGAGAACCTGCGCGTAGTCGGGCGCTTTTCCTATCACCCGGAAGAAGGGCGGCGGATCGAGATTGACCCGGCCGCCACTGCGGCCCTGCGTGCATCCGCCCGTTGAACGAATCTGCTGCCTGAACCCCGGGTTTTGCCAAGGGAGACGCAATGACACATTGGATTGATGTAGCCCCGGTCGGGACGATCGAGGATGGAGACCATCGCCTGGTGGAGACGGCGGATACCGAGGTCGCCATCTTCAACCTCGGCGGCGAGTATTTCGCGGTGGAGAATCTCTGTACCCACGAGGATGTACCCATCGCCGACGGCGAGATCGACCCCGACGACTGCATTACCTGTCCGATGCACGATGCCCAGTTCTGTCTGCGCACCGGCGAGGTCATGGAGCCGCCGGCGGAAGAGCCGCTGACCCGGTTCCCCGTGCGCATCGAAGGCGACATGGTCCAGGTGGGCGCGCAGCCACTGGACGACTGAATCGGGCTAGGGAGAAGCTGATTTAATCGCGCGCAAAAGCGACTCGATCGCGAGCGTGTACCTTGATCAGTGTTTCCGTAGGATCGAGCCGGAAGCTGCCCCGGATGCTCTGCTTTTGCCGCGCCTGTACACTATTGGGTGCCTCACGTTGAACTTACGGGGGCAATCGCGCGGCTAGACGAGGGCACCCAAGCAATGGCAGGCACGGAGCAGAAAGGCCGGGAAGGCCCGGGGGCCGATCCAGCGAAGCTTTGGTCGGGACTGGCTGGATTGTCGGATGCGCAGCGCCAGCAACTGGCGCGTGGCATCGTTCCACGAGTGGCGGACCACCTCGACCGCTGCCTGGAGGCGATCGCCCGGGACTGGACCGCCGGCGGCAAGGATTCCGAAAGCAGCGAGTGGGCCAACCAGCTTCAGGGCTATCAGTTCGTGCTGCGCCGCCAGTTCGAGGAGGCCCTGGAACGGGACTTCCTGGCCACGACCTATCCCCCGAAGTACGAATTCTCCGGTTCCAGCTACGCGGGCGACAACTCCGGGTTGCAGATCCTGGACGATTACCAGTCCACCCGCCGCTCCCTGCGGCACAAGCTGGAAGGGCTTGTCCGCGAGCACAATCGCTATTCCTGGTTCGTCTTCCTGCAGGCGGCGCGCGAGGAGGATCGCTTCGAGCACCCCGGCTGGGCGCCGTGGTCGCCGCTGAACTGGTACGAGCGCCTGATCGAGACCGCCGAGGCCCAGTTCGGCCGTACCGACATGACCCTCGATCTGATGCGCGGGTATGTGCGCTGCCTGGGCAGCACCGCCGCGCCGACCCTGGCCTTCGTGGTCGAGACGGTGGAGTCCTGTGGGCTGGTCCGCGAGCCGGTTTCCGAGGAACCGGATGGCGATCTGGACCGGCCGGCGGCTCGCGCGAGCTGGGGCGCCGCCAGCGCCGAACCGGCCCCCGACGGCGCGGCGGCGCCCGCGACCGAGGCGGACGAGGCGGCCACTTCGGAAGCCGGCGCTGGCGTGGGCGTGGCGGCCCGCGCGCCGATGCCCGCGGCGGATGCGGCCCCGGAGGCCTGGCAGCAATGGGCGGCGTCCTCCGGCTGGCTGCTGGCCGCCGGCGGGGCGGGTATGGGCCCGGCGGCGGGCGCCGGTGGCTCGGCGGTCGAGGCCCCCCTGGAGGACGTCATCACGGGTGTGCTGGCGGGCGTGTTCGCCGAGGTGTCGCGCCAGCTCGAGTGCCATCCCGAGTTCCGCGCGATCATGCTGAAGCTGCAACCGCTGCTCGCGCGCGTGGTCAGCCGCGATCTCGAATTCTTCCACGACTCCGCCCACCCGCTGCGTGAATGGGTGGGCAGCCTGATCAACACCGGTGTGCGCATCAGCCCCGACAACGGCGCGGAGGATGCCGCGCTGGTCAAAGGCTATCTCGACGCGATGCGCCAGAGCGTCGAACGCCTGGAAAAGGAGGTCGATGTCCTCGATCGCGCCGGCGCACAGGCCCTGCGCGAGGAATGGGATACGGCCCGGGCGGAGCAGGACGCGCACTGGCAGGCGCAGGCGGACGCACTTGCCGAGCCGATGTGCGAGAAGGAACGCGCCGCCCGCGCCCGACGCACCCTGACTGTATGCGTGCTGGAAACCGGTGCCGAGCTGCCGGAGCGCGCCGCCGAGCAGATCGCCGAGGCCTGGGAAGACCTCCTGGCCGTGGACGAGGCGGCCGTGCAGGTCCTGGACGCCGAGGTTCAGGAGGTGGTGCGGGCGATCTGCAACGGGGTCACCCCGCAGGAAGTCAATCCGCTGGTGCAGAAGATCGTCGCCACCGCCCGCGAGCATGGCGCCGACGAGGCGCGCATCAAGGCGGTGGTGCAGCACCTCGGGCAGGCGCACCTGCAGCGTATCCGTGCCGCGGCCGACGAGCCGCGCTTCGACCCGCAGGCACGCATCCAGGCGCGTCGCGCCACGCGCCTGGAGGACGACGACCCGGATCTGCTGACCGATCTCGACGACCCCTGGGTCTTCGATGCCAGCCGGATGCGCACCGGCGAGTGGTTCGAACTGGTCGACAAGGCCAGCGGGCAGCTGCACCGCATGGGCCTCGTGTGGCGCGGCGAGGCCACGCGCGGCTATCTCTTCCTGTCGCTCGACCAGGGCGCCAGCCGCCGCCATTCCCTGCAGGGCGTCGCGCAGGAGCTGCGCGAGGGCCGCATGCGCCCGCTGCCGACCGACAACCCGCTGGATGCGCTACTGGGCTGATTCGGATCCCGCCTCTCACGAGGTCAAGGGCGTTTGGCACCACGAAGGCACGAAGGCACGAAGAAGGGCAAGGGCGGTTTACAGGAAGGTTTGAAGGTTGGAAGGGATGATGGGCTGGAGGGCCTGGGGCTCGCAGGGTTTCGGCGAGTCGCCTTGCCCCGGAAGGCTTGCCTCCGAGATCGATGATTCCGGAGGAATGGACCCGGCCGTTGTTATTCCTTCCAGCGTCCTTCCCTACTTCCTGTAACCCGGCTTTTGCAGTTCTCTGTGCCCTCCGCGCTCTCTGTGGTGAAAAATGCCTTAGGAGACACTGATTGAATCGCACGTCCGCGTTGGTGCCCCCCAGTTGTTCGAGACAAACGTTCCGAGACAAGGCGCGTCGTGCAGCGGGTAGTGGTTCTACCCGCAAGCGGCGCAACGCAGGATCGGGGAACAGGGGGCACCAACCCCACAAGCCATTGAAAGCAGGGGCTCGGCCGCCCGTTGTTATCAAAAACGGGCGCGCGCACAGCGTTGCGGTTCCCTTGTGCAGAATGACTGCACGGCAGTCACCGCGCCTTGTTCGCACGCAAAAGCGACTCGAGCGCGGACGTGCGATTCAATCAGCGTCTCCTTAGGCGTTGCCCCGGGGGTCGGGCAGGCGCACGCGCAGGTGGGTTGCGCCGATTACGGCGGCCGGGACCAGCAGCAGGTTCACCACCGGCACCATCGCCAGCAGCGTGGTGCCGGCCCCGAAGCTGAGCGTCTCCAGCCGGTGGGCGCGCAGGGTCTGGCGGACCGCCGCAAACTCCAGGCCGTCGTTCGCCAGCGGGGCTTCCATGAATTCGACGGCCAGGACCCAGCTGCCGAACAGGAACCACGCCAGTCCGGCCAGCAGGTTCAGCCCGGGGATCACCGTGATCACCAGGACCGGGATGAACAGCAGGGCGTAGTACCCGGTTTTGCGCAGCGCGGTGATGCTCGCGTGACCCATCTCGCCGAGAAACGAGCGCGCCGGCTGGCGCGGTTCGTGGCCCAGGCCGCGGGCGGTACGGTAGGCCAGCGGGCCGGAGAACGGGCTGGCGATGATCGCGGCCAGGGCTACTGCCGATACCGCAAAGGCCACCAGCAGCGCCAGGGCGAACAACGGCCATAGCAGCCAGGCCAGCCAGTCCCAGCCACTCGGGAGCCACGCGGCCAGCAGCGCCTCGAAGCCAAGTGCGGCCGCCGCCGCAAGCCCGATCACCACCACGATGTTGATGATTAGGGGCCCGATCACCAGGCCCCGCAGGCCCGGCTCGAATACGCGCGAAAGCCCGCGAAAGGGTGCCAGGAACGCGAACAGCGGGGTCAGGCGGAGCGAACGGGCCGGCACGGTGGGCTCAGCGGCGCACCCCGAAGATCGCCAGCACCAGCCCAACGACGGACATCACGCCGCCCGCGATCAGGTACCAGCGCGTCTCGTCCGTGTAGCGCCCCATGAATTCCTGGTGCAGCTCCTCGCCCAGGCTTTCGGTCGCGTTATAGCCCATCACCAGCAGAATGATCCCGCCCACCAGCAGGGCAATCCCGAGAACTCGCGTCCAGTGCATGTCGTATCCCTTTGTTGTGGTGTTCCCTTCCGAATGTAGCATCGATGGCCGGTGTGCGGCCCCGGGGCACGGTAGGAGCGGCCTTGGCCGCGAAGCCCCTGCCCGCGTACGGTTCTGGAACACCGGATATCCGTGCTACAGGAGCCGGTTCGCTGAACGCGCGCTGTTGGGGGTGTCTCCGGCTTTGGCGGGGGCTTCGCCGCCAAGGCGGCTCCTACATCGAGCTTGTCGGCATGGGGCGGGTTAGTCGGTGAAGCCGGGCTCCAGGCCCACGCCGATGCGCGCGAGGCGGGCGGCTCCGCGCGCCGCGTCGTCATCCGCGGCCGGGGTGACCGGGCATTCGAGGATGCGGTTGCGGATGCGGGTCCATACGGGGTTTCGGGCGCCGCCGCCGAGCGAGACCACGTGCTCCACGCGCGGGGCGCCCAGTTCGGTCAGGCGGCGGTAGCCGTCGCGCTCGATGCGGGCGATCCCCTCGAACAGCCCTTGCAAGAAGCGCGCGTCGTCATCGGGGCGGGGGGCGAGACGCGGCTCCAGTTCGGGATCGTTGACCGGGAAGCGCTCGCCGGTTCGGGGCAGGGGCCGGTAGTCCAGCCCGCTGTCGCTCTCCGGGTCGATGGTATCGCTCAGTCGGCCCAGCGCCGCGTCGTCGAAGTACTGGCGCAGTACGGCGCCGCCGCTGTTGGAGGCGCCGCCGACCAGCCAGCGTCCCAGCAAGCGGTGGCTGTAGATGCCCAGTTCCGGGGCGTAGATCGGCTCCGGCGCCAACTGCTTGAGCACCAGCGTAGAGCCCAGGCTGGTGACCCCGGTGGTGTCATCGGCGACACCGGAGGCGAGAAATCCGGCGATGCTGTCGGTGGTGCCGGCCACCACCCGGCAGGCCGGGTTCAGGTGCAGTGCCTCCGCCATCTGCGGGTCCACTGGGCCCAGCACGGTGCCGGCGGGGACCACCTCCGGCAGCAGGGCGGCGTCGGTCCCGAGGGTCTCCTGCAGCCAGTTCGGCCATCCCCCCCACAGGGCGTCGTAGCCCAGTTTCAGGGCGTTGTTTTCGTCCATGTGGTCGAAGCGCCCGCGCAGGCGCCCGGCGATCCAGTCGGCCTGATGCAGGACGCGGCGCACGCCCGAGAGCCCCTCGTGGCGACGCAACCACAGCAGCTTCGCGGCCGAGGAACTGGGGCTGTGCACGGCGGAAGCGGCCGGGGCCACCCCGGCCAGCACGGGCAGCATGTCGGTGGCCCGGGCATCGTTGTACATAAGAGCCGGGTGGGTCGGGCGTCCATCGGCGTCCAGGCGCAGCAGGGTCGCCGAGGTCCCGTCCACCGCGATTGCCGCCGGCTGGCCGTTCAGATGCGTAGCGGCCTCGCGCAGCAGCTCGCGCACATGGGACCACCAAAGGGCCGGGTTCTGCTCCGCCCGCTGCTCCTCGCCACCGACCGAGGCCGGCAGCGCCCGCTGCGCGGCATGGATCCGCTCGCCCGCCGGGTCCAGCAGCACGAGCCGGATCCCGGAGGTGCCGAGGTCGATGCCGATGGCGTGCATCGCGCGCGAGCTCAGCCGTTCATGTCGAGCGGGCTGCGCGTGGGCGAGGGCAGTTGCACCGGCTCCGGCGGGGTCCAGCCGGGCTTGCGGTGTTCCGCGACCACGGTGGTATAGACGCCACCGCGCACGTTGAAGTACGAGGTCAGGCGCATGTAGCGCGGGTCGGTCGCCGCCACCAGATCGGCCAGGATGCGGTTGGTCACGGCCTCGTGGAAGGCCCCCTCATCCCGGTAGGACCACATGTAGTTCTTCAGCGACTTCAGCTCCACACATTTCTGGTCCGCCACATACTGGATGTGCAGCTCGGCGAAGTCCGGTTGTCCGGTCGCGGGGCACAGGCAGGTGAATTCCGGTACGCGGATATAGATCGCGAAGTCGTTCTCCGGCGCCGGATTGTCGAAGGTCTCCAGGGTCTTGCTCGGCTGGCTGGGCATCTACGTCTCTCGTCGTTGAATGGGTGGCCCCTGCGTGTGACAGCCCCCTGTGGGAGCCTGCTAGCAGGCTCCTACAGCGGGACAGGTGCCAGGTGTTCGGGGGCGGGTCACTCTGAGGGTGTAAGCGTGTACCATTCTAACCCCGAGTTCCCTGACCGCGGATAGCGCCGAACGTGCGACTCGCCCGAATCAAGCTGGCCGGCTTCAAGTCGTTCGTGGACCCGACCACCCTCGTCCTGCCCGGTAATCGGGTGGGCGTGGTCGGGCCGAACGGCTGTGGCAAGTCCAACACCATCGACGCCGTGCGCTGGGTGATGGGCGAGTCCTCGGCCAAGCACCTGCGCGGGGACTCCAGCGAGGACGTGATCTTCAACGGCTCCTCCAGCCGCAAGCCGGTGGGGCAGGCCTCCATCGAGCTCGTCTTCGACAACTCCGACGGCCGCCTGGGCGGCGAGTACAGCGGCTATGGCGAGATCGCCGTCAAACGCGCGCTGACCCGCGACGGCCAGTCCAAGTACTTCCTCAACGGCCAGCGTGCGCGCAAGCGCGACGTGGTGGACCTGTTCCTCGGCACGGGCCTGGGGCCGCGCAGCTACGCCATCATCGAGCAGGGCATGATCGCGCGCCTGATCGAGGCGCGGCCGGAGGAGCTG
This sequence comes from Thioalkalivibrio sp. ALE28, assembly GCF_000377425.1. Taxonomy (NCBI): domain Bacteria; kingdom Pseudomonadati; phylum Pseudomonadota; class Gammaproteobacteria; order Chromatiales; family Ectothiorhodospiraceae; genus Thioalkalivibrio; species Thioalkalivibrio sp. ALE28. The sequence goes on along the minus strand of NZ_KB898102.1, from coordinate 13,906 downwards.
CGCGTGTACCTGGAGGAGGCGGCCGGCATCTCCAAGTACAAGGAGCGCCGGCGCGAGACCGAGAACCGCGTACGCCACACCCGCGAGAACCTCGAGCGCCTGGACGACGTGCGCGACGAGGTGGCCAAGCAGGCCGAGCGCCTGAACCGCCAGGCCGCCACCGCCGAGCGCTACCAGGCCCTGGCGGCCGAACGCCGGCAAAAGCGCGCCGAGGCCATCCTCCTGCGCCTGCAGGCACAGGAACACGAGATGGAGGCCAGCCGCACCCGGCTCAACGATGCGGAGACCGCGCTGGCCCAGGCGCAGGCCGAGGCCCAGAAGGCGCAGACCGGCACCGAACAGGCGCGTCAGGAGCGCCTCGAGCTGGAGGCCGCCACCACCCAGGCGCAGAGTGCCTACTACGATCGCGCCGCCGAGGTCTCGCGGCTGGAGCAGTCCATTCGCCATGCCGAGGACGAACTGGCGCGCGAACACGCCGAGCTGCGCCAGCTGGACAGCCGCATCGAGGCCGCCGCCGGCGAGCATCAGGCGGTGGAGGCGCGCATCGCTCAGGCCGAGCAGGAGCGCGCGCAGCGCCAGGCGGCTACCGCCAGCGCCGAGGCCGAGCGCGAGCGTCTGGAGGCGGCCGCGGAAGAGGCCGAGACCGAATACCAGGCCGCGCGCGAGGCCCTCACCGAATGGGAACGCTCGCTGGCGGAGCCGCGCCAGAACGCGCAGCTCGCGCGTTCGCGCATGGACAACGCCGAGCACCTGCTCAAGCGCGTCGCCCAGCGCCGCGAGCGCCTCGAGGCCGAGCGCGCGGCCCTGCCGCAGACCCACCCGGGTACCGAGGCGGACCGCCTGGATACGGAACTGGCCGGCCTGCGCGAGCGGCTGCAGGCCCTGCAGGGCAATCGGGAACAGCAGCAGAGTGCGCTGACCGAACTGGAACAGGCCCAGCGCGAGGAGCAGGACCGCCTGCACGCCACCGAACGCGAGGCGCGCGAGGTCGCCGGGCGTCTGGCGGGGCTGGAGCACTTCGCCGGCGAGGACGACCCGCAGGAGACCCGCGCCCGGCGCGACGCCTGGGCGCGCGAACACGGGCTGGATCTGTCGCGGCCGCTGGTGCGGCAGCTGGAGGTCGCCGAGGGCTGGGACACCGCCGTGGAGATGGTCCTGGGGGCCTGGCTGGAGGCCGCCGTGACCGACACGGCCGAGGCCGCGCCGGATCTGCCCGACGCCATGCTGCGCCTGGTCGATAGCGACGTGCCGCAGGGCGCGCAGGCGCCGGCCGGCAGCCTGGCCGCTCGCGTGCAGGGCTCGCCGGTAGTCACCGCCTGGCTCGCCACGGTGCAGTGCGCGGACGATCTCGCAACCGCCCGCGCCCGGGTGGCGACGCTGGGTCCGGGCGAGAGCGTGATCACCCCGGATGGCACCTGGCTGGGCCCGGGCTGGGTCGCGCATCGCACGCTGGAGGGCGGGGCCAGCGGCGCGGTCGCGCGGGTGCGTCTGGCGCGCGAGCTGCAGGAGCGTCAGGAGGAGCTCGCGACAGATATGAACCGCCTGCAGGCCGCGCTGGAAGAGCGCAACGAGACCCTCGCGGCCACCCGCGCCCGGCGCGAGGCGCTGGACGGCCAGATCCGCGAGCAGCAGGCCCAGATCGACGACCGCGAGCGCCGCGTCCAGCGCCTGCGTGACCAGGCTCGGCAGCTCGAGCAGCAGCAGGAACGCATCGACCGCGAGGCCGGCGAGCTGGACGAGGAGGCCGCGCGTGCCCGCGAGCAGTTCGCGACCGCGGAAGCCGAGCGCAACGAGGCGCTGGCGCGCATCGAGACCCTGGAGGCCGACCGCGCGGCGCTGGAGGCACGCGTCGAGGCGGCCCGTGCCGCACAGGCCGAGGCCCGGGATGCGCTGCGCGCGGCGCGCGACGCGTCGAACCAGGCGCGCATGGCCGAACAGGAGGCGCGCCACCGCCTGGAGCGCGAACACAACGAGCGCGAACGCCTGGAGCGCCAGCGCGAAGACGATGCCCAGCGCCGCGAGCGCCTCGCACAGGGGCTGCACGAGCGCCAGGATCCGCTGGAGCAGTGGCGCGCGGATCTGCAGACCGCCGCGGAGCAGCGCCAGGAGGCCGAGGCACGCCTGACCCGGGCGCGCGCCGACCTGGAGGCCTGCGATGCGCGGCTGCGCGAACTGGCCGGTGCCAGCACCGAGCTCGGCAATCGCGTGGAGGCGCAGCGCTCGACCTGCGAGGAGCTGCGCCTGGACCTGCGCGAGCGCTCGGTGCAGATCGAACAACTGAAGACCCAGTTCCAGGAATCCGGCTTTGCCGCCGAGGCCCTTGCGCCCGAGCTACCGGAGGACGCCACCGTCCCGGCCTGGGAGCAGGCGATCGGCGAACTGGACCGCAAGATCGAAAAGCTGGGGCCAATCAACCTCGCGGCCATCGACGAGGCACGCAGCCTGGAGGAACGCTCGCGCTACCTGGAAGAACAGCACGCCGACCTGATCGAGGCACTGGAGACCCTGGAGGCGGCGATGCACCGCATCGACCGCGAGACGCGCGCGCTGTTCAAGCAGACCTTCGACCAGGTGAATGCCGGGTTGGGGCACAAGTTCCAGCGCCTGTTCGGGGGCGGCGAGGCGCGCCTGGAGATGACCGGGGACGACCTGCTGGATACCGGCGTGACCATCATGGCGCGCCCGCCCGGCAAGCGGCTGTCCACTATCCATCTGATGTCCGGAGGTGAGAAGGCGCTCACGGCTTCGGCATTGGTGTTCGCGATTTTCGAGCTGAATCCGGCGCCCTTCTGCATGCTGGACGAGGTGGACGCCCCGCTGGACGAGGCCAACGTCGGTCGGTTCTGTGATCTGCTGCGCGAGATGTCGGAGCAGATCCAGTTCATCTTCATCACGCACAACAAGGCCACCATGGCCATGGCCGAGCAGCTGATTGGCGTTACCATGCACGAGCCGGGCGTGTCGCGCCTGGTCAGCGTCGATATCGACGAGGCCGTGGAGCTGGCGGAGGCCTGAGCCAAGCCCCCCGTCATTGCGAGGCTCCAAATCTCCAGGGGATGGCACAACGGGTTCCATCGGACCCCCGGCGCCCGGCAAAACCACGGCACAAAACCGCAATTAAACGAGGTACCGCGTGGATTGGATGCGCATCAGTCTGGTCATACTGGGGATTGTCCTGATCGCGGGGATCTGGCTCGCCCATCGCCTGCGCACGCGTTCGGTTTCGCGCGACATGGAGGACGATGCCGCGGACTGGGGCGACGAGGCCGTGCACATCCGCGCCAGCGAGCAGCCGGGCGAGAAGCGCTGGTACGAGCCGGTGGACCCCAATGCTTCCCCCGAGCCGGAGGCCGGCTGGGGCGACCCGCTGGATACCGGCCGCAGTGCCGGCACGGGCGGGGCGCGTGAACCCGGGTTCGACGAGCCGCGCATTCCCGCCGCGGCCCGCGAGGAACGCCACGAACCGCATCTGGGTGTGACCGCCAGCGACGACGAGCCGGATCTGGAGCCCGACTACGGTCGCCGGGGCGAACGCGCCCAGGACATTTACGGCGTCCTGGACAACGATGACGAGCCCACACCGCCCCCGCCGCACGGCGCCTTCGAGCCGTCACCGGAGGATCGCCCGGTTCGGGCGCGGCGCCAGGGTTCGGCGAACGCTTCGGTGGACCGCGTGCGGGCGGTGCTTGGCGACGTGGGTGCCCGCCTGCGTGCCGGCCTGGACCGGGTGCGCCCGGAGCGGTTCAAGCCGCCGCGCGCCGACGACACCCTCGGCGAGCAACTGCACCCGGATCACGAGGTAGACCCGGATCTGGTCGAGAAGCCGGCCCCGGACATGGAGACGCTGGGCGAGTATGTCTCGGAGCCGCGTGTTGTTGGTCGCAACCCGAAGGCCGAGCGCCGCGCGACGGACGAGAAGATCCTGCTGCTGCACGTGGTGGCCCCGCGCAACAAGCCCTTTACCGGCGTGGCCCTGGGCGCGGCGATGCAGCGCGCCGGCATGACCCCCGGCGAGATGGATATTTATCACTTCCACGAGCCGGAAACGGATAATCGTGTCCCGCTGTTCTCCGCGGCCAACATGGTCCCGCCCGGTACCCTGCGCGAGGAAGACCTGGCCGACATGATGACGCCCGGCGTCACGCTGTTCACACAGGTACATCGCGCCGCCGAGCCGCAGCGGGCCTTCGAGGCGCTGCTGGAGCACGCCCACGTGCTGGCGCGCGATCTCGGTGGCAGCATCCTCGATGCGCAGCAATCCACCGCGACCAACCAGACGTTGGCCTACATGCGCGAGGACCTGAACGACTGGTTGCGCCGCCACCGCCCGGACGTGCTCCGCCGGCGCAGCACGCGATGAACGCGTCGGGTTCGCCGGCCTCGCAGGCCGGCGCGGCCGATACCCCGCAGGCGCGTATCGACACCCTGCGCCGGCAGATCGAGCACCACAACTACCGCTACTACGTGCTCGACGATCCGGAGGTGTCGGACGCCGAGTTCGACACGCTGATGCGCGAACTGGAGCAACTCGAGGCGGAGCATCCCGAGCTCGTCACCCCGGATTCGCCCACCCGGCGCGTCGGCGCCACCCCGGCCGAGGGCTTTGCCACGGTGCGCCACCGCCTGCCGATGCTGTCGCTGGCCAACGGCTTCGAGGCGGACGAGATCCGCGACTTCGACCGCCGCGTGCGCGAACGCCTGGCGAAGCAGACGGGCGACCCCGCACGCCTCGAGGCCGCCGTGACCTATATGGCCGAGCCCAAGCTGGACGGGCTCGCCATCAGCCTGATCTACGAGAACGGTCGCCTGGTGCAGGCCGCCACCCGCGGCGACGGCGAGACCGGCGAGGACGTGACCGCCAACGTGCGCACCGTGCGCCCGATTCCGCTGCATCTGGGCGACCGCTTTACCGATGAAGCGCCGCGTGTGCTGGAGGTGCGCGGCGAGGTCTTCATGCGTCGCGCCGACTTCGAGCGCCTGAACGCCGGACTGGAGGCCGACGGCCAGCGTGGCTTCATGAACCCGCGCAACGCCGCCGCCGGGAGCCTGCGGCAGCTGGACTCGCAGGTGACCGCTCGCCGCCCGCTCAGCTTCTTCGCCTACTCCGTGGGCTTCGTGGAGGGTGGGACCCTGCCGGACACCCAGTCCGGCACGCTGGACTGGCTGCGGGAGCTCGGCTTCCCGGCCTGCCCGGAGCGGGAGGTGCTGGAGGGTGTGGAGGCCTGTCTCGACTACTACGAACGGCTCGCCGCCCGGCGCGCGGGGCTGGACTACGAGATCGACGGCATTGTGTACAAGGTGGATGGCCTGGCCGACCAGCAGGCGCTGGGCTTCGTCTCGCGGGCGCCGCGCTGGGCCATCGCCCACAAGTTCCCCGCCGAGGAACGCACCACCACCCTGCGCAATGTCGAGTTCCGCGTCGGCCGCACCGGCGCGTTGACGCCGGTGGCGCGCCTGGAGCCGGTGCTGGTGGGCGGCGTAATGGTCAGCAACGCTACCCTGCACAACATGGACGAGATCGCGCGCAAGGACGTGCGCATCGGCGACCGTGTGATCGTGCGCCGCGCGGGCGACGTGATCCCCGAGGTGGTCGGCCGCGCCGGCGGCGAACGCCCCTCGGACACTCGCGCCATCGAGATGCCCTTGAGCTGCCCCGAGTGCGACTCGCATATCGAACGCCCGGAGGGCGAGGCCGTCGCCCGCTGCACCGGCGGGCTGGTCTGCCCCGCGCAGCGGCGCGAGGCGCTGAAGCATTTCGTCTCGCGCCGCGCGATGGACATCGAGGGCTTCGGCGAAAAGATCATCGAACAGCTCGCCGATGGCGGCATCGTGCAAAGCCCGGCCGACCTGTTCGCGCTGGACGCCGAGCGCCTGGAGGCGCTGGAACGCGTCGGCCCGAAACTCGCGGCCAACCTCGTCCACGCCCTGGAACAGGCGCGCGAGACGACCCTGGCGCGGTTCATCTTCGCCCTCGGCATCCGCGAGGTGGGCGAGGTCACTGCCCGCAACCTGGCCACATACTACGGCGACCTGGACGCACTGATGCAGGCCGATGCCGAGGCCCTGCAGGAGGTCCCCGACGTCGGCCCCATCGTCGCCGAGCACATCGCCAACTTCTTCGCCGAGCCCCACAACCTCGCGGTGATCCGCGCCCTGCGCGAGGCCGGCGTGAATTGGCCCGACCCGCCCGGGTCCGCGGCTGCGGAGGAGGGCGAGGCCGCCCCGCTGGCCGGTTGCACCTATGTCCTCACCGGCAGCTTCGACAACATGACCCGCGACGAAGCCAAGGCCGCCCTCGAGGCCCGCGGCGCCAAGATCACCGGCTCCGTCTCGAAAAAGACCACCGCCGTCATCGCCGGCGCCGACCCCGGCTCCAAGGTCACCAAAGCCGAATCCCTCGACATCCCCATCCTCGGCCCCGACGACCTCGCCCAGCTCCTCGCCTGATCATGGTGCCTTGGTGGGTATGTTTTTGTGGGAGCGGCCTTGGCCGCGAAGCCCCTGCCAAAGTCGGACCCGGGCAGGGGCTTCGCGGCCAAGGCCGCTCCCACGGGATAGATGCCACAGATCTGGTCTGAAAAAACTGCCCCCACAAGGCTCATCACGGCAACGCCGAGGATAAGCGACCGCGCGTTTGCTACTCTGACGATACGACTTAGCCTCGAATCGTGATTCCCATGCTTCAGCCGGAACGGATCAGCCGCATCAATGAACTCGCCGCCCGGCACCACTGGCGACTGGTGATCCTGTTCGGGTCCGTAGCCCGGGAAGGGCACGGGCGGGATGTGGATCTGGCCGTCGAACCGCAGGCGATGCCGGACCTGATGACGCAGGGACGGTGGCAACGGGAACTGGAAGAAATCTTCGAGCCCGACCCGGTCGATCTTCTGCTCCTTTCGGATCGTGTGTCGCCCGTCACCCGCTTCGAGGTGTTCCGCGATGGCGAATGTCTGTTCGAGGAGCGTGAAGGGCGATTCCATGCGGAGCAGGACCGTGCGTTTTTCCTGCACGCCGATTCCGTCCTGTTCCAGCGCCACCAGTCAGAGGGTTCGGATGTCGCCTGATACTTCCGAGGTGATGCAGCGCAAGTTGTCGATGTTGCGCCAGTTCCTGTCGGACCTTGAGCAATACAGTGCCCTGGAACTCCGTCAGCAGCGTCGCGAACACTATGCCATCGAGCGCCTGCTCCAACTCCTGTGTGAGTCTTCTGCCGACATCGGTCTGCAGCTGTTGCGCCGTGATGGCTATCGCCTCGCCGCGACCCAGGGAAACACTGATCCATGTACACGCTCGCGTTGGCACCCCAGGTTTTCCGAGACCAGGCGCGGTGCGCAGCCGGTAGTGGTTCTACCGGCAAGGGCCGCAACGCAGGATCGGGGAACCTGGGGTGCCAACCCCGAAGGGGCTCGGCCGCTTTTGCGCGGGAACGGCGTTGCGGGTCCCTTGTGCAGAATGACTGCACGGCGGTCACCGCGCCTTGTTCGCACGCAAAAGCGACTGGAGCGCGAGCGTGTACATGGATCAGTGTTTCCCTAACGCGACGTTTTCGAGACCCTTCGCGATCGTCTTGATCTCGAGGAGACACTGGCCGAGCAGTTGATGGACGCCTGCGCGATGCGCAACGTCCTTACACACCTGTACGACACGATCGATCTGGAGCGGGTCATCGGCGCGGTCACGCCAGCCCTTCAGGTGTACACCCAGTTCGCTCAATGGGCTGAACAACGCACCTAGCTCGAACTCTGGCGAGACGGTTTGTTTGGTGGGTGTGCACTGTGGGAGCGGCCTTGGCCGCGAAGCCCCTGCCAAAGTCGGACCCGGGCAGGGGCTTCGCGGGCAAGCCCGCTCCCACAGAACTATGGAGTGGTAACAATCTCGGGAGGCTCGAATGCCACGGAAGGCACGATCCCACCGGCTGCGGCTTGGGCGGGTTAGCGAGCACGGAAGGATTTACCTGGTCACGGCGGTTTGCGCCGATCGGCATGCCTGGTTTGGCGCGCTCGATCACGGTCGCTGTGTGGTTCAGGCGTTGCGTGAGGTGGAAGGGACGGCGACTACACTCTGCTTCGTGGTCATGCCCGACCATGTCCATTGGCTGATGCAACTTGACGATGGGGAATTGTCCCGCACCGTACAGAAGGTGAAGGGTTCCACGACTCGGCGAATCGGTCAGTTGCGTGGCCGACCTTGCCGGGTTTGGCAGCCGGGGTTCCACGATCGCGCCTTGAGGCGGGAAGAGGATCTCCAGGCGGTCGCGCGTTATGTTGTGGCGAACCCGCTTCGGGCTGGGCTGGTGCGCAATCTCCGTGACTATCCCCTGTGGGATGCGATCTGGTTGGAGTGAGGGGCTGAATCGATTGTGGCAGGGCTTCGCGGCCAAGGCCGCTCCCACGGTGGACAGAACCCAAGGTGCCGCTGTGGGAGCGGGCTTGCCCGCGAAGCCCCTGCCAGAGCAGGAAGATGGTCGCGCGTTGGGGCAGCCCCGAATGGGCCGCCTTGGCAGCGAAGCTCCTGCCCGAGGTTGGTTTCCCAGCGCGGGCGGGGGCTTCGCCTGCAAGCAGGCTCCCATTATGTGGATCACGGAGTCGGGGTGCATTTTAATCAGGGTTTGCTTATGCTCCGCGGGCCGTGACGGATCGCGGTGGCCCTCTGGATGTGCGCTTGATGTACTGTATCCGGGTGGTTTTGGTGGACATCGGAGTCGGGCGGCCAATGCGTAAAGGGTGTTGCAGCTCATGCTGAGCCGGAGCCTGGAAAGGCTGCTCAATCTGCCGCGCTCGCGGAAGCGCTGGCTCATGGTGCTGGCGGATGTCGTGATGCTGCCGCTGGCGCTGTGGTCCGGCTTCGCCATCCGCCTGGCGGAGCCGTTCCCGCCGATCATGCTGGAGACCTGGTGGCTGTTCCCGCTGGTGGTGCTGGTGGGCATCCCGGTATTCGCAAAATTGGGCCTTTACCGGGCCGTGATCCGCTTTATGGGGTCGCGGACGATCTGGGCGGTGGGAGCCGGCGTTGCCGTGCTCGCGCTCGTGTTGTGGGCTGCGGCGGCGATCGGTCGTATAGACAGCTTCCCGCGCTCGGTGCCGATCAACTTCGCGATCGTGGCCTTCCTATACGTCGGGGGCAGCCGGTTCCTGGTGCGGACCTGGTATCGCTCCATCATCGAGGCATCGGCGGGTGCCGAACCGGTTGTCGTGTTCGGGGCTGGCGAGGCCGGTGTGCAGTTGCTGTCCGGGCTCAAGGCCGGGGGGCGCTTCCGCGTGGTCGCGTTCGTGGACGAGGACCGCAGCCTGCAGGGCAGCTCGATCGACGGGATTCCGGTCCACAAGCCGGCTCACCTCGCGCGTCTGGTCAATCGCTTCCGGGTCGGTCGGGTGCTACTGGCCATCCCGTCCGCGACGCGCCAGGAGCGCCGCCGCATCCTCGAGCAGCTGGAACCGCTGCCGGTGTACGTGCAGACCGTGCCGTCGATGGAGGCAGTGGTCTCCGGACACGCGAGCCTCGAGCAGCTGGAGGACGTCGACATCGCCGATCTGCTGGGCCGGGATCCGGTTCCGCCGGACCCGGAGCTGCTCACCCGCAGCGTGCGCGGCCGGGTGGTGATGGTGACCGGGGCGGGCGGTTCCATCGGGTCGGAGCTTTGTCGGCGCATTATCCGCCTGGAGCCGGCCGCGCTGATCCTGTTCGAGCGCAACGAGTTCGCGCTCTACAGCATCGAGCGCGAGATGCAGGAGGTTGCGGCACAGCTGGAGCAGTACCCGGCGATCCACGCCGTCTTGGGCTCTGTCGCCAATGCGCGGCGCGTGGCCGCGGTGCTGGAAGAGTACGGCGTGCAGACGCTCTATCACGCGGCGGCCTACAAGCACGTGCCGATCGTCGAGTCCAACCTGATCGAGGGCGTGCGCAACAACGTCTTTGGCACCGCCGTTCTGGCGGAAGCCGCGCTGAACGCGGGAGTGGAACGCTTCATCCTGATCTCCACCGACAAGGCCGTGCGGCCCACCAACGTGATGGGGGCCACCAAGCGTCTGGCGGAGATGGTCCTGCAGGATCGAGCCCGCGAGCGGCGGGGTACGATCTTCAGCATGGTGCGTTTCGGCAACGTGCTCGGGTCCTCCGGCTCCGTGGTGCCGCTGTTCCACCAGCAGATCCGTGACGGCGGGCCGGTCACGGTGACCCACCCGGAGATCACGCGCTACTTCATGTCCATCCCCGAGGCGGCCGAGCTGGTCATCCAGGCCGGTGCCATGGCGGAAGGTGGCGAGGTCTATGTGCTGGACATGGGCGAGCCGGTCAGGATCATCGACCTCGCCCGGCGCATGATCCGCCTGCACGGGCGCCAGGTGAAGGAAGGCGGCATGCCCGAGGACGGGGTCGAGATCGTCTTCACCGGCCTGCGCCCGGGCGAGAAGCTCTACGAGGAACTGCTGATCGGCGACAACGTCGAGCCCACCGCGCATGCCCGGATCATGCGCGCCCGCGAGGACTGCGTCGCGCCACAGGACCTGCAGGCGGCCCTGACCCAGCTGGACCAGGCCGACCGCGAGATGGATACCGAGCGCGCCTGCCACACGATCCGCGCAGTGGTGCACGAATACGCCCCAGCCGACCACCCGCCGCAAGAACGGTTCGCGGGGTAAGGGCAGCGTTAGCCTTTCGTGCCTCCGATCGCATCATTGTTCATGGCGCCTCAGTATCCTCGGGCCCTGAATAATCGCGTGCGGTGGGCCAGCCCCCCGTAGGAGGCTGCTCGCAGGCGAAGCCCCTGCCAAAGCCGGACCCTGGCAGGGGCTTCGCCGCCAAGGCGGCTCCTACGGGTTCGGGGCAACCGCAAACGCAGACACAAAGATCCAGACTGAAAGGAAGCAAGGGATGAAAATCGCAGTCGCCGGAACCGGCTATGTCGGGCTTTCCAACGCCGTCCTGCTCGCGCAGCACCACGAGGTGGTCGCGCTGGATGTGGTGCCGGAGAAGGTCGAGCAGATCAACCGCCGGCAGTCCCCGATCATCGATGCCGAGATCCAGGATTTCCTCGAGAATCGCGAGCTGAACCTCAAGGCGACGCTCGACAAGCAGGCGGCCTACGAAGGCGCGGACTTCATCATCATCGCCACGCCTACGGACTACGACCCGCAGACCAACTACTTCAATACCAGCACCGTCGAATCCGTCATCCGAGACGTGCTGGCGATCAACCCGCACGCCACGATGGTCATCAAGTCCACCGTGCCGGTCGGTTACACGCGCGAGATCCGCGCGCAGATGGAGACCGATAACATTCTGTTCTCGCCGGAGTTTCTGCGCGAGGGCCGGGCGTTATACGACAACCTGCACCCGTCGCGGATCATCGTGGGCGAGCAGTCCGACCGCGCCGAGACCTTCGCGGGTCTGTTGGCGGAAGGCGCGGTGGACGCGGACATCCCGATCCTCTTCACCAACTCCACCGAGGCCGAGGCGATCAAGCTGTTTGCCAACACCTACCTGGCCATGCGTGTGGCGTATTTCAACGAGCTGGACAGCTACGCCGAGACTCACGGACTGGACACCCGCCAGATCATAGACGGCGTCTGCCTGGACCCTCGTATCGGTAGCCACTACAACAACCCGTCCTTCGGCTACGGCGGCTACTGCCTGCCGAAGGACACCAAGCAGCTCCTGGCGAACTACGACGAGATCCCCAACAACATCATCGGCGCGATCGTCGACGCCAACCGCACGCGCAAGGACTTCGTCGCCGACGCGGTCATTCGGCGCAATCCGCAGGTGGTCGGCATCTACCGGCTGGTGATGAAGAGCGGCTCTGACAACTTTCGCGCCTCCGCCATCCAGGGCGTGATGAAGCGCATCAAGGCCAAGGGCATCGAAGTCGTCGTCTACGAACCGGAGCTTCCCGAAGACGACTTCTATCGCTCCCGCGTCATCCGCGACCTCGACGAGTTCAAGCGCATCGCCGACATCATCGTCGCCAACCGCATCACCGACGACATCCGCGACCAGACCGACAAGATCTACACCCGCGACCTGTTCAACAGCGACTGATCGGTTTCGACGCCCCCACCCCTGTAGGAGGCCAGCCCCCTGGCCGATCGGATGTTGGACAGGCCCATCGGCCAGAGGGCTGGCCTCCTACAGTAATGGGCTACTCTCAACGCCAGGGTCTCAAGCGCCAGGAAGTCCCGGCGGGTTCCGAGTCGCCCGGTACCAGCATGGCTCGTTTCGCCTGTGTGTGCCATATTGGAGTCAAGCGTGGCAGAAGGAGAAACCAGTGGCACAAAAAGAAAATGAGGTGCAGGTCGGCGCACAAGGCCGAGTCGTGATCCCGGCCGCCCTGCGCAATACCTTGAAGCTGCGCCCTGGCGATCGGCTGGTCGCCCGACTGGTCGGGGAAAGCCTGGTGCTGGAACGGCGCGAGCTGGTCGAGCGGCGGCTCCGTGAGCGATTCAGGCACATCCCGCAGGACGTGAGCCTTGTGGATGAACTCATCGGTGATCGGCGGGCCGAAGCCAAACACGAGCATGGGGAATCATGACCATCGTGCTGGATGCCTCTGCTGTGTTGGCTTTCCTGCATGACGAGCTGGGCGGGGACAGGGTGGCCCGCGCCCTTGATGGTGGCTGCGTGTCCACCGTGAACTGGTCCGAGGTGCTGCAAAAATCCCTGCAGCGCAAGGTCGACGTCCAAGGCATGCAGCAGGAGTTTATCGACGTCGGGCTCTTGTTCGAGCCGTTCACGGCACAACAGGCGGATCTCGCCGCACAGCTGTGGGAGTCCTCGCGCCGGCATGGCCTGTCAATGGCCGACCGAGCCTGCCTGGCGCTGGCCAGGGACAAGGCCCTCCCGGTGCTGACCGCCGACCGGGCGTGGACCCATCTCGACCTGGACATCGAGATCCACCCCGTGCGCTAACCCCTGCACCTGTAGGAGGCCAGCCCCCTGGCCGATGGGGCCTGTCCAACACCCGATCGGCCAGAGGGCTGGCCTCCTACAAGAGCGCAACCCTCTGCGCGATAGGGAGCCGAACAAAGCCCCAACGGCCAGAATCTGGTTTATGGCCAGTCGAAGAAGACCAGACGACACCCATCCGCCCCTCGGCGGACACACCAATCCGACAACGGGAGCGATGCCATGGACGGCAAACCTCACGCTCAGGCCCTGCGCCGCGGCCGCTATTCCGAGCCCGGGCGCGTCTACCACATCACCACCGTCACGCGGGATCGCACGCCGGTGTTCCGCGACTTCGCCGCTGCCCGTGCACTGGTCGCTACGCTTCGCCACGCGCAAGCACTCGGGCATGCGGACACGCTGGCCTATGTGGTGATGCCGGATCATCTGCACTGGCTGATGGCCCTCGGCGACAGCATTCCCCTGTCCACCGTCGTGCGGTCGGTCAAGGCGGTCTCCGCCCGCAGGCTCGGGCGAGCGCTCTGGCAACCCGGGTTCCACGATCACGCGGTACGCCGCGAAGAAGATCTGACGTCGCTGGCCCGCTATATCGCTGCCAATCCCCTGCGTGCCGGTCTGGTGCGCAACCTGGGTGACTATCCTCACTGGGATGCGATCTGGCTTTGAACGGTGGGGTTGCGCCGAATCCCCCATCGGCCAGGGGGCTGGCCTTGTATGTTTACCCGTGGCAGGCCTAGAAAGGGTCTGTCGGGGTGGAGGGACGAAGCTGGCATCTGGCCTGTGGCACAGACGGTAGGAGAGTTCGTCCCACCCCTCACCTTAAACGCCGATAAGGAATCGATCGGCTCGGGACCGACGATAGATGGCAAGCCAGCGTTCGGTGAGGCCCCGACAGACCACTCCAAGCTAGCTCGGGAGGTGTGATGATGGCAACGCATCGGATCGGGGTCGATGTCGGCAAGGCCGAGTTGTGGATCAGTATTGACGGTGAAACCGCACAGCCGTG
>NZ_KB898101.1:0-121825 GCF_000377425.1 Thioalkalivibrio sp. ALE28 | reverse complement strand
ACAGCGGGCCGGGGTCGCGGCAGTCGGGCGTGTTTCTTGGTGACTTCTTTGCACGAGCAAAGAAGTCACTCGGGGCGCGCTGGCGAGTCAGCGCCAGGCAGTATGCGGACCGAAGGCACCGTAAACACCGTATGCCGAACCAAGACCAGCCACTGCCAGGCCTGACCACAAAACGGCGCAGAGCCGATCCGCTCGAATCTATGGCGACGAATCGGTGGCGGCCTGGGCCTCCAGTTGCGCCATCTCGGAGTCGGTGAAACCGGCGGCGCGGCGGGCGGCGTGGGCGAAGGGCGGGCGTACGCGGCCCGGCATGTACTCTGCCAGCAGCTCGAGGAAGAGCGGCTCGGCATCGAGCCCGCGCGCGTGGGCCAACTCGCGGAACCAGCGCGTGCCGATCGCCACGTGGGCGACCTCCTCGCGCTGGATGATCTCGAGAAGCGCCACGGTCGCGTGATCGCCCGCTGCTGCCAGGCGCTCGATCATGCCCGGGGTCACGTCCAGCCCGCGCGCCTCCAGCACGCGCGGCACCAGGGCCATGCGGATCATCACGTCGTGGTCGGTCGCGAGTGCGGCCTCCCACAGCCCGTTGTGGGCCGGCAGGTCGCCGTAGTCCGCCCCCAGCTCGTTGAGCCGCGCACGCAACAGCCGGAAATGGCGCGCCTCCTCGGCCGCCACCTGCAGCCAGTCGCTGACGAACGGCGCCGGCATGTCGCGAAAGCGATAGACGGCGTCCAGCGCCAGATTGATCGCGTTGAACTCGATATGCGCGACCGCGTGCACCAGCGCCACCCGCCCGGCCGTGGTGTGCAGCCCGCGCCGAGGAAGATCCTTCGGGTGCACCAGCACGGGGTGTTCGGGCCGCCCCGGTACCTCCATGCGTTCCGGTGCCGGGGCACTCCCGGCCTCCAGCTCGCCCGCCCACCAACCGCGTATGAGCTCCAGCGCCCGCTCGCACTTGGTCTCCGGGTCCCGCTCGCGCAACGCGGCCTCGGCCGCGCGATAAACGACCGGGGACTCCGGCGCGGATTCAGGATTCGGGTTCGATGCTTGCATGCGGCACAGGATACCCGCTCAACGCTCGCCAGTCGGCATGCTGCGGCGCAGCAGGATGGAGTTGCCGATGACCGACAGCGAGCTGGCGGTCATCGCGATCACGCCGATCATCGGGTGCAGCAGGCCGACCGCGGCGATGGGGATCGCGGCGGTGTTGTAGCCCCAGGCCCAGAACAGGTTCTGGACGATCTTGCGGAAGGTCAGGCGCGAGAGCCGGACGGCCTCGACGACCTTGGTCAGCTCACCGCGCACCAGGGTCACATCGGCGGCCTCGATGGCCACATCCGCGCCGGCCCCGATCGCGATGCCGACGTTCGCCTGCTGCAGCGCCGGGGCGTCGTTGATGCCGTCGCCCACCATCGCCACGTGGTCGCCGTACTGCGCCTGCAGTTCGCGGACCGCCTCGACCTTGCCCTCCGGCAGCACGCCGGCACGGACCTCGTCGATCCCGACCTGCGCGGCCACCGCGTTGGCGGTGCGCTCGTTGTCGCCGGTGACCATCACGCAGCGGATACCCAGGCCGTGCAGCTGTTCGATGGCACTCTGCGACTCATCCTTGAGCGTGTCGGCGACCGCGACGATGCCGGCCGGTTGATCGCCGATTGCCACCAGCATCGCGGTCTTGCCGGCATCCTCGAACCGCCGCAGCGATTCCAGCAGGCTGGACGGATCCAGGCCCTGCTCCTCCAGCAGCCGCTGGCTGCCGACCAGGACACGTTCCCCGTCGAGGCGGGCTTCCACTCCGCGCGCGGTGTGCGACTGAAACTGTTCGACCTCGGCGATTGCCAGCTCCCGGTCGCGCGCGCCCTGCACGATGGCCTCCGCCAGCGGATGCGCGGAGCCGGCCTCCACGGCCGCGGCCGCACCCAGCACGCGGGCGTCATCGAAGCCCTCGGCCGCGATCACGTCCGTCAATGCCGGCTGCCCGCGGGTGATGGTCCCGGTCTTGTCGAGTACGATCACGCGGATGTCCTTCAGCGTCTGGATCGCGGAGCCCGAGCGGATCAGCACCCCGCGCTCGGCCCCCATGCCGGAGCCGACCATCAGGGCGGTGGGCGTGGCCAGCCCCAGCGCGCAGGGGCAGGCGATGACCAGCACGGCAATGGCCGCGAGGATGGCCAGCACGATCGGCGGGCGCTCCGAGTCGACCCAGGGCAGGAAGCCCTCGCCCCAGATCAGGATCGGCTGCAGCGCCCCGGAAAACGCCAGCCAGGCTGCAAACGCGGCCAGCGCGATGATCAATACCGCCGGCACGAAGCGCGCGGTGATAAGGTCCGCCAGCTCCTGCACCGGCACCCGCGAGCCCTGGGCCTCGTTCACCAGCCGGATCACCTGCGACAGGAAGGTGTCGGCCCCCACACGGGTCGCACGCACCTTCAACCGCCCCTGCTGGTTCAGGGTCGCACCGAGCACGGTATCGCCCTCGGCCTTGTCCACCGGCACCGACTCGCCGGTGGCGATGGATTCGTCCACGGTGCTCTCGCCGGCAACCACCTCGCCATCGGTGGGGATCCTCTCGCCCGGGCGCACGATCATCACCTCGCCCACCTGCAGCGATTTCACCGGCACCTCGACCTCTTCGCCATCGCGTTCGACCCGGGCCGTCTTCGCACCCAGATCCAGCAGCTTGCGGATCGCGGAGGAGGCCTCGCCCTTCGCGCGGTACTCCAGGTACCGCCCGAGCATGTGGAAGGCCATGATGGTCGCGGCCATCTCGATGAACGAGGTCATCGGGTAGACAAAGCCGATCAGCCCCAGCAGATAGGGCGGCAGCGAGCCCATGGAGATCAGCACGTCCATGTTCAGACTGCCGCTTTTCAGCGCGCGCCAGGACGACCGGTGGGTGGCCGCACCCCCGGCCATGAACACTACCGGGAACGCCAGCACGGCGATGATCAGGAGATAGCCGGGGATCTCCTGCCAGAACATGTGCGGCATCATCAGCACCATGATCGCGATGGTCGGGATCATCGCGATCCACAGCCGGCGCCAGGCCTGCTTCAGGTAGGCGGCGTCGATCTCGGCGTCGTCCGCCTCGCTGCCGGCCTCCTCGGTCTCCACCGCCGCCACGTCATAGCCGGCCCCCTCGACCGCGGCGCGCAGGGCCTCGGCGTCGGGGCCGCCGGGACCGGGTTCTACGGTCACACGGTGATCGCCGATGTTGGTGCGCACCGCCTGGATGCCGTCCAGCTTCTCGATCGCACCGCGCACAATCCCCGCGCAGTGGTCCGAACCCATGCCGGGTACCACCAGACGCACCGTACCGGCGGCGCCCGTTTCGCCCTCGACCTGGGCGACATCGTAGCCAGCCCCCTCCACGGCGGCTCGCAACCCCTGCGGGTTCACCTGCTCGGGGTCGTATCCCACGGTCACCCGGTGGCGGGCAATATTGGTCCCCACCGAGGCCACACCCGGGGTCTTCTCCAGCGCCGTGCGAACAATCCCCGCGCAGTGGTCCGACCCCATGCCGGGGACGATCACCACCGCCTCGCGGGCATCCGCTGGCTTCGTTTCCGTCGCCATCGCGCGCCTCCTCAGCGATTGCCGAACAGGTACTTGATCAGGGCGGCGATGCCGAGGATCAGCAGCACCAGGACGAGCAGCCCGATCAGGCCCCCGCCAAGACCCATACCGCCCATCCAGCCAAAACCTTGTTCATTCATCATGATGTAGTCCTCCCCGGGACAGAGTGAAAGACGCAAAGCGCGGTAATGCGCAGTGCGTGGGTGATGCGCGATCACCCGGGGCCGGGTGGAATCCCGGCCAGGGAGGAATCAGAGGGGTGGGCGCAGATCCGGTGCCGCGGGGGTACCGGGGCCCATGGCGACGGGAAGGGAAACGAAAACGGGCGCGGCCGCCGTGACCGGCGTGCCGGCGGGTGAAGGCAAACCCGAGACCCCGCAGACGCCACAGACCGCACAGGGCATCTCGCAGGCCGAAGGCTCGGCTGGGATCACGAAGTCTGCAGACAAGGACTCCGACGCCGATCCGGCACCCTCACCCGCGCAGTGGTCCGCCGCAGTCATGCTGTCCGCGGCATCGCCGTGCATCATCCCGGCACCGGCGATCGGCGCCAGCAGCAGGGCGGCGACGATCAGCAGGTTCAACAGATGGTGCAGGGCTCGCGACACGGGCTGGCCTCGAACAGGTATTCTGCCTGCAAGTCTAGCAGCCGCTCCGGCTTTCGGTGTGACACAGATCAAGCCGCCCGAGCGTGTACGTTGATCCGTGTTTCCCTACAACACCGGCGCCAGCAGATAGGCAGCCCTTGCGGCCACCCGTCGCCAAAGCGGCAGGTCGTCCACATCCTGCCGGGTCATCTCGCGCGAGCGGGCAAAGTCGGCTTCAAACATGCGCGCCGTCTCGCGAGCGAAGGCCGGATCCATCACCAGCGCGGTGACCTCGAAATTCAGCCGGAACGAGCGGTTGTCCAGGTTCACGGTCCCCACCGCCGCGCCCATGTCGTCCACCACGAAGGCCTTGCCGTGCAGGAAACCCTCCTGATAGCGGTAGATGCGCACGCCGGCATCCAGCAGCGGACCCAGAAAGGCATAGGCCGCATGCGTGGTCAGCGGGTTGTCGGTGACCTCGGGGATCAGCACCCGTACGTCGACGCCACTGAGCGCGGCCAGTTTGAGCATGCCCTGCACGCCCTCGTCCGGCACGAAGTACGGGCTGGCGATCCAGATACGCCGATCCGCCGCATGGATAACCTGTTGCATCATCAGGCTGGCGGTCTCGAATTCGTCCGCCGGGCCGGAGGGCAGGATCAGCACCGGGACGCCATCGTCCGCCATGATCGCCGGCTTCCATTCCAGCTCCGGGATGTCTTCGGTCGCCCAGTGCCAGTCCTCCAGGAACACCGACTGCAGGGCCAGGGCGGACGGCCCCTCGATGCGCAGGTGGGTATCGCGCCAGGGGCCGATCTTCGGGTCCCGCCCGAGGTACTCATCCCCCACGTTCAGTCCGCCGACCCAACCCTGTTCGCCATCGGCCACCACGATCTTGCGGTGATTGCGGAAGTTCAGCTGGAAGCGATTACCGCGCCCGCGGGTCGAGTGAAAGTGCTGCACATGCACCCCCGCCTCGCGCAGGGCGTCGAGATAGCTGCCGGGCAGGCGGTAGCTGCCGATCTCGTCGTAGAGAAAATAGACCTCGACCCCGTCCTGCGCCCGCTCCACCAGCCGCCGCTTGAGTTCGCGCCCGATCGCGTCGTCGCGCACGATATAGAACTGCACCAGCAGGTAGCGCTCGGCCTGCTCGATCCCCTCGAAGATACTGTCGAAGGTCGCCTCGCCATCCACCAGCAGCTCGACCTCGTTGCCGTGGAGAAACGGCCAGCGGGCCAGCCGCTGCACCCCGTCCAGGTGCTTGCTCGGCTCTTGCGCGATGTACTGGTGGGACCACAGCTCCTCTGTCTTCGGCTGCAGGGCCCGCGCCAGAGCGGAGTCTTCGTCACGGCGCGCGACCACGTAGCCGCGAAACTCGCTGGCGCCGAATACCCAGTAGGCCGGCACGGCCACATAGGGAACGGTGTTGAGCGACACGATCCAGGCCACCGCGCCCTGCGGCGTCCGCGTGGACATCAGCGCATCCAGCGACGACAGGAACCCCAGCAGGTGGAAGCCAATAACGACCGTCAGCAGTACGCGCCAGCGCGGACGCCGGCGCGGCTTCGGATGGACATCACCGGATGCGGGTCTGGACATATCCGTGCGGTCGACCCGGGAGCCGCGTCAGAGCGCGTCGAGCCCGCGGGCCAGGTCGCGCTGGATGTCGGCGACCGCCTCCAGCCCCACGGCGACCCGCACCAGGGCCTCGGTAATGCCCTGGGCCTCGCGCCTGTCCGGGTCCACGCGGCCGTGGGTAGTGGTGGCCGGATGGGTGATGGTGGTCTTGGTATCGCCCAGATTTGCGGTGATCGACAGGAATTTCGTGGCGTCAATCACCGACCAGGCGGCCTCACGCCCGCCGGCGACCTCGAAACTCAGCACCCCGCCGAAGCCGCTTTGCTGGCGCTTCGCGATTGCGTGCTGCGGGTGGGACTCGAGCCCCGGGTAATGCACGGCCGTGACCTGCGGGTGGGCCTGCAGCCACTGCGCCAGGGCCAGGGCGTTCTCGCTGTGGGCGCGCATGCGCAGGGCCAGGGTCTCCAGCCCCTTCAGGAACACCCAGGCGTTGAACGGCGACAGGGTCGGCCCGGCGGTGCGCAGGAAGCCGTAGACATCCTTGCCGACGCGCTCGGCGTCGCCGACCACCGCGCCGCCCAGACAGCGGCCCTGGCCGTCGAGAAACTTGGTCGCCGAGTGGATGATGATGTCGGCGCCCAGATCCAGCGGGCGCTGCAGGATCGGCGTGCAGAAGCAGTTGTCCACCGCGAGCAGGGCGTCGTGCCGATGCGCGATCTCCGCCAGCGCGGCAATGTCCACCACCTCGCCCAGCGGGTTGGACGGCGTCTCGCAGAAATACAACCGGGTATTCGGCTGGGTGGCGGCCTCCCAGGCCTCGAGGTTCGACAGCTCGACGTAGGTCACCTCGACACCGAAACGGCCGAGGTAGTTGTTGAAAAGCACCGTAGTCGTGCCGAACACCGAACGCGAGCAGACCACGTGATCGCCGGCCTTCAGCAGGCCCATCATGGTCGCGAGGATCGCCGACATCCCGGAGGCGGTGGCCACACAGGCCTCGCCCCCCTCCAGCGCGGCCAGGCGGTCCTGGAAGGTACGCACGGTCGGGTTGGTGAAGCGCGAGTAGATGTTGCCGGGCGACTCCCCGCCGAAGCGCGCGGCGGCCTCCGCGGCCGAGCCGAATACGAAGCTGGAGGTCGGGAAGATCGCCTCGGAGTGCTCGCCCTCGGGCGTACGCTGGTAACCGTGCCGGATGGCTACAGTCTGCGGGTCGTAATCAGCGGGGTCGAAATCGGTCATCGGGGCATCCTTGGCTGCGGGATGCCACAGTGTACCGGGCTCAGTGCGCCGGCTGCAGGCGATCCGCCACGCGGGTCAACAGCTCGTAGCTGATGGTGCCAGCCGCGCGCGCGACCCGCTCCACCGGGAGCCCCTCGCCCCACAGTGTCACCTGGTCGCCAACCTGCGCGGCAGGCACCTCGGTCAGATCCACCGCCAGCATGTCCATGGAGACGCGCCCGATCAGCGGGCAGATCCGGTCACCGACCCGCACCGGCGTGCCCGACGGGGCATGACGCGGATAGCCGTCGGCATAGCCCATCGCGACGATCCCGGCGCGACCCGGTCGATCGGCCGTCCAGGTGGCGCCATAACCCACGCGGCTGCCCGGCTCCAGCTGCTGGGTCGCGATGACCGGGGCCTGCACCGTCATCGCCGGGCGCAGCTCGCCCTCCGGCCCCTCGGGCGGACGATCCGCCGGCGCGGAGGCCGGGTGTGCCCCGTAGAGCATGATGCCGGGCCGCGCCCAGTAGTCGCCGGGCGCGGCCCCCTCACCGCCCGAGCCCCAGCCGGCGAACAGCGCAGCGGAGTTGGCCACGCTGCGGTATCCCGGCCACGCCCCGACGGCGCCGGCAAAGCATTCCAGTTGGTGAGTATTCTGCGGGTGGCCGGGCGTGTCGGCGCAGGCCAGGTGTGTCATCCAGTGCAGCCCCTGCTGCCCGTGCCCGGCGGCCTGGAGGCGCATCGCCACCTCGCCCGCCTGGCGCGGCTCGAAGCCCAGGCGGTTCATGCCGGTGTTCAGCTTGACCCAGACCTCGGGGAGGCGGATGCCAGAGGCATCCAGATGATCGAGCTGAGCCGGGTCATGCAGGACCGGCTGCAGGGCGAACTCGGCACAGGCGCGTGCGTCGCTGGCATCGTGCGGACCCTGCAGGACCAGCACCGGACCGTCGAAGCCGGCCGCGCGCAGCGCCCGGGCCTCGCCGACCTGGGAGACGGCGAGCCCGTCGCTGGCCGCCGCCAGGGCCTCGGCGGCCCATAGCAGCCCATGGCCGTAGCCCTCGGCCTTGATCACCGACCACATCGGGACACCGGGCGCCAGGCGTCGCGCCACGGCCAGGTTGTGCCGCAGGGCCTCGGGGTCGAGCTGGATGGTCGCCGCTCGCTTCACGTCCCGGGTCAGGCCTCGTGGCCGATCTCGCCGTAGACGTCGGGGGCGTAGTTCTCGAAACGGGTGAACTGCCCGCGGAAGGTCAGGCGCACGGTGCCGATGGGGCCGTTACGCTGCTTGGCAATGATGATCTCCGCCGTGCCCTTGTCCGGCGACTCGTCGTTGTAGACCTCGTCGCGATACACGAAGGCGATGATATCCGCGTCCTGCTCGATGGCCCCGGACTCGCGCAGATCGGACATCACCGGGCGCTTGTTCGGGCGCTGTTCCAGCGAGCGGTTGAGCTGCGACAGCGCGATCATCGGGACACTCAGTTCCTTCGCCAGGGCCTTCAGCCCGCGCGAGATCTCGGAGATCTCGTGGGCCCGGCTCTCGCCACTGCCGGGAAACTGCATCAACTGCAGGTAGTCGACGACGATCAGACCCAGCCCCTTGTGTTCGCGCATCAGGCGGCGGGTGCGCGCCCGCAGTTCGGTGGGCGACAGCGCCGGTGTGTCGTCGATGAACAGGGGCGCCTCGGAGAGCATCTGCACCGCGCTCGTCAGACGCGGCCAGTCGCCGTCCTCCAGGCGCCCGGAGCGCAGCTTCTGCTGGTTGATCCGGCCCATGGAGGACAGCAGGCGCATGGCCAGCTGCTCGCCGGGCATCTCCATGGAGAAGATCGCGACCGGCTCGGAGTTCTTCATCGCCACGTACTCGGCGATGTTCATCGCGAACGAGGTCTTGCCCATGGACGGACGCCCGGCGACGATCACCAGATCGCCCGGGTTCAGTCCGGAGGTCAGGGCATCCAGATCCTGATAGCCGGTGGCCACCCCGGTAATCGGGTTCTGGCTTTCGTAGAGATACTCGATCTGGTCGACCGCCGCGGTCAGCAGCGGCTTCATCCCGCGAAAGCCCTGGGCCCCGCGCGCGCCCTGCTCGGCGATGCGGAACACCTTCTGCTCCGCCACGTCCAGCAGTTCCTTGGAGTCGCGGCCCTCGGGGGTATAGGCCGAATCGGCGATCTCGGTGCCCACCGAGATCAGCGACCGCAGGATGGAGCGCTCGCGGACGATATCGGCGTAGGCCACGATGTTCGCGGCACTGGGGGTTTCCGCTGCCAGGCGGCCGAGATAGGCCATGCCCCCCGCGGATTCCAGCTCCGCGGTACGGTCCAGCTGCTCCGACACGGTGACCATGTCGAACGGGGCATTGCGATCCGCCAGCGTGGACACCGCCCGGAAGATCAGGCGGTGGTCGTGGCGATAGAAGTCTTCTGCGGTAATGCGGTCCGCCACCCGGTCCCAGGCGGCGTTATCCAGCATCAGGCCTCCGAGGACTGCCTGTTCGGCCTCCTCGGAATGCGGGGGGACCCGCGGATTCGGGGTCATGGGCGAGTTCATGCGACGAACCCGCCCACCTGCCGGGTATCAGCGACCCGGTGGGGCCACCCTCCCGACATCCGACGGATCACTCTTCGCCGATCACAACGACGCGAATGTCCACATCCACGTCCGAGTGCAGGTGCAGCCCGACCTCGAATTCGCCGGCGGTACGCAGCGGGCCTTCCGGCATGCGCACTTCCTTCTTCTCGACTTCGGTGCCCTTGGCGCTCAGCGCGTCGGCGATGTCCGCCGGGCCGATGGAGCCGAACAGCTTGCCTTCGCCACCGGCCTTCGCGGTGATCTCGAGCACGGTGCCGTCCAGCTTTTCCTTGCGCGCCTCGGCGGCGGCGAAGGCCTCGGCGGCGGCCTTCTCCAGTTCGGCGCGACGCGCCTCGAACTCGGCGATGTTCTCGGCGGTGGCGAACGTGGCCTTGCCCTGCGGCAGCAGATAGTTCCGCGCGAAACCGGGACGCACGTTGACACGGTCACCCAGGGTGCCGAGGTTATCGATCTTTTCCAGCAGAATGACTTCCATCTTTGTATTCCTGTAACGTTTGATCAGCGCCCGAAGGCACGCATTCTACACCGGTCTCGGACCGGTCTCACGGATTGTTGTCGCCGCCCTGCCCACCCGATGCGGAGCCGGGGCCCAGCCGCGAGCGGATGTCCGCCCAGGCGTCGATGACGCCGATGGTGGCGAGCAGCAGGAACATCTGCGGCATCGCCAGCGCCAGCAGGACGTACATCCCCACCAGCCAGAAGCTGCTCATGCCCTGACGGAAGGTCAGCGCGTGCATCAGCGCGATCCCCTGCAGGAAGAACAGCACCGCGAGGATGAACGCCAGTTCGGTCGCCAGCGGCACCGGGCCCAGATGGCCGATCCCCGCCAGCAGCAGCGTGGCCGCGCTTGTGGCGCGCCCGAACTGCAGTGCCCGAAACTCCTCGCCGAACGCCCCCGGGTTGTACAGCAGCGCCTGCCAGTAGCGACCCAGGAGCACCGAGAGCGTGAGGCTCAGCAGCAGGATCCCGGCAAACAGCCCGGTCAGGTACGGGGCGGCGCGGCGCAACGCCGCCTCGAGTTCCTGCGGACCGGTCTCGCTACCTTCGACCAGGGGCCCCAGCAGTCTCATCCCGGCCTCGGCCCAGGTGGACTCGAGATCCGGGACGAGCATATGGACGGCCAGCACCCCGAACCCGGCGACCCCGGCGGCGGCCTGCAGCGTGCTGCGCCACGAGACGGTCCGTCGCAGCAGCTCCGCCAGCAGCGCCACCGGCGCCCATTGCACCACCCCGGCCACCACCCCCGCGAACAGCGGGGCCTCGGGCATCAGGGCAAACATTGCGACCCCGAGCACGAGCGCGGACAGCGCGATCACCAGCAGTGCCTGCCCGAGGCCAATGCGCAGCCCGACCAGGGCGACCAGCGCGCTGCCAAGCAGCGCCACCGGCGGCAGAAACAGCCCCGCCACACCAAAACCGGAGACCGCGCCCACGGCGCGGCCCCGGCTCTTCATCGCGAATTCGGCCAGTGCGCGCATGGCGACGGCCCCCGGCGAACCGGTACGAGACTTAGTGGTTGTCGCTGTACGGCAGCAGGGCGAGGAAGCGCGCGCGCTTCACGGCGGTGGCCAGCTGACGCTGGTACTTCGCGCTGGTGCCGGTCACTCGGCTGGGGACGATCTTGCCGGTCTCGGTGACGAAACCCTTGAGCAGGTTCAGGTCCTTGTAATCGATGTAATCGATGCCTTCGGCGGTGAACTTGCAGTACTTGCGGCGACGCGGAAAACGGGCCATCTCAACTCTCCTTCAAAAATTCGGTCAACGAACGGGCGGGACTTATTCGGCAGCGGCCGAATCATCGGAGGCGGACTCGCCGCCCTCGTCGTCACGCTCGCGGCGACGGCCCTTGGAGCCTTCCTCTTCCTGGCCCTTGGCCAGCGGGGAGGTCTCGGTCACAGCCTCTTCCATGCGCATCGCCAGGTGTCGCAGCACGGCATCGTTGAACCGGAAGGCGCTGGCGAGCTCTTCCATCGCCTCTTCCGAGGCCTCGATGTTCATGAGCACGTAGTGGGCCTTCACCAGCTTCTGGATCGGGTAGGCCAGCTGACGGCGGCCCCAGTCTTCCAGGCGATGGATCTTGCCTTCGTGGCCTTCGACCAGGCCCTTGTAGCGCTCGATCATCGCCGGGACCTGCTCGCTCTGGTCCGGGTGGACCAGGAATACAACTTCGTAGTGACGCATCGGGAACTCCTTTCGGGTATCAGCCTCCCGTCCACGCGGTGAGGCAAGGGTTCAACCCCGCGGGCGCGCCCGCGGGGCAGAAAGGCGCGATACGATAACCGAAGCGGGCGACAACAACAAGCGACGAACAGGCCAGGCGGCCGACGCCCTCAGTCCGGCGCGCCGGCCTGGCGCTGGCGCACCGCCTCGAACAGGGTTACCCCGGTGGCCACGGAGACATTGAGGCTCTCCACCGTCCCGTGCATGGGCAAGGCGGCCAGGTGGTCGCAGGCCTCCCGGGTGAGCCGGCGCAGGCCCTCGCCCTCGGCCCCCATCACGATCGCGGTCGGCGGGCGCAGGTCCAGCGCGTAGAGGCTTTCCCCGGCCTCGCCCGCGAGGCCGACGGTCCACATACCGGCCTGCTTGAGCGAGGCGAGCGTCCGCGCGAGATTTCCGACCGTTACCACCGGCACGGTTTCGGCCGCGCCCGAGGCCACCTTGATGGCCGCCGGGGTCAGGGCGGCGCTGTGGTGGCGCGGCATGATCACCGCGCCGGCCCCCGCCGCATCGGCGGTGCGCAGGCAGGCGCCGAGGTTGTGGGGGTCGGTCACCCCATCGAGAATCAGCACGAGGTCCAGACCATCGCGCACCCGCTGGATCAGGGTCTTTTCATCCACCACCGGACGCGGGGTGCAGTGCACGATCACGCCCTGGTTCTGGAACCCCGGATGCTGCTGATCCAGGCGCTCGCGGCCCACCCGCTCCACCGCGAGACCGCAGGCGCGGGCACGATGCAGCAGGCGCTCCAGCGCGGGCTCGACCGGGTCGGTCGCGAGCTGCAGGCGCTTCACCCGTTCCGGGGCACGCTCCAGTACCGCCGCCACCGCATGAATACCACCGAAGGTCTCCGCGCGGCTGCCCTTGCCACCCTTGCTCACCGCACCCCTCCACGGGACACAGCCGGCCGCGAACCCGCCGCGCGCTCGCGCGGGGATGCCGCGCCTCGCGATGGATGGCCCTGCGCACTCACCGGGCGGTACCTCAGGACGAGGAGGGACGCCGGCGACGGCTGCGGCGACGGCCGGAACCCGCGGGCTTCTTGCCCGCCGCCTGGGCTTGCGGCTCCGACTCGACGATGGTGTTGCCGTCCTTGTCGGCCTCCGGTCGCGGCGGCGGGACCGCCTCGTTGCCGGGTTCCGGGGCATCGGGAATACCCTCGCCAGGGTCGGACACCGGGGCCGCCTCGTTCCCCGGCTCGGGGGCCGGGTCCGGGGTCGTGTCACCGGAGACCGAACCACGGCGGCGACCCCCGCGACGGCGACGCTTCTTCTTCGGTGCCGGGGCCTCGTCGTCGGCGGCGGGTGCCTGCGGCTCGGCCGGAGCCGGGTCCGCCGCAGCTTCGGCCGGCTGGGTCTCGTCCGCCGGGGTGGCGGCCGGGGCGGTCTCGGCATCCTTGCGGCGCTTGCTGCGGCGGCTGCGCTTCTTCGGCGGCGCGTCCGTCGGCTTCGGCTTGCCCGGTTCCCCGGCCAGCGCGAGGTCGATCTTGCGATCATCCAGACTCACCCGGGCCACCTGCACCTGCAGTTCGTCCCCAATACGGAACACACGTCCGCCGCGCTCGCCGGTCAGGGTGTGACGGGTCGGGTCGAAGTGGTAGAAGTCATTGTCCAGGCTGGTCACGTGGACCAGGCCCTCGATGTAGACATCCTTGATCTCGACGAACAGGCCGAACCCGGTTACGCCGGAGACCACGCCGGTGAAGGTCTCCCCGACCTTGTCCTGCATGTACTCGGCCTTCAGCCAGGCCTCGGCATCGCGGGTGGCATCGTCGGCGCGCCGCTCCGCCATCGAGCAGTGCTCGCCCAGCGATTCCATGTCGCTGTGCGAATACGGGAACGCCTTGCCACTGCCCTTGCGCAGCACATGACGAATGCCACGATGCACCAGCAGGTCGGGATAGCGCCGGATCGGCGAGGTAAAGTGCGCGTAGTCGTCCAGCGCCAGACCAAAGTGCCCGTCCAGTTCCGGGGCGTACACCGCCTGGCTCAGCGAGCGCAGCAGCACCGTCTGGATCAGCTGCTGGTCCGAGCGCTGGCGCGCGGCCTTCAGCACGGCGGTGTAGTCGGCCGGTGTGGGTTCGGCCCCGCCGCCCAGGCTCAGGCCCGCGCCATTCAGGAACTCGCGCAGCTCCTCGACCTTCTCCGCCGGTGGCTGGTCGTGGATACGATAAAGCGCCGGCACCTTGTGCTTCTTCAGGAACCGCGCCGCCGCGACGTTCGCCATGATCATGCATTCCTCGACCAGGCGATGGGCATCGTTGCGCTCGGTCGGGACGATCTGCTCGATCTTGCGGTCCTCGCCGAATACGATTTTGGTCTCGGTGGTGTCGAAGTCGATCGCGCCGCGGCGATTGCGGGCTGCGTGCAGGGACTTGAAGACCTTGTGCAGGGTCTCCAGATGCGGCATCACATGGGCGTTCTGCTCGCGCAGGGCCGTGTCGCCGTCGAGCATCGCCGCAACATCGTCGTAGATCAGACGCGCGTGCGAGCGGATCAGGCCCTCGTGGAAGCGATAGCTCTTCAGTGCCCCGCGCGCGCCGATCTCCATCTCGCAGACCATGCTCAACCGATCCACCTTCGGGTTCAGCGAGCACAGGCCGTTGGACAGGGCCTCCGGCAGCATCGGGATCACGTTGTCGGGGAAGTACACCGAGGTGCCGCGGGTGCGGGCCTCGCGGTCCAGGGCCGCATCGCGCTCGACATAATGGGACACGTCGGCGATCGCGACCCACAGGCGCCAGCCCTTGCCCTCCGGCTCGCAGTACAGGGCGTCGTCGAAGTCGCGGGCATCACTGCCATCGATGGTGACAAACGGCTTCTCGCGCAGATCCAGACGGCCCTTCTTGTCCTTCTCGGCGACCTCGGCACCCAGTGCGTCGGCGGCGGCCGTGACCTCGTCCGGCCACTCGTGCGGCAGGCCATGGGCACGGATCGCGATGTCGATCTCCATGCCCGGGGCCATGTGTTCGCCCAGGACCTCCAGCACATCGCCCTTCAGGCGCGCGGTGCGCGAGGCGGATTCGCGGATACGCACCACCACGATCTGGTCGTCCTGCGCCTCGCCCAGGCCGTCCGGCGGCACCAGGATGTCGTGGGTAATCCGCTTGTTGTCCGGGGTCAGGACACCGACCCCGTCCTCGATCTTCAGGCGCCCGACCACCTGGGTGGTGTTGCGCTCGAGGACCTCCACGATCCCGCCTTCACGGCGGCCGCGGCGATCCACGCCCATGACCCGGGCCAGCGCCCGGTCGCCATGGAATACGCCGCGCATCTGCTTGGGCGACAGGAACAGATCGTCGTCCTGCTCGTCCGGCACCAGGAAGCCGAAGCCGTCCGGATGCCCGATCACACGGCCGCGGATCAGATCTTCCTGGTTGACCGGCAGATAGGCCCCTCGGCGATTGCAAAGGGCCTGGCCGTCGCGCTCCATCGCCTTCAGGCGGCGGCGCAGGGCCTCGAGGCGATCGTCATCGTCGATCTGCAGCCGCTCCGCGATCTCGTCGTAGGACAGCGGATTGTCGGCTTCCTGCAGGAGCCCGAGGATGAACTCGCGGCTGGGGATGGGGTTGTCGTACTTCTGCGCCTCGCGCTCGAAGTTGGGATCGGCGGGGGTCTTGCGACGTTGTCTTGGCATTCAGTGAACTCTGTGGATGTTGCAATGGGCAGCCCCTCGCCGGGAACCCGGCCGGGCGCGCAAGGGAAACGCTGATTCATGTGCACGCTCGCGCTCGAGCCGCTTTCCAGCGTGCGAACAAGATGCGATGAGCGCAGTGTAGCCGAGCGACACCAGCGGACCGCAACACCAGCGGGTACATGAATCGGCGCTTCCCGAAGCGCCCATTATGAGGCATGCAGAATTTTGTTGCGCAGCACGGGTGCGCGCCGGCCCGCCGGCGCCCGTCCCGGACGGCGAATTTCGGCCTCCGGGGCGTTGACAGCCTCGCGAGCGCGCACTATATTGCGCGCTCCTGAAGCGCAGGACACTCGGTTTTCACCGCTGTGTCGTCCCTCGTGCCGAGGTGGCGGAATTGGTAGACGCGCTAGCTTCAGGTGCTAGTGGGGGTAACCCCGTGGAGGTTCAAGTCCTCTCCTCGGCACCATTTTTCTGCTTCAACACACTCCCTGAACCACTCCGGAACGCGCGGCATCCACATGGATGGCGTGGATTTTTTCGTGGGCGCTGCCTTCGCGGGCGCGGCCCGTGGAGCATTCACCCGGGCCATTCGCATGCCACATGGGCAAACCTCGACGCCGCTTCATGCACACGCGTCATGCGCACCCGCGTGCACAGGCGCCGGACCCCCGGGCCGGGGCATCACCGAAGCCCGCGCTTGCTGACGCCCCGACCGTCCGGGCGGGATATCAGCTGTCGAACGGGTCGCGCAGCACCAGGGTTTCGTCGCGATCCGGGCCGGTGGAGACCATATCCACCGGGACCCCGACGACCTCGCTCAGACGCTCCAGATAGGCGCGCGCATTCGCCGGCAGCTTCGCGTACTCGCGGATGCCGACCGTGGACTCCGACCAGCCCGGCATCTCCTCGTAGATCGGGGTGCAGGCGGCATAGGCCTCGGCCCCGGACGGCGGTACCTCGCGGCGCTCGCCACCACAGTCATAGCCGACACAGATCTGCACACTTTCCAGACCGTCCAGTACGTCCAGCTTGGTCATGCACAGGCCGCTGATCGTGTTCACCTGGACCGCCCGCTTCAGCGCGACCGCGTCAAACCAGCCGCAGCGCCGCGCACGCCCGGTGGTGGAGCCGAATTCGTTGCCCTGGCGCGCAAGGTGCTCGCCCATGTTGTCGAACAGCTCGGTGGGGAACGGCCCCGCCCCCACGCGCGTGGTATAGGCCTTGGTGATCCCCAGCACGTAGTCGATGTCCCGCGGGCCCACCCCGGAGCCGGTGGAGGCGCCCCCCGCGGTGGTGTTCGACGAGGTCACAAACGGATACGTGCCGTGGTCGATGTCCAGCAGCGTGCCCTGGGCGCCCTCGAACATCACGTCCTTGCCCTGCTCGCGCAGCGCGTGCAGTCGCCCGGCCACGTCCGTGACCATCGGCTGCAGTCGTTCGGCGTGCGCCAGGCACTGCTCCAGCACTTCCTGCTGATCGACGGTCGGCGCCTTGAAGTAGTGCTTCAGCGCAAAGTTGTGATAGTCCATCACCTCGCCCAATTTGGCCGCCAGGCGTTCGCGGTGGAACAGGTCGTCCAGACGCAGGCCGCGACGCGCCACCTTGTCCTCGTAGGCCGGCCCGATGCCGCGCCCGGTCGTCCCGATGGCCGCCTTGCCGCGTGCCTTCTCGCGCGCATGGTCCAGTGCCACGTGGTAGGGCAGGATCAGCTGGCAGGCATCCGACAGACGCAGGCGGTCGGCGACCGGAACCCCCTTGGCCTCCAGCTCCTCCATCTCCGTGATCAGGGCCTCGGGCGAGAGCACCACCCCGTTGCCGATCATGCACTCCACGCCTTCGCGCAGGATGCCGGACGGGATCAGGTGCAGGACGGTCTTCTCGCCGCCGATCACCAGGGTATGGCCGGCATTGTGCCCGCCCTGGAAGCGGACCACCGCGGCCGCATCCTCGGTCAGACGATCGACGATCTTGCCCTTGCCCTCGTCCCCCCACTGGCTGCCCAGCACGACTACAAAACGTCCCATCGTCATCAATGCTCCACTACCGTCCATTCGCCGTCGCGCTGCTCCAGACGCGCGCCGGCAGGTGATCCATGGTCCTGGCCATCCAGCTCGCGCACTACGCGCACACCCCGCGCGCGCAGGTCCGCGATCGCGGCCTCCAGGGCCGCATCGCCGCTGGCCGGCGCACGCACGCTTTGCCTTGTCGCGGCCGCCACCCCGCCTTCGCGGCGCACGAAGGCGCGCAGATCGGTACTGAACCCGGTCGCCGCCCGCGCACGGCCGAATACCCGCCCGATGTCGTTATACCGCCCGCCCCGGGCGATGGCCTGGCCGGAACCCGGGACGAAGGCGGCGAACACGAGCCCCGTGTGATAGGCGTAGCCGCGCAGTTCCGCAAGGTCCAGGTGCAGGTCCAGTCCCGGCTCGCCCGCCTCGAGGCGGGCGACCACGGACTGCAGGTGATCCAGCGCCGACTGCACCTCGGCCGGTGCGCCGTCCAGGGCCCGGCGGGCCTCGTCCAGTACCGTGGCGTCCCCATTCAGGTCGACCAGCGCACGCAGACGCGCGCAGGCGACCGGGTCCATGCCGGAGGACTGCCAGGCCGCCAGGGTCTCGTCGATCTCGGGCACGCTCTTGCGCTGGAGCTGGTCGAAGAAGTCCTGCTCCTGGCTTTCGTCGAGGCCGGCGTCGCGCGCCAGGGCGCGATAGATCCCGACATGGCCGAGATCCATGCTCGGGCGGTCCACGCCGCAGACGGTCAGGGTGGCCAGCATCAGACGGATGATCTCGAGATCGCTGTCGATCCCGTCGTGGCCGAACAGCTCGGCACCCGCCTGCAAGGGGCTGCGCGAGCCGGACCATTCGTCCGCGCGGGTGCGCAGGGCGGTGCCCACGTAGCACAGGCGATTCGGCCCCTGCACGCGCAGGCGATGCGCGTCGATACGCGCCACCTGCGGGGTCAGGTCCGCGCGCACGCCCATCATGCGCCCAGTAAGCTGATCGGTGAGCTTGAAGGTCTGCAGATCGAGGGCATGCCCGGCCCCGGTCAGGAGGGATTCCAGATACTCGGCCAGGGGCGGCATCACGAGGTCGTAGCCCCAGGTGTCGAACTGGTCCAGCACGCGGCGCCGGAGCGCCTCCAGACGCCGCGCGGCATCCGGCAGCGCCTCCTCCAGGCCGTCCGGCAGCAACCAGCGGTTGATATCGGTCATGTCATCCCTGTCCTTGTCCTGTCATCCACCCCGCCCGGCCGGCAAAAGTCGGGCCCGGAAACCTCCGGGCCCGTTGCAAACGGCGACCTTCGGGGCAGCCCCGCAGCCACCCGGATTCCGGCCCGCTCAGCGGGCCTGCAGCGGTGCCGGACGTTCGCCCCCGGGGGCATTGAAGTACTGGAAGAACTCGGAGTTCGGTTCCAGGATGAAGGTGCTGTTCTCGCCGCTCATGCTGTTGCGGTAGGCAATCAGGCTGCGATAGAAGCGGAAGAACTCCTGGTCTTCGCCGAACGAACGCCCGAGGGTCTCGGTCGCCCGGGCATCACCGGCACCGCGGATCTCTTCGGAGTCGCGGTAGGCATTCGCCAGGATCACCGTGCGCTCGCGGTCGGCCCGCGACCGGATGCGCTCCGCCTCCTCCTGCCCGCGGGCCCGGAAGTCCTGGGCCACGCGCTGACGCTCGGCGCGCATGCGCTCGTACACCGACTCGGATACCTCGTCGGGCAGGTCCATGCGGCGGATGCGCACATCCACCAGGTTGATCCCGAGCTCCTGGGCAGTCTCCAGTGCCGTCTGACGCACCGCACCCATAATGGTCAGGCGCTCGCCAGCGACCACGTCCTGCAGCTCGAAGCGGGCGAACTCGTTACGCATCCCGTCCCGCAGGATCTGGGCGAGGCGCTCCTCGGCCAGACGTTCGTCGCCGCGCGTGGCGCGATAGAACTGCCCGACGTCGTCGATCCGCCACTTGGCGTAGAAATCGACGATGATGTTCTTCGCCTCGGAGGTCAGGAACCGGTCCGGCGGGATATTCAGCGTCATGATCCGGGCGTCGAACTTCTCGACGTTCTGAATCAGCGGGAACTTGAAGTGCAGGCCCGGGGCCGGATCGACCTCGCGGATCTCCCCCAGGGCGAACTTGATCACGCGTTCGCGCTCGTCAACGGTGTAAGTCGACAGGGCGACGACGATACCGAGCACGACCACGGCAATACCGGCTATGCGGAGCATTAGCGCACCTCCCGCGAACGCTGGGCGGCCGGGTCGCGATCACCCAGCCGGCTGCTCGTACCCGAGCCACTGTTGCTGAAGACACTGCGGCTGGTATCCAGCGGTCGCGGTGTCGGTGTGTCGCCGGAACTGTTCCCGCTGCGCGCGGCGCCCTGGAACAACTGATCCAGCGGCAGCATCATCAGGTTGTTGCTGCTACCCACGTCCAGCATCAGCTTGCGCGAATCCTCCAGCACGGCCTCGACCGCCTCCAGGTAGAGACGATCCCGGGTCACGTCCGGGGCCTGCTGGTATTCGGCCAGCAACTGGTCGAAGCGCGAGGCATCACCCTCGGCCCGGGCGATCACCTGATCGCGATAGCCCTCGGCCTCCTCGATGATGCGGGCGGCCTGACCGCGGGCCCGCGGGATCACGCCATTGGCGTAGGCCTCGGCCTCGTTGCGGAAACGCACCTCGTCCTCGCGGGCGCGGATCGCGTCGGCAAAGGACTCCTGCACCGGTTCCGGCGGCTGCGCCTGCTGCATGGACACGGCGGTGACGATGATGCCGGCCCCATAGGCGTCCAGGTTTTCCTGCATCACCACGCGCGACGACGAGGCGATCTCGCCACGCCCCTCGCCGAGAATGAATTCGAGGTTGTTCTTGCCGATGCGCTCGCGGATCGCCGACTCCATCACCCGATTCACCGTGGCGTTCGGGTTGCGGACATTGAAGAGATAATCGACCAGGTCGAGGATGCGGTACTGCACCGCGATATCGACATCGATGATGTTCTCGTCGCCGGTCAGGATCAGCGCGCGATGCTCGAGCGTCCGGACGTTGTCGACGTTCTCGATCTCGATGCGCTCGATGGGATAGGGCAGATGCCAGCCCGGCCCCGGGTTCTTCACTTGCTGGAACTCGCCGAAGCGCAGCACCACGCCACGCTCGCCTTCCGAGATGATGTGGAAGCCGGACGCCAGCCAGACCACCAGCGCGATGATCAGACCGAGGCTGACCAGGGCCTGTGCGCCCCGACCCATGCCACCGCCGGAACCACCCGAGCCGCCGCTGCCGCCCCCGCCGAAGATGCCATTCAGCTGACGCGACAGTTTGCGCATCATCTCCTCGAGGTCGGGGGGCTGATTGCCACCCCCGCCACCGCCACCACTACCGCGCTGGCCGCCGCCACCCCCGCTCCAGGGGTCGCGGTTGTTGTTTCCCGGTTCGTTCCAGGGCATTGACTGGACTCCGTCGCTCGCTCAGGGCTGGCCTGCCGCAGCATCCGCGGATCGCGGCAGGCATAAGGAGCCACATTCTAGGGAGCCGCCCCAACCCGGGCAACCTCGCCCGGAGGGAAAGACGGGTTACTCGCCGCCCCAGGGGAACACAGATCAATGCACCCGCTCGCGCTCGAGTCGCTTGTGCCTGCGCTTAATGCACGGTGACTGCCGTGCAGTCATCCGGCACAAGGGAGCCCCAACGCGGCCCCACGCCCGGTCTTGATCAACAACGGGCGGGCAGAACCACTACCCGCAAGCGGCGCGCCTTGCCTCGGAAGACCGGGGGTGCAAACGAACGCGAGCGTGTAAATTAATCCGTGTTTCCCTCCAGGACCACGAAGGCCTGGGCGTATTCGCGTTCGTCGCTGATGCTGAGATGGATCGCGCGCACACCGAGGCGGTCTGCGGTGGCCCGGGCCCGCCCGGCCAGCACGAATTCGGGGCGCCCGCGCGCGTCATGGGTCACCCCCGCCTCCGCCAGCGCCATGTCGGCCCCGACCCCGCAGCCCAGCGCCTTGGCCAGCGCCTCCTTGGCGGCAAAGCGCCGGGCCAGAAACCCGGCCGGTTCATGGGATGGCAGATCGGCCTGCTCCAGCGGATGCAGGATGCGCTCGGCGAGGCGGCGGCCGTGGCGCTCCCACATGCCGCGCATGCGCGCGACCTGCACCAGATCGGTCCCGATCCCGAGGATCATCGCGCTCAGACCGGGTACTGCCCGGCCGGCAGCCCCTGGCGGGCAGCATCCATCAGCCCGCGCATGTGACTGACCGCCTCGGGCAGGCCGGTAAACAGGGCCCGCGCGACGATCGAATGCCCGATATTGAGCTCGTGAAACACCGGGTTGGCCGCGATCGGGCGCACGTTGTCGTAGTCCAGCCCGTGGCCGGCGTTGATCACCAGACCCATCTCCCGGCCGGCGGCAGCGGCCTCGTTAATGCCGGCGAGCAGGCGTTCGCGCTCGGCCGCATCACGGGCGTTGGCATAGGCACCGGTGTGCAGCTCCACCACCGGCGCGCCAATGGCCACCGCCGCCTCCAGCTGGCGCGCATCCGGCTCCACGAACAGCGAGACCTCGATCCCCGCGGCGGTCAGGGGCGCGACAAACTCGCGCAGGCGCTCCAGCTGCCCCACGGCATCCAGCCCACCCTCGGTGGTCAGCTCCTCGCGCTTCTCCGGCACGATGCAGCACGCCTCCGGGCGCAGCCTCAGGGCAATCGCCTGCATGCCCTCGGTGGCCGCCATCTCCAGGTTCATCGGGACCTTGAGCCGGGGCTTGATCCCGAAGACATCGTCGTCCTGGATATGGCGGCGGTCCTCGCGCAGGTGCAGGGTGATGGAGTCCGCGCCGCTGGCCTCGGCCAGGCGCACCGCCTGCATCAGGTCCGGATACGGCGTATGCCGCGCCTGGCGAATGGTGGCGATGTGATCGAGATTGACCCCGAGCTTGAGCGGAGCAGGATGCGACATGAGGCGGTGCCCTTGGTTGGATGCGGTCCCGAAGCCTACAGCAGACCCCGGGTGCGCAGGGGCCGGCCGGCCAGGTGGATGTCGATCAGCCGGCGCATGAAGTCGCGACTGACGCGGGCATGATTATCCGGCACGTCCTCCCCGGTGGCCAGCGCCCGCAGCGCCGAACCGGGGATCGCCTCGCCCCGTCCGGCGGCCACGGGCTCCAGTCCGGCCTCCGGGTCGTAGCGATACCAGCCATCCGGGTCCAGCTCGGCCGGCTCGACATGCTCCAGCCCGGAGTCCAGCGGGGCAAGCAGGGCCCATTCGGCACGGCGCAGGACGGTATCGGCGCGTTCGCCCGCGGCCAGCCGGGCGTAGGCGGACAGCAGCGCGGGCAGGGCCTCCGGGATCGGGGCCTCGCGCGGGTACAGGCGCAGGATCAGCTCGTTCAGGTACAGCCCGCAGACCAGGGACCGTCCGGTCAGCGGGAAGACCCGCTGCTGCTCGGCGACGCTGAGGGTGGGCAGTTCGCCGCGCCCGCGCCAGGCCAGATCCAGCAGCACGAACGGCTGGACAGACCCGGCCTTGCCGCGCACCACCGCCGACAGGCGGCCGCTCCCGGCGGTCAGCAGATCCAGCACGCGGCTGTTCTCGCGCAGCGGGCGGGCGTGCAGCACGACCCCCTGGGTGACCGCCGACCCCGCGCCACTCATGCCCGTCGCGGGGCCCTCATCGGGGTTCTTCGATGCCGAGTTCGCGCAGGGCCCGCGGGTTGCGGGTCCAGTCGGCCTCCACCCGCACGGTCAGACGCAGCATGACCTTGCGCTCCAGCAGTTCTTCCAGCTGGACGCGGGCCGCCTGGCCGATCCGCTTGAGGCGCTGGCCACCCTTGCCGATCACGATTCCCTTCTGGCTGTCGCGCTCGACCAGGATGACCGCGTCGATGTGTGTCGTGCGCGGCTCGTCCGACCAGTCCTCCACGCGCACCGCCACCGAGTACGGAACCTCCTGCCCCAGGTGCTCGAGCATGGATTCGCGGATCATCTCCTCGGCGCGAAATCGCTGCGGACGATCCGAGAGCTGATCGGGGTCGTACAGGAACGGGCCCTGCGGGAGGTGCGTCCGGATCTCCGCGATCAGGCCCTCCAGATTGGAGCCGGTCTTTGCCGACAGCGGCACCACGCCGGCATAGTCGAAGCTCGCGGCCCGGGCCTGGATGAACGGCAGCAGGTCCTCCTTCGCGCGGAACTGGTCGACCTTGTTGATCACCAGCAGCGCCGGGCGCCCGGAATGCCGGATGGTCTCTTCGATGCGCTCGTCGCCCGGGCCGAACTGGCCGGCCTCGACGATGAAGCAGACCAGGTCGGCATCCGCCAGCGCCTGGCTGGCCGTGCGGTTGAGGACGCGGTTCACGAGCTGGGTGCGCTCGGTGTCGATGCCGGGCGTATCCATCAGCACGATCTGGTCCTGCCCCTCGGTCACGATCCCGAGGATGCGGTTGCGCGTGGTGTGGGGCCGCCGGGTCGTCGCCGCCAGCTTCTCGCCGACCAGACGGTTCATCAGCGTGGTCTTGCCCACGTTGGGCCGGCCGATCAGCGCGATCAGACCACAGCGCGTGGATTCGCCCGCGGGGCGGTCATCGGTTTCGCTCATTGTTCCTGTACCTGTTGCAGGCGCTTCAGGGCGGCCTCGGCCGCGGCCTGCTCGGCGCGGCGCCGCGAGGAGCCCTGGCCGCGCTGCCCCCAGCCCTGGGTGGGAAGGTGCACCGCCACGGTGAACTGGCGCTTGTGATCGGGGCCGGCCACCTCCAGTACCTCGTAGACCGGAAGCTCCGCATTGCGGCCCTGCAGCTGTTCCTGAAGGCGGGTTTTCGGGTCCTTCAGCGACTCGGCCGACGGCAGATCCTGCAGGCGCTCGGCGTAAAGCGCCAGGGTGAACTCGCGCGCGGCCTGCATGCCGGCCTCGCGATAGGTCACCCCGATCAGGGCCTCCACCGCATCCGCGAGGATGGAGTCGCGGCGCTGACCACCACTCTTGCGCTCGCCCTGGCCCAGGTTCAGCGTGCCCTCCAGTCCCGTCTCGCGCGCCAGCGCGGCCAGCGACTCGCGATTGACCAGCGCGGCACGCAGGCGGGTCAGGTCGCCCTCCGGGGCGTCCGGGAGCTGCTCGTACAGGGCGTCGGCGATCACGAGGCCCAGCACGGCATCCCCGAGGAATTCGAGACGCTCATTGTTGCGCCCGCCGGCACTGCGGTGGGTCAGCGCCTGGCCCACGCCCTCGCCGTCGCGCACGGCCGGCGGCAGCAGGCTGCGAAAGTCACGACTCACGAAAACACCCCTGGAGGCATGCAACAGATCGACGCCGCCGTCCTCAAGGGGCGAGTGTCTCGCTGTTCGAGAAGCGCGCCACCACGTCCACGTTGCCGAGGAATTCGCGGCGCACCTCGTATTCCAAGTTCAGGCGGCGGCCCTCCCCGTGCTCGGTCACGCTGAAGTTGTCCTCGCCGATCCCGTCGTATACCGAATTGATCTGAAACCGGCGATTGATCTCGCGCCACAGCTCGCGCTCGCTCTTGTCGGCGGCGCCGGTCTGGGTGGCCACATCCTGCATGATCGAGCGCACGGTCAGGAACTGGGTGTACTGCGTACCCATCTTGATCACGAAGGTGCCGACCAGCAGCGCGAGGAAGATCAGCGCAAGAATCGTCACCGCGCCCGCGCCCTGCATCGAGTGTCTGGAATGTCGCATGAATACCCTGCCCCTGGTTGCCTGCTCCCGCGGAATACGGCCTAGCGAATCGCCTGGCCGATCCGGGAAAAGTCCCGATGGCCTTCATTGTAATCCCAATGCAGCCAGATGAAGAGCGCCCGGCCCACCAGGTGCTCCTCGGCGACGAACCCCCAGACCCGGCTGTCGTTGGAGTTGTCGCGGTTGTCACCGACCATGAAGTAGTGACCGTCGGGGACCGTGACCGAACCGTCGAGGCTCGCCTGCTGCTCGCGCATCAGGGTGTTGTAGGTGCGTCCATCCAGGGTCTCCTCGAACATCGACGCGCCCGACATGACCTGCCCGGAGCCCTCGCCCTCGAAAGTTCCAACCCGCTCGGCCGGCTGCGGCTCGCCATTCACGTACAGCACACGATCGCGGAACGCGATGGTATCGCCCGGCAGACCGATGACCCGCTTGATGTAGTCCTCGGCGGGGTTGCGGGGATACTTGAACACCACGACCTCGCCACGCTCCGGCTCACCGGTATCAAGGATCTTGGTGCGGGTGACCGGCAGGCGGATCCCGTAGGAGAACTTGCTGACCATGATGAAGTCGCCCACCAGCAGGGTGGGCATCATCGACCCGGAGGGGATGCGGAAGGGCTCGGCCACGAACGAGCGCAGGATCAGCACGATCAGCAGCACCGGGAAGAACGAACGCGAGTAGTCCACGAACCAGGGCATCGCCCGCTGGCGCTCCGGGCTGCGACGCCGCCGCAGGATCACCCAGCCCAGCCAGATCAGGCCGGTCACGGCGGTTGCCAGCACCAGGATCAGTTCGAGATTTGCCATGCCGTGTCCTCTGTTCCCGGCCCGCCGGGGAGTGCCCGACGGCCCTTCCGGGCCGCAGGCCTGATTGTCACTTCTTGTCGTCGTCCACCGACAGCACCGCCAGGAAGGCCTCCTGCGGCACGTCCACCTTGCCGATCGATTTCATGCGCTTCTTGCCGGCCTTCTGTTTCTCCAGGAGTTTGCGCTTGCGGGTTACGTCGCCGCCGTAGCACTTGGCCAGCACGTTCTTGCGCATCGCCTTGACCGTGGCGCGCGCGATAATCTTGGAACCGATCGCCGCCTGGATCGCCACCTCGTACATCTGACGCGGGATGATCTTGGCCATGCGCTCGATGATCTCGCGCCCGCGCGACTCGGCATGGTCGCGATGCACGATGGCCGACAGCGAATCCACGCGGTCGCCATTGATCAGGATGTCCACGCGCACCAGCGGCGCCGCCTGGAAGCGCAGCGGCTGGTAGTCGAACGAGGCATAGCCGCGGGTCGCGGACTTCAGGCGATCGAAGAAGTCGAGCATCACCTCGGACATCGGCAGCTCGTAGGACAGCTGCACCTGGCGCCCGAGGTACTGCATCTTCGTCTGCACACCGCGCTTCTCGACACACAGAGTGATCACCGCCCCTACATACTCCTGCGGGACCAGGATATTCGCCTCGATGATCGGCTCGCGGATCTCGGCCACCTCGTTGTTCGCCGGCAGCTCGGAGGGGTTGTGCACTGAGACCACCTCGCCGTCGTTGCGCTCCACCTCGTAGACCACGGTGGGCGCGGTGGTGATCAGGTCCAGGTCGTATTCCCGCTCCAGGCGCTCCTGCACGATCTCCATGTGCAGCATGCCGAGGAAGCCGCAGCGAAAGCCGAACCCGAGCGCCTGCGAGGTCTCCGGCTCGAACGACAGCGCCGCATCGTTCAGGCGCAGCTTGTCCAGCGCCTCGCGCAGGTCGTTGAAGTCGTCCGCACTGACCGGGAACAGCCCGGCGAATACCCGCGGCTGGATCTCCTGGAAGCCCGGTACCGGCTCGTCCGCCGGGTTGTTGAAATCGGTGAAGGTGTCGCCCACCTTGGCCCCGGAGATGTCCTTGATGGTCGCGATCAGATAGCCGACCTCGCCAACCTCCAGCGTCTTGCGGTCCAACGGCTTGGGCGTGAATACGCCGACCCGGCTGACCTCGTGCGCCCGCCCCACCGACATCGCCTTGATCTTCTGGCCCGCGTAGAAGCGTCCGGCCTTGACCCGCACCAGCGCCACCACGCCCAGGTAGTTGTCGTACCAGGAGTCGATCACCAGCGCCTTGGGCGCGGCCTCGGCATCGCCCTCCGGTGGCGGGATCCGGCGCACGATCTCCTCCAGCAGCTCGGCGATGCCCTCGCCGGTCTTGGCGGAGACGCGCAGGGCATCCGTGGCCTCGATACCGATCACGTCCTCGATCTCCGCGGCCACCCGGTCTGGCTCGGCGGCGGGCAGGTCGATCTTGTTCAGCACCGGGACGACCTCGAGCCCCTGATCGATCGCGGTGTAGCAGTTGGCGACGCTCTGCGCCTCGACGCCCTGCGAGGCATCCACCACCAGCAACGCACCCTCGCAGGCGTACAGCGAGCGCGAGACCTCGTAGGAGAAATCCACATGCCCCGGGGTGTCGATGAGATTCAGCTGATAGCGCTCACCGTCCTGGGCGTCGTAGTACAGCGAGACGCTCTGCGCCTTGATGGTGATCCCGCGCTCGCGCTCCAGATCCATCGAGTCCAGCACCTGCTCGGACATCTCGCGTTCGGTCAGGCCATGACAGCCCTGGATCAGGCGGTCCGCCAGCGTGGACTTGCCGTGGTCGATATGCGCGATGATGGAGAAATTGCGGGTGAGGCGGGTTTCGGTCATGCAGGGGCCAGTTGGTCCAGCAGTGCCTTTCGGTCGAGGAAATGGCAGCAGAGAATGTCGCCGTCGACCGCAAGCACCGGGACCTTGACGTTGAAACGCGCCTGCAGCTCCGGGTCCTCGTCGATGTCGACGACCGTAAGCGCGAAAGTATAACGGCTTTTGAGGGCCATGATCTCGGCCAGCATGTCATGGCAGAGACCGCAGCTCTCGCGGTGATAAAGCGTCAGTTCGGTCATCCGCAAACGATCGGGAGGGCTGCCGACCGGGCCGACAACCCTCCCTTGCTCCATGGCGGCCCCGGGGCGTGCGCCCCGAAGGCGGTCTCAGTCCCGCGGGATGCGCAGGGCGATGTAGGTCGGGTTGTCGCCGCGATACACCAGGACCGGCACCGTCCGCCGGTCGCCGACCTCGGCGATCTGTTGCTCCAGCGTCTCCGCCGAGTCGATGGCATGGCCGCCGAACTGCACGATCACATCGCCGGGGCGCAGGCCGGCGGAACGCGCCGGGTTGTCGACGACCTCCCGCACGACCACGCCGGCGTCCACGTCCAGCTCCGCGGCGCGTTCGGCCTCCAGCGGCTCCAGGACCATCCCCAGCAGGCTCTGCGGCTCGGTCCGCTCCGGCGTCTGCCGCTGTGGCCCGCCACGCTGGGCCGAGATGTCGTCCGGCAGGCGCTCGATCTCGACCGTGATGGTGCGGGTCTCGTCGCCGCGGCGCACTTCCACCTCGGCCTCGGTGCCCACCGGCGTGCGCCCGACGATCGGCGGCAGAGCGGAGGAGTTGGGCACCTCGATGCCGTTGAACGACAGGATCACGTCACCGGTCTCGAAGCCGGCCTTCTGCGCCGGGCTGTCGGCCTGCACCCGCGCGACCAGGGCGCCGGTGGGCTTGTCCATGCCGAAGGAGTCGGCCAGCTCGCGCGTAACCTCCTGGATCAGCACACCCAGCCAGCCGCGCGTCACCTCGCCGTGTTCCCGCAGCTGCTGCACCACGTCCTCCACCATCTCGATGGGCACGGCGAAGGACAGGCCCATGAAGCCGCCCGTGCGGCTGTAGATCTGGGCATTGATGCCAATGACCTCGCCATCCAGATTCAGAAGCGGCCCGCCCGAGTTGCCCGGATTGATCGCCACGTCGGTCTGGATGAACGGGACGTAGTTCTCGGTCGGCAGGTTGCGCCCCTTGGCGCTGACGATGCCGGCGGTGACGGAGTGATCGAAGCCGAACGGCGAACCGATCGCCAGCACCCATTCGCCGACCTTCAGGTCGGACGAAGAACCCAGCTTCAGGGTCGGCAGGTCCTCGGCGTCGATCTTCAGCAGGGCCACGTCACTCTGCGGGTCCTTGCCGACGATCTCGGCGTCGAACACGCGCCGGTCGGACAGATGGACGACGACCTCCGAGGCTCCGTCCACCACATGGTTCGCGGTGATGATGTAGCCATCCTCGGTGTAGATGAAGCCGGAACCCAGCGAGTTGCGTTCGAAGCTCTCCGGGGCGCGCTCGCCCGAGCCGCCCGGACCGCCAAAGAAACGCTCGAACAGGTCCTCGAAGGGCGTGCCCTCGAAGTCCGGCATCTGGCCGCGATGCGGATTCTCGCGCTCGCGGGTGGTGGCGATGTTCACCACCGCCGGGCTGTGTTCCTCCGCCAGCGGCACGAAGTCCGGCAGCATGCGCGCCGAGGCCGGCAGCGACAGGGCGAGAAAGGTCAGGGCCACCAGTGCCCATTGCATCGGTTTCATCATCATCTGATCCGCATTGGGAAGTCGAAGGTTCAACGCTCTAGAAAGCCGCACCCACCCGCAAGTTCCCGCGGGCGCACACAGACCCTCAGGGTCGCGGCGTGAGCACGGAGCCGGCGGAGCCATGCACGCCCGAGGCCGGATGACGCTCCAGCAGCACCGGCGCCAGATCCGGCGCCCGACGGCG
Organism: Thioalkalivibrio sp. ALE28; assembly: GCF_000377425.1. Taxonomy (NCBI): domain Bacteria; kingdom Pseudomonadati; phylum Pseudomonadota; class Gammaproteobacteria; order Chromatiales; family Ectothiorhodospiraceae; genus Thioalkalivibrio; species Thioalkalivibrio sp. ALE28. Next base: position 92,114 of record NZ_KB898101.1, on the reverse strand, counting down.
CAGCCAGACGCGTACCGCATACAGGCCCGCGGCAAAGCCCAGGGCGCCGGCGAGCAGGTGTATTCCCTCGCCCAGCCCGGGCGCGACCAGCATCATCAGGCCGGGCGCCGCCACCAGCCCGGCCAGTGGCAGCAGGTACATTGCAAGGGCCCCTGAGACCAGGGCCTGGTCACGGATCCCCAGGGTCACGGTATCCCCGGGCTGCAGCGTTCCAGGATGCCCGACGGTCACCTCCACCGCCTTGCGGCCGAGAACCTCGGAGAGCACCCCGCTGCCGCAGCCCGAACGGGCCGAACAACTGCCGCAGGTCGACTGGCGCTCGATGCGCACGCGCGCCGCATAGCCCTCCACCGACAGCACAATGCCCTGTTCGCGGATCCATTCACTCATGCTGCGCCCCGCGAGGAATCATTCACCGGAGTGGTACACGATCGCATCCAGCACACCCTGAACCGTGGCCCGCGGGACGTCGCCCACCGCGGTTACCTGGTGCCCGGCAATCGAGCGGGCCGCGCCGTGCGTGGCGCCCGCGCGGGTCGTCCCCTCGAACATTCGCTCGCCACTGGTCTTTTCGATATACACCGAAACCGAGGCAAGGCCGTCGCTCAGCACGAAGTGGCGCAGACGGGCCTCGCCATCCCCGACCGGACGTTCGGTCGCGGCGATCGCGGTAAAACCGTCCGGCAGCGCATCGAAGTGCCAGCCGTCCATGCCCGTCTGTTCGTCCCATTCGGGCTTTTTGTGGCCACGATCGGCCCGCACTTCGACCCGCTCCGCGTCTTCCTGCGTGGGCTCGAGAGCACCCTCGGCGACCTCCTCCAGGCGCTCGAGACTGGTGAACGCGAGACGTTCCAGCAGATGGCCATGCCCGTCGTACAGCTCGCTCAGCAGCGGGAGCGCGGTCTCCGTGTGCAGGCAGTAGCGATGACTGTAGCGCAAGGTATCGCGCGCCCGCGCCAGGATCATGCGGCAGTCGAGACCGGCCACGCGGTCCGCGCCCATGTCCTTCAGTTCATAGTGATCGTGGCGCTCAAGCAGGAACACCGGCGCACCGGCCGGTCCGTGCGGGGGCTCACCCGCCGCCGCCCGGGCACCCTTCAGGGCACTCAGCCGGTCGACCGAACGCAGGATCTCGCGCGGGGCGCCGGTCAGGGTCTCCAGACGTTCACGGTAGCCACCGTTCTCGGCGGCATGTACCACGCGGATGGCGTCCAGCCGGTCGTCGCGCTGGAGCACGAAGGTCCCCTGGTAACTCTCCGAGTGCAGACTGCCGGTCATACGCTGCAACCAGTCGGCGGGGGACGCCTCCCCCGCCAGGACCGGCAAAGGCAGACAACAAAGCGCGGTAGCGGCAACCAGGGCGTACGCGAGGCTGCGGCGCATCACGCGTTACTCGTCACTCACCGAAAAGCGAACACGACCCAGGGCGGTGGACCCCGGCCCCATCAGTTCCGCATGGTTTTCGAGGTATCGGGCAAAGCGCGGATCCAGGCCTTCCGGCTCGGTGGCCGGCGCCTCGGAACCCGTGGTGCTGACCCGCTGGATACCGTCGACCAGCTGCGCCGGCGTGCCCTCGCTGGCGACCGGCGTCGCCTCCGGCGCACCGGAGTCGGGGCCGATCATCTGCATCCCGACCAGGGTGACCATCGCGACCGCGGCGGCGACGCCAGTACCGGCCACCGGCTTCAGCCAGCGCGGCTGATCCGGCTTGCGCGCGACCGACAGCGGGGCCTCTTCGGCCAGGGCCGCCTGGACGCCGTCCATGAAGCTCGCGGGTGCGGTGCGACGCATCCCCCCGCGCAGACTGTCGCCGATCAGGTGATAGCGTTCCCAGCGGGCCCGATCCTCCTCGGACCGCACCAGTTCGTCCATCAGGCGACGCGTCTCGAAGTCATCCGTTTCTCCGTCCACCAGAGCCGACAGACGTTCGTTCTTGGAGACTTGTTCTTTCATGGCGCTACTCGTTCAGTTGTTGTCTAGCAACGGACGCAAGGTCCGGTCGATGGCCTCGCGGGCCCGGAAGATGCGCGAGCGGACCGTGCCGATCGGGCATCCCATCGTCTGCGCGATCTCCTCGTAACTCAGTCCCTCGATCTCGCGCAGCGTGATGGCCATCCGAAGGTCGTCGGGCAATTCCTCGATGGTGCTACGCACCGCCCCTTCAATCTCTTCGGACAACAGCTCCCCCTCCGGGGTTGCACTGTCCTTCAGGGCGGAGTCACCGCCCATCTGTTCCGCGTCCTGCGCATCGACCTCGGCCTCGGGCCGACGCCGTCCCTGGGAGACAAGGTGGTTCTTGGCCGTGTTGATGGCGATGCGGTAGAGCCACGTATAGAACGCACTCTCGCCGCGAAAGTTCGCCAGCCCTTTGTAGGCCTTGATAAAGGCCTCCTGGGACACATCCAGGGCCGCCGCATGGTCATGGACATAGCGCCCGACCAGGTTGACGATCTTGTGCTGATACTTCAGCACCAGGATGTCGAAAGCCGCCTTGTCGCCGTTCTGAACTCGCTTGACCAGGGCCTCGTCGGAAGCCTTCTCGCTCATGCGGGGACTCCCGCCAGCACACCGGTCTCCGGTAATCTATGGTGCATGGACCGCCTGACTCGCATTAAGTTCGCTTTGCGCACAACACTGTTGCGCAAGGGCCACATTTTGCTCTGGCAACAAGCGCAGCACGTTACCTGACCCATGGGGACAGTACAACAACCGCGCCTGGCGGACGTCCTCGTGATCGGAAGCGGCGCGGCGGGGCTCTCCGCGGCCCTGCATCTGGCCCCGCATCGACGCGTCACCGTGATCAGCAAGGGTCCGGTCGACGAGGGTTCCACCCGCTATGCCCAGGGCGGCATCTCCGCAGTACTCGACCGCACCGACTCCTTTGACGCCCATATCCAGGACACCCTGGACGCCGGTGCCGGCCTGTGCGACCCGGACGCCGTGCGCCGCACCGTGGCGGCGGGCCCCGAGGCCATCCACTGGCTGCTCAACCTGGGCGTGCCGTTCACCCGGGAACCCCTGGAAGGCCGCAGCCGCCTGCACCTCACCCGCGAGGGCGGGCACAGCGCGCGCCGCGTGGCGCATGCCGCCGATGCCACCGGCCGCGCGATCGAGGAGGCACTGGTGCGCAACGCCTCGGGCCAGGGCAGCATCGAGGTCTTCGAACGCCATGTGGCGGTGGACCTGATCACCCAGCCGGTGGATGGCAGCCGCCGAGTGATCGGCGCCTATGTGCAGGACGCGAAGACCCGCGAGGTGGAGACCCTGCTGGCGCCGACCGTGATCCTGGCCACCGGCGGGGCCAGCAAGGTCTATCTGTACAGCTCCAACCCGGACGGCGCGACCGGCGACGGCATCGCCATGGCCTGGCGCGCCGGCTGTCGCATCGCGAACATGGAGTTCATGCAGTTCCACCCGACCTGCCTGTTCCACCCGAAGGCGAAGTCGTTCCTGATCTCCGAGGCGGTGCGCGGCGAGGGCGGGGTGCTGCTCCTGCCCGACGGCGAGCGCTTCATGCCGCGCTTCGACGAGCGCGCGGAACTGGCCCCGCGGGATATCGTCGCCCGCGCGGTCGATCACGAGATGAAACGCCTCGGCATCGACCACGTGAACCTCGACATCAGCCACAAGCCGGCCGAGTTCATTCGCGAGCATTTCCCCACGATCTACGAGCACTGCCTGGAATTCGGCTTCGACATGACCCGGGAATCGCTGCCGGTTGTCCCGGCCGCCCACTACACCTGTGGCGGCGTGATGGTGAACCACTTCGGTCAGACCGACCTGCCCGGGCTGTACGCCGCCGGTGAGGTGTCCTACACGGGGCTGCACGGGGCCAACCGCATGGCCAGCAACTCGCTGCTGGAGTGCCTGGTCTACGCCCGTGCCGCGGCCGATCACATCCTTTCGCAGACCGATCTGCCCGCCCCCGAGCAGCTCCCGGTCCCACCGGCCTGGGACGAGTCCCGGGTCACCGAGTCACAGGAAGAGGTGGTGGTGGCCCACGACTGGGACGAACTGCGCCGCCTGATGTGGGACTACGTGGGCATCGTGCGCGCCCGCGAACGGCTGCACCGCGCCGAGCGGCGCATCCGCATCCTGCAGGAGGAGATCCACGAGTACTACAGCCACTTCCGCATCTCCCCGGACCTGCTGGAGCTGCGCAACCTGGCCATGGTCGCCGAGATCATCGTGAAGAGCGCGCTGTCGCGCCAGGAGAGCCGCGGCCTGCACTATATCCGCGACTACCCCGACACCGATCCGGCCCTTGACGGTCAGCCGACCATCCTGGCGCCGGACAACGCCCTGCGCCCGGGCGACACCCGCCGCCCGTAAGCCACCCCGTCATTGCGAGTCGCCACAGGCGACGTGGCAATCGATGTGCTCAGCCACCTGACCCCAGCGCACTGCCAGCGTTGGGAGATTACTCGCTCCGCTCGCCCTTCGGGCCGGCCTGCGGCCGTTCAACGCAGCTTCGCTGCTTTTGTGCTTCGTCGCCTGCGGCGACTCGCAATGACCAATTCAGACCGCCGCCTGGCGCACTACCACCACTTCTCGTATTTCAGCTGGGCCTCGGGGATGCCCCATTCCGCCAGCAGGGTGGCCATGTCCTCGATGAACTCGCGCGACCCGCAGAAATAGAACAGCGCATCGCGCGGCAGGTCCAGCGACTCCAGCAACGCATGACTGATGCGGCCGGTATGCCCCAGCCAGTCCTCCGCCTCGCGCGTGACCGTCAGGCTGACGTCGATGTTCGGTGCCGCGGCCATTGCCTCCAGCTCCTGCGGGAACAGCACCTCGTCCTGGTGGGCCACGCTGTAGACCAGGTGGGCATAGACGTCCGGCATCCCGGCATGGATCGCGCGCAGGATGCCGAACAGGGGCGTGACCCCGATGCCCGCCCCCAGCAGCACCACGTTCTGCGCCATGCCGGGCTCGAAGAAGAAGCTGCCCTGCCCCGGCGTGATGTACACCGTGTCGCCCTCGCCGGCCTCCGTGTGCAGGTAATGGGTCGCCGCATGATGATCCGCGTACTTGATGGCCAGCTGCAGTCGCCCGTCCGCGCGCGGCGCGGAAACCACCGAGTACCCCCCGACGAAGGGCTTGCCCTCCGCCTGCGGGATCACCAGGTCCAGCCACTGGCCGGCCTTGCTGGAAAACCGCTGCGGGTCCGCCGCCAGGGTGAATACCTTGATCAGCGGGGTAACCTGCTCGATGGTCTCGATCCGGGCGGGCAGAAAGTGGTCGGGCAGCTCAACGGCTTCGGTCATGTCGGGTCCTTGGTATCGAATGTGTCCCGGGTCGCGCGTTCAAGACGCCGCGCCTCCTGGTAAAGGGTCTCCTGGCGATCGAAATCGAGCCCGGCCAGGGTCTCGCCGCTGGCCGCGGCCAGCGCCTCCATCTGGCGGAAACGGGCCTCGAACTTGCGCGTGCTGCCGCGCAGCGCGCCCTCCGGGTCCACCCCCAGATGCCGCGCCCAGTTGCTGACCGCGAACAACACGTCGCCGACCTCCTCGGCGATGCGCGCCGGCGGCTCGCCCTGGTCCACCGCCGCCTGCACCTCGGCCAGCTCCTCGTGAATCTTGGCGACCACCGGGGCCGGGTCGTCCCAGTCGAAACCCAGGCGCGCGGCGCGGCGCTGACTCTTCACCGCGCGCGACAGGGCCGGCAACGCCAGCGGGATATCGTCCATCGCGCTGGTCTGGGCGCGCGCCGCACGCTCGCGCGCCTTGTCCGCCTCCCAGGCGGCCTCGCGCTCGGCATCCGAGCCGTGCTCGGCATCGGCGAACACGTGCGGATGCCGGCGCACCAGCTTGTCGCCAATCGCGCGGGCGACATCATCCAGATCGAAGCGACCGGCCTCCTCGGCGACACGCGCCTGGAAGACCACCTGGAACAGCAGGTCCCCCAGCTCGTCACGCAGCTCCCGGGTGTCGGCCTCCGCGCCCTGGTCGCGGGCGATCACGTCGGCCAGCTCATAGGCCTCTTCCAGGGTGAACGGGACGATACTGCCCGCAGTCTGCGCCCGGTCCCAGGCACAACCGGCCCCGGGATCGCGCAACCGCGCCATGATCGCGCGCAGACGTTCCAGCGGGTTCGGCGACGCGAGCGAGCCCGGCGCGTCAGCGGGTGTGTGGTCGGTCATCGCGGGAGTGTACGGGGTCCGGCAGGCGGTAAAAACCGCCCACCGGATGAACATTCGGAACCGGTGGCTCCTGGCGGGGCCACCGGAAGGGATCGGACTAACCCTGCTGATCGGTCTCGCAGAGGCGCTTCTTCTCGTCCGGCAGGTTGTCCGGACAGATGCCGCAGCCCTCGTTGCCGGGCAGCGCCCAGTCGATCTTCTTCGGGTACGGCAGGTCCATCTCGTCCATGATCTTCACGAACTCGGCCTCCGGCTTGCCCTTGCCCAGGCGCGGGTTGCGCATCTTCTCCTGACCAATGGTGGTGATCTGGCGCTCCTCGTAGTCGTGCGCGGGGTACACCAGGGTCTCGTCCGGCAGGGTGAAGAACTTGTCCTGGATCGAGTGGTACAGGGTCTTGGCATCCCCCGACTGAAAGTCCGTGCGGCCGCAGGCTTCGATCAGCAGGGCATCACCGGAGAACAGCATCTTCAGGCCGACGTGATCCATCAGATAGGCATGGTGCGCATCCGTGTGACCCGGGGTGTACAGCGGGTTGATCACCAGGTTGCCCACCTGGAAGGGCTCACCCTCGCGCAGGCCGAAATCCCGGCAGGGCAGTTCGTCCATCGCCGGACCGCCCAGCTTGCAGCCGGTCTTCTCGCGCAGCATCCGCGCACCGGTGATGTGATCGGCATGGATATGGGTCTCGATCACGTAGTCGAGACTCAGGCCCATCTCCTGCAGCACGCGCAGATCGCGGTCGACGGTCTCGATGACCGGGTCGATCAGGGCCGTCTTCCCGGTATCCGGGCAGCTCAGCAGATAGGTATAGGTGGACGACTCGTCCTCGAACAGTTGCTTGAAGATCATGGTCTTTGCCTCCGTGGCCCGACGGGCCGGTCAATGATGGCCTGATGCTAGCGAGCCGGTTCGGTTCGGACCAAACCACCCCGACTTTCCATGCAGGTGTTCCGATGGGAACCCCACTCCGGGTTGGAGTTCCGCGTGTGGGGGCACTTCATGTCGGGCCAGACGCCCGGCTATCATCCGCGGCTGACATTCGCACTCATCACACGCACGCAAGGGGACTCATCATGGAAGCCAGCCAAGTGGCCGAACTCATCCGCGCCGGCCTGCCGGAGGCCCAGAAGGTCGAGGTCACCGGGGGCGAGGGCAAATTCGAGGCCCTGGTCGTCAGCCCGCAGTTCGCCGGCATGAACGCGGTCAAGAAGCACCAGACCGTCTACGCCACCGTGCGCGATCAGATCGACTCCGGCGAGGTGCACGCGCTGTCCATCCGCGCCTTCACGCCGGAGGACGCACCGGACGCCTGAGGCGTACCGCATCCGCCCATGCTGTCACCCAAGGGCCGCGAGGAGATCGAGCGCCTGCTGGAAGGCGGACTGGTCCAGGACTGGGGCGAGGCGGAGACCACGCTGCGCAACGTCACGCGCATGCTGCTGACCACCCGCCCCGACCTGCTGCGCCTGTACTTCACCCCCGAGGCCTGGGAGCAGATCACCACCTGGCCACAGAAGAAGGCCGCCAACGCGATCATCGCGGCCCTGCGCACCGGGGTAGTCGACACCCTGGGACGCCCGGCCATCGTCAACCGCGAACAGGCCCGGTTCTACCTGCTGTGCTTTCAGGATGACCTCGCCGAGCGCGTCGACGCCTGGTGCCGCGAGCATCCCGAGGAGTGCCCCCGGCGCAGCCGCAAGCACAGCAGCGCCCTGCCCGGTCGGCCAGACGCATGAGCCCCTCCGCGATCCAGACCTGCGGCGACCCCGGCCTGCGGGAGGCCCTCGCGGACCTGCTGGCGCGCTACGGCCTGCGTCTGGTGACACACCCGGCCCGGGCCCCGCTGCCCGGCACCTGGTGGGGCGAACCCGAGGCCGGGATTATCGGCCTGGAGGTCCACGTGCGCCCCGACACCCCGATCCACTCGGCCCTGCACGAGGCCGGACACGTGATCTGCATGGACGCCACGCGGCGTGCCACCCTGCACACCAATGCCGGCGGCGACGACCTCGAGGAATGCGGTGTCTGCTACCTGCAGATCCTGCTGGCCGACGAGCTGCCCGGCGTCGGCCGCGAGCGGCTGATGCGGGACATGGACACCTGGGGCTACAGCTTCCGCCTGGGCAGCACCACCGCATGGTTTCGCGAGGATGCCGCCGACGCGCGCCGCTTCCTGCAATCCCACGACCTGATCGACCACGACGACCGGCCGCGCTTCGCCTGCCGCGGGGCCGCGGCGGCGGTTCCTGTGGCGGGATCGGATGCTACACTGGCGTCCATTGACTAGATCGCGCACGCGCGCCCGCCCCGCTGCCCTTCCTGCGGCGTCGCGACGCGGGAATGGATTGGCACAGCACGGACCGGGAACCGCCCCATGGATAGCACCAGCATCGACACCCTGCTTCAGGACCTGGACCTCACCTCCGGCCTGTCGGACCAGGCCCGCAGCGAACTCGCCTCGGCCTGCCTGGCACGGGAGCTGGACGCCGGTCGGCGCCTGCGCCCGCAGGAGGTCGAGGACCGCTACCTGTTCCTGGTAAGCGGCCAACTGGTCCGCGTCAGCGGCGGCAACCCGGCGCGTATCACCCTGGATGCGGCCGACCCCGACAGCCCGCTGCAGATGTTCGACCAGAACATCGGCCAGCAGGACTTCCTGATCACCGAGAAGACCTGCCAGATGCTGGAGATCCCGACCGCGGCCCTCGAAAAGGCCCACAGCGCTTCGCTGGTCGTGCATGACACCGACCTGGACGATACCGAAGGCGCTTTCTTCGGCGAGCTCTACGACCTGATTACCAGCAACCGGCTGGAGTTGCCGACCATGCCGGAGATCGCACTGCGTATTCAGGAACTGACCAACGACCCGGACGCCGACCTCGACAAGCTGACCGAGGTCATCCAGCGTGACGGCACCATCGCCGGGGCGTTGCTGCACGCGACCAACAGCCCGCTGTTCCGCGCCGCCAAGCAGATCCAGTCCGTGCGGGACGCGGTCAATCGCCTCGGCTTTCGCAACACCCGCATGCTGGCGATGAACATGGCGCTGCGCCAGGCGTTCAAGGCCAAGCACGCCTCCACCCGCGACGCCATGGAAGCCAGCTGGAAGCATGGCGCCCTGCAATCCGCCTACAGCTACCTGATCGCGGATTCGCTCAAGCTGCTGGACCGCGAACGCGGCCTGCTGGCCGGGCTGGTCGCCGGGATCGGCGCGGTCCCGATCATCCAGTTCGTGGAGCTGCGCGAGGACCACCCCGACACCGAGCGCGTGCAGTCGCTGGTCCGGCGCCTGCGCAACCTCGCCGGTGTCCTGGTGATCAACTACTGGGACCTCGGGGGCGACCTGGTCACGGTCGCGGAGCATGCCGGGGACTGGGGCTATCGCGCCGGCGAACCGGATTACGCCAGCATCGCGCTGGTCGCGGAATGGGCCGCCCGACGCGCCGAGGGCGAAACCGTGCCCGATGCGGCCGAGGTCGCCGCCTTCGGCGTCCTCGGGATCGAGCCACCGGCGCCGGGGGAACCGATCGCGTTCCTCGAGGAACGCGCCGAGGACCTGGCCGAACTCCGCGCGATGTTCAACGTCTGAACCCCCGTGATCGAAAAACGCCTTCCACAGCTGCGCCCGTTCGCCGAACTGAGCGAGCGCGCCCGCGACAAGCTGTTGCAGCATGCCCGCACCATGACGGTGGATCCGGGGTTCAAGCTGCATGCGCGCGACGAATTCCGCAGCATGATCTTCCTGCTGGAGGGGCGGATGATCCTGGCCAGCGGGCGCAACTCGGTCATGCTCAACGGGGACTCCAGCGAGGCCCTCAACCCGCTGTTCGAACCCCACGACTATCACAGCCATGCGATCGCCGCGACCCGCGCCACCCTGGCGATGCTGGACCGCAAGGTCTACGAGACCCTGGTCGACGGCGGCGGGCAGGACAGCGTCGAGGTCAGCGAGATCGAGCTGTCCGACCTCGAGGGCGAGCTGTTCGGCAGCATCTACACGCATGCCTACTCGGGCGAGCTGGCCCTGCCCCAGCTCCCCGAGGTGGCGCTGCACCTGCAGCAGGCCCTGAAAGATCCGGACGTCTCCATTGCCGAGGCCACCCGCATCATCGAGGAAGATCCGAGCGTGGCGGGGCGCCTGTTGAGCGTGGCCAACAGCCCGGCCATGGGCAGCCGCCGCGAGGTGTCACGCCTGCAGGATGCCGTGGCCCGGCTGGGGCTCGAACGCACCCGCCAACTGGTGATGGCCCTGGCCATGCACCAGGTCTTCATCCATCGCGACAGCCCCTACCACGACCTCCTCGAACGCCTGTGGCGCCGCTCCGCGCGCATCGCGGCCATCAGCTGCGTGCTCGCCGACCAGTGCGAGGCAGTCGATCCGCAGACCGCCCTGCTGGCGGGTCTGCTGCACCGGGTGGGCGCCCTTCCAGTGATCGCCGAGGTCGCCCGCACCCACCCTGACCGAACGCCGGAAGAGGTCGAACGGGTGTTGTTTCGTCTCGAAGGCCTGATCGGCGAACTGGTTGCCCAGCAATGGGATCTGTCATCCGATATCATTGACGCCATTCGCGATTCCGGCGGCCCGGAGAACCCCGAGGCCCCTGTCCTGACGGACATCGTGCGGATCGCACGCGCCGCGTGCCCGCGAGATGCCGAGGACGACCCGCTTGCCGACCGCATCCCGCTCGCCGATCTGCGGGCCGTGGAACGGCTCGGCTTCATCCTCGACGAGGATGGCAGCCTGCCCGCGATCGAGACCGCGCGGCAGGAGGTCGAGGAACTGATTCGTCAGGTTGCCTGACCCGGTACCGCCCAGTCGCCCCACGTCGGCCGCCCACACACCGGCCGCCCGAGAGATTCAGGGAAGGTCCATGGACACACGCACCCGCCCCCAGCCCGGAGAGAAACAGCGCGCCGCCGACAAAGTCGCGCGCATCCCGGTCAAGATCAATCCCACCGAGCGCCCGCAGCGCAAGCCCAAGTGGATTCGCGCCCAGAGTCAGGCCCGCCCCGAGGTGCAGCGCATCAAGGGCATCCTGCGCGAACAGAAGCTGCACACCGTCTGCGAAGAGGCCAGTTGCCCCAACCTGGGCGAATGCTTCGCCCACGGCACTGCCACCTTCATGATCATGGGCGACATCTGCACCCGTCGCTGCCCGTTCTGCGATGTGGCCCACGGCCGCCCGGAGGCACTGGATGCCGACGAGCCGCGCCATCTGGCCGAGACCATCCAGGCGCTGGGCCTCAACTACGTGGTGATTACCTCGGTGGACCGCGACGACCTGCGCGACGGCGGGGCCGGGCACTTCGTGGACTGCATCCGCGAGGTGCGCAGCCTCAACCCGAACACCCGGATCGAGATCCTGGTGCCGGACTTCCGCGGGCGCATGGACCGGGCGCTGGAGATCATGCACCAGGCCCCGCCGGACGTCTTCAACCACAACCTGGAGACCGTTCCGCGCCTGTACCGCGAGGCGCGCCCCGGCGCCGACTATGCCTGGTCGCTGGACCTGCTCCGGCAGTTCCGCGAGCAGCACCCCGGCGTGCCGACCAAGTCCGGCCTGATGCTGGGGCTGGGCGAGACCCGCGAGGAGTTGCTGGAGGTCCTGCAGGACCTGCGCGAGCATGGCTGCGACATGCTGACCCTGGGCCAGTACCTGCAGCCGTCGCGCCACCATCTGCCGGTGACGCGCTTCCTGTCGCCGGAGGAGTTCGACGAGCTGGGCGAACGTGCCCGCGAGATGGGCTTCAAGCAGGTGGCCAGCGGCCCGATGGTGCGCTCCTCCTACCACGCCGACCTCCAGGCCCAGGGCCTCGAAACCGCCTGACCCGCCCTGCCGTCTCCAGCCTCTGGGCCATCATCCCGTGCCCCGAGGCTGGCGCTGGCGCTTCGAGCCCCGGTGATTGCGATGGCTTCGTCCGGCCGCCTGCCATGATGTGGCTGGGCCTGGTTCGTCCTCCGGTGTTTACGTGCCTTCGGTCCACGTACTGCCGAGCGCTGACTCGCCAGCGCGCCGCGAGGTCCTTTCTTGCTTGCCCAAGAAAGGACCCAAAGAAGGGCACCCGGATTTCGCCCGGGAACCTTGCTCCAGGGCCCTCGGGCCGGCGGCGCTGAACTCGCTACGCTGCGCTTCGCTCAGACATCCAGCGCCTTCTTCCGGCCCGAGGACCCTTCCGCAAGGGGCTCCATACGGGAGGGGAAGGTCAAAACAGAAGGCATCCCAACGCCACGACACGACAACGGCCCTGCCGCCTGAACCCCCCGGCGCCCGCACCGCGGGCGCGGCACGCTATGGCCGAAGGCCGAGCGTGCCCAAGATGTGCGAAGACCTAGCCTTCATCCACTGGCAAGACCGTCGGGACAGCCGTTGTCTTGACCTTGAGCCCCCCGTTGTCGTCGCGCCGAGCGGAGAGGGTTTTCGCGGGAGAAAAGGCGCTGGATGTCTGAGCGGAGCCGCAGGCGCAGCGAGTTCAGCGCCGCCCGCGAAAACCCTCGGAGCGAGGGAAACCCCGGCCCGCACAGCGGGCCGGGGTCGCGGCAGTCGGGCGTGTTTCTTGGGTACTTCTTTGCACGAGCAAAGAAGTACCTCGCGGCGCGCTGGCGAGTCAGCGCACGGCAGTACGTGGACCGGAGGCACCGTAAACACCAGAGGACGAACCAGGCCCAGCCACATCTTGGCAGGCGGCCGGACAGCGCCACCGAAAACACTCGAGGTCGAACCAGGGGGAAGCCTCAGGGCGTGGGACAACGTCCCAGCGCAAGCACGCGGACCAACTCGGGCGGCAACGCAGGTTCATGCCGGATGCGCGCAACCTCAGCGGGAAACAGCTGCGCGGTGAGGTGGGCAAGCAACTGCTCCCGGAACCTGGTGGCGTCCAGTGGACCGAGCAGCTGCTGCATGGAGGTCGCCGCGAGCCCCGGATAGCCACAGGGATTCATCCGCTGGAACGGCGCCAGATCCGGGGCAATGTTCAGCGCCAGCCCGTGGATGCTGCGCCCATGCCGGATGCGCAGGCCCAGCGCCGCAATCTTGGCCCCATCGATATACACCCCCGGCGCGTTCTCCCGACGCTGCGCATGGATCCCCCATTGCGCCAGCGTATCGATCACCGCCTGCTCCAGGCCCGCGACCAGGCGCCGCACCCCGATCCCCAGTCGCGGCAGGTCCACCAGCGTGTAGATGACCAGTTGCCCGGGGCCATGCCAGGTCACCTGCCCGCCGCGATCGATCGCCACCACCGGCGTCGCGCCGGGGTCCAGCAGGTGCTCGCGGCGGCCATTGCGGCCCTGGGTAAAGACGGGCGGATGCTCGACGCACCAGAACGCATCCGGCCGGGCTGCATCGCGTTCCCGCGCCTGGAGCTGCATCGCCTGCCAGACCGGGACGTAGGGCTGCATACCCAGCAGGCGGACCACCGGCCCGGGCGGGAGCACGTCGGTCACAGGATCATGCGCACCCGGTCGCAACGACCCAGGGAACGGTAGAAGGCGTCCAGCTGTTCCTGGCTGGTCGCGGTAAAGGTGATGGTGATGCCGACGAAGCGGCCGGCGCGCGAGGCGCGCTGCTCGATCACTGCGTCCCCGGCATCCAGATGCTCAGCGACACAGCCCTCGACTGCCTCCATCAGCTCCGGGTGGGCGTCGCCCATCACCTTCACCGGGAATCGGCAGGGAAACTCGATCAGGGTCTCGCGGTCGTCGCTCATGCGGCACCTCCGGACTGCAGGGGTTCGCTCACCGGCGCCCCGGGCTTGGCCGCCTGGTAGGCGGCGTGCACGGCCTGCCAGACCGGTCCGGGGCGCCCCGTGCCCACGGTGCGATCATCCAGCCGCGTAACCGGCAGGATCTCGCGGGTCGAGCTGGTGAGCCAAATCTCCCCGGCCCGGGGCAGCTCGTCGGCGCTGACCCCGCGCTCCTCCACCGGGTAGCCCAGCTCGCGCGCCAGGTCGAGCACCCGCGAGCGGGTGACACCCGGCAGTACCGAGGCATCCAGCGGCGGGGTGATCACCCGCCCGTCCAGGACCACGATGACATTGCTGGCCGCGCCTTCGGTCAACTGCCCGTCCCGCAACAACACGGCCTCGACGGCACCCCGCTCGGTGGCCTCCTGGCGGTTCAGCACATTGGCCAGCAGGGTGGTGGCCTTGATATCGCAGTGGCCCCAGCGGCGGTCCTCGGCCGTCACGGCGGCCACGCCGTCCACGCGGATGGTCTCCGGGAGGGGCCGGATCGGGCTGACCATCGCCAGGACGGTGGGTTGCGCATCCACCGGGAAGGCATGGTCGCGCGGGGCCACGCCACGGGTCACCTGAAGGTAGACCCCGAGATCGGGCGTCGCAGGGTCGGCATTGCGCGCCAGCAAGTCCATCAGAAGCGCACGCCACCCCTCGCGGTCAAACGGGTTGCGGATGCGGATCGCCGCCAGGGATCGCGCCAGGCGCTCCAGGTGCTCGGAGAGCAGGAAGAACTCGCCGGAGTAGCTGGGGATCACCTCGTATACCGAGTCTCCGAACAGGAAGCCCCGGTCCAGCGGCGAGATCCGCACCTGGTCCAGCGGCAGGTAATCCCCGTTGTAATAGGCAATGCTCACGGGCGAAACACGGCTCAGAATGGCCAGGCCGACTGAATGCCCAGGGCCGCACCATCCCACAGGCGGCGGATCAGACCGCCCTGTTCCACCGGCTGCAACGCAACCAGCGGCTGGGTCCGGAGGACCTCGCCGTTCAGACGCACCACGACTTCGCCCACCGGATCGCCCGCGGCCAGCGGGGCCTCCAGCGGCTGGTTGACCTCCATCGAGGCGTCCAGATCGTCCTCGCGCCCCGGCGGGACCATGACCCAGAAGTCCTCCGCCAGGCCCACGGCCACTTCGGTCTGCGCCCCGCGATAGACCCGCGGGGTCCCCAGTTCGTGCCCGCCCTCGAACAGCTTGCGGGTCGCGGTGAAGCGCATCCCCCAGTTCACCAGCGCCTGGGACTCGTTGGCGCGGCGAGTACCGCCCTGCTGATGATCCGACGCCTCGATCCCCATGACCACGGCCACCAACCGGCGGTCGTTACGCTTGGCGGACGAAACCAGGTTGTAGCCCGCGTTCGAGGTCCAGCCGGTCTTCAGGCCGTCGAATCCGGCATCGCGCCACAGCAGCATATTGCGGTTGCTCTGCGAGATGTCGTTGTACTCGAAGGAACGTTCGCTGTAGTAGCCGTAGAGATCCGGGAAGTCGCGGATCAGCGCCCGGGCGAGCAATGCCATGTCCTGGGCGGTGGTGTACTGCGACTCGTCGGAGGGCAGTCCGTGCGGGTTGGCGAAGTAGGACTGGCGCATCCCCAGCTCGCGCGCCTGGGCGTTCATCATGTCGACAAACGCCCCCTCCGAACCGGCAACATGCTCGGCCAGCGCGGTGGAGGCATCGTTGCCGGACTGGATGATCATCCCGCGCAGCAGATCCTCGACCACAACCTCCTCGCCGACCTCGATGAACATGCGCGATGCCCCGCGCATACCGGTCCGCCAGGCACGCTCGCTGACCGTAACCTGGTCGTCCAGCGCCATGCGGCCATCGGTGATTTCGCCAAACACCACGTAGGCCGTCATCAGCTTGGTCAGGCTGGCCGGCTCGCGCTCCACCAGCGGATCGCGGCTGGCGAGCATCAGGCCGGAGTCGAAGTCCATCAGCGCATAGCTCGCCGCCGTCACGTCCGAGGGCGGCCGCGGGATGCCACCGGGCACGTTCGCGCCGGCGCCGGCCACGGGCAGCTCCGACTCCTGCGCCTGCGCCGGAACCAGCGCCAGCAGGAGCGCCAGCATCACCGGCAGGCAGGCCGCCAACAGCGGCAGAAACGGGGTGCGGACGGACGAATTCATGATTGCGAAGGGCCTCCTGAAGGACCGAAATACGATAGCAGAATTGGGGCCCGGTACGGGCCGGAAATACCGGGGACGAGGGCTTACGGCGCGTCGGTCACTACGCGGTAGTCCACGTGCGCCGCGCCCTGCAGGCGATCGGTAATCGTGCGGACCGCGTCGCCATCGGCCAGCGGGCCGATGCGCACGCGGTGCAGTTGCGCCCCGTTGTCCCGTTCGACGCTGGAGATCCGCACCGGCTCCAGGCCGAGCGCGCGCAGATCCTCGCGCACCTGCTCGGCCGAATGGCGCTCGGCGAACGCCCCGACCTGGACGAAACGCCCGGGCCCCGCCGCCTCGCCATTGGCGCCGGCCGCGGCCGGCGCTGCGTCCTGCGGTTCGGGCGCGATGTCCGGCTGAGCTGCGGCGGCCACCTCGAGCGGCTCGGGCTCCGGTGCCTCTGCCACCCGGGCCGGCGTCGTGTCGCCCGGCCCCACCGCCCGGATGCGCACGCGCGCGACCCCGGCATCGGTCATGTCGATGCGATGGGCGGCGGCGTAGGAGAGATCGATGATGCGTCCGTCCACGAACGGGCCGCGATCATTCACCCGTACGATCACCTGTTTGCCGTTTTCCAGGTTGGTGACCTCGACGAAGCTCGGCAGCGGCAGGGACTTGTGCGCCGCGGTCATCGCGTACATGTCGTAGGGCTCGCCGCTGGAAGTGCGCCGTCCGTGGAACTCGGTTCCATACCAGGACGCGTACCCCTCTTCCTCGAAGCCGTCACTGGTCTTGAGCGTGCGATAGCGCTGACCGAACACCTCGTACTCGGACGGATTGCCATAGCGGCTGGGCGGCTCGTCACGCGGCTCCGGTTCCGGAATCAGCGCCAGATCCTGCGGCACATCCGCAGGATCGGGGTAGCTGTCATACGCGGCATCGCCCAGCGGGCGGTCCGGGTCGGCCTTGTGGTCGGGGGTGGACGAACAGCCCGCCAGGACCAGCGCCAGCAAGGCCGCCAGCGCGGCCCCGCCGACGCCCGCGCGGCGCGGTTTACTCGGCCAGCGCCTCGGCCAGCTGGTGGACGGCCATCGCATACAGCGGGCTCCGGTTGTAGCGGGTAATCACGTAGAAGTTCGGATACCCGAGATAGTACTCGTAGCCATCCTCGCCCTCGAGGCGGATGAACGAGTACTGGCCGTCCTCGTCCACGGCCTCGTCGGGGTAGATCCCGTGTGCGGCCAGTTCTTCGAGGTCAAAGCGCGCCTGATAGTTGCGGCTGATCAGCGCCTCGTGGGCATCGCCCTCGACCCGGGCCCTGGCCACCACCGGCTCGCCGTAGTTCCAGTGGTGCGCGCGGAAATAGTTGGCCACCGACCCGATCGCATCCGGCCAGGAGTTCAGCAGGTCACGCTGGCCGGAGCCATCGAAATCCACCGCGTAGTGGCGATAGCTGGACGAGATGAACTGGCCACGCCCCATGGCCCCGGCGTAGGAGCCGCGGGTCTCGCGCGGGTCGAGGCCCTCTTCATCCACCAGCGTCAGGAACTCGCCCAGCTCGCGGCGGAAGAAGTCGGACCGGGGCGGATAGTCGAAGCCCAGAGTCACCAGAGCATCGAACACGCGGAAACCACCGGTGTTGCGGCCGTAGTAGGTCTCGACCCCGATGATGGCGGCAATGATCTTCGGTTCGACGTCAAAGCGGTCCGCGGCGCGCTGGAGCCAGCGCTCATGCTCCTGCATGAACTCGCGCCCACGCTCGATGCGCTCATCGGTGATGAAAATCGGGCGGTAATCCTTCCACGGCCTGGCCTCGGCGGGGCTGGAGATCAGATCAAGGATGCGCTGTTGCGGATCGGCCGCCGCGAACATCGCCTCCAGGGCCTCGCGGTCACGGCCAGCCTCCACCTGCTCGTCGATGAAGGCCTGGACCTCGTCGCGCTCGAGATACGGCGGGTCACCGGCGCGGAATTCGCTCGCCGCTGCGGCCGGAAGGGAGGCAAACGCCAGGATCAGGGTCAGCCCGACCGGCATCAGGAGTGGGCGGGCAAGACGGGCCCACACGGGGCGCAGGGTCAGGGTCATCGATTCACCAGGCGTTTCTGGGAGGCTATGCTCATGAGAATACCGAAGGCGACCATCAGGGTCACCAGCGACGTTCCCCCGTAACTGACCAGGGGCAGCGGCACACCGACCACCGGCAACAGGCCGGTCACCATGCCGATATTGACCACCATATAGACCGCGAAGGTCAGGCTGATACTCCCGCCCAGCAGCCGGGCATAGCGGTCCTGCGCCAGCGCGGCGATCCACAGCCCGCGGGCGACAATCGCAAAATACAGCAGCAGCAAGAGCGCGACACCAATAAAGCCGAATTCCTCGGCGTAGACCGCAAAAATAAAGTCGGTGGAGCGCTCCGGAAGGAACTCCAGTTGCGACTGGGTCCCGTTGAGCCAGCCCTTGCCGTACAACCCCCCGGACCCGATCGCGATCTTCGACTGGATGATGTGATAGCCGGCCCCCAGCGGATCGGATTCCGGGTTGAACAGCGTGAGTACCCGCTGGCGCTGGTAATCCAGCATCTGCGACCACAGGATGGGCACGGCGGCCGCCACCACGACGCCCAGGCCGACGAACCAGCGCCAGCCCAGCCCCGCGAGAAAGACCACCAGTACGCCGGCGGCCGCCACCAGCATCGAGGTCCCCAGGTCCGGCTGCTGCATGATCAGATACACCGGCACCAGGATCAGCACGCCGGTCACGAGGAGATCGCGAAAACGCGGCCGCCCACTGCGCAGCGAGAGATACCACGCGACCATCATCGGCACGGCAAGCTTCATGATCTCCGAGGGCTGGAAACGCATGAAACCGAGATCCAGCCAGCGCTGGGCCCCCTTGCCGACGTCCCCGACCCACATCACCGCCAGCAACAGCAGGATGCCCGCCGCGAACAGCCACGGGGAGATCGCGCGCAGACCGTGCAGTGATACCTGTGCGACCAGCAGCATCGCGGCCACGCCCAGGCCGATACGCATCAGTTGCCGTTCCACGACCACCACGCTTTGCCCGGAGGCGCTGAACAGAACGGCCAGCCCGAGCAGCAGCAGGATCGACAGCAGGACCAGCAGCACACTGTCCAGGCGCAGGCTGCGCAGCACCCACTGGCTGACGGACATCTCGCGGCCGGTTACGCTGATCATTCGTCCTCCTCCAGGGGAACACTGATGAATAAATTCATCAGTGTTCCCCTAGGGTCATTCCCGCCCCGTCCAGCAGATAGGCGTCCATCACTTCACGCGCCACGGGCGCGGCCACCCGGCCGCCGGACCCTCCGTGCTCGACCAGGACCGCCACCGCGATCTGCGGATCCTCCGCCGGGGCATAGCCCACGAACAGGGCGTGGTCCCACAGACGCCGGGCCAGCTCCTCTTCGTCGTACTCTTCATCCTCGCCGAGGCTGAACACCTGCGAAGTGCCGGTCTTGCCGGCAATGGTGTAGGCCGGGCGGGTACTGCCCACGCTGCCCCAGGCGGTCCCGTGGCGGGCATGCACCGCCTCCACCAGCGAGCCGTGGATCGCATCCCAGTGCTGGTCGTCCACGACCACCGGCTCGCGCGTCACCGGTAGCGGATACTCCGGCTCCCCGGTCCCGTTGTCCATGGCGCGCAGCAGGTGCGGCTGATAGCGCACACCGCGCGTGGCCAGCGCCGCGGTGAAATCGGCCATCTGCAGGGGCGTGGACAGCATGTACCCCTGGCCGATCGCGGTGATCAGGGTCTCCCCCGGGAACCATACCTCGTTGTGGGTGGCCCGCTTCCAGTCGCGGCTGGGCAGGATCCCCGCTCGCTCGCCGGTGGAATCGATCCCGGTGCGCTGACCGATCCCGAAGGCGCCAAGAATGGGCACCATGCGATCGATGCCCATGGTGTGGGCCAGATCGTAGAAGTAGACATCCGAGGACACCGCGATCGCGCGCGACATGTCCACCCGGCCATGGCCCTCGCGGCGCCAGTCACGATAGCGCCGTTCATGCCCCGGGAGCTGGTAGTACCCGCGTGCGAACATCTCGCGCTCGGCGGTCGTGACGTCTTCGTCCAGGGCCGCCAGCGCGACCAGCGGCTTGACCGTCGAGCCCGGCGGGTACTGCCCGCTCAGGGCACGGTTGAACAGCGGCCGGCGCTTGTCATCGCGCACCGCGGCGAAATCGGCCTGCGAGATTCCGTGGACAAAGGCCTCGGGATCAAAACCGGGGGCGCTGACCAGCGCCAGCACCTCGCCGTTATTCGGATCGATGGCCACGATCGCGCCATCCCGCCCGGCCAGCGCCCGGTAGGCCGCCTGCTGCAGGTTCACATCCAGGGTCAGGGTCAGGTCCGTGCCCGGCTGCGGCGGGGTCACCGACAGCTCGCGGATCACCCGCCCCTGGGCGTTCACCTCCACCTGGCGATAGCCTGGCCGGCCGTGCAGCAACTCCTCGTAGTAGCGTTCGACCCCGCTCTTGCCGATATGCGAGGTCCCGGCATAGGCCCGCCCGTCCACCCGGCGCAGATCCTGCTGGTTGATGCGCCCGACATAACCGACCGCGTGCGAGAATTCGGAACCTAGGGGATAGAAACGCAGCGGACGGGCCTCAATCTCGACCCCCGGCAGCTCGTGGCGCGAGACCGCGATACGGGCCACAGTCTCGTCATCCAGCCCGGCCTTCAACAGCACCGGCTGGAACGGGCGCCGCTGCTGGACCCCCCGGCGGAAGCGCTCGATATCGGCCTCGCTCAGCTCCACGTAGCCGCGCAGCCGCGCCAGCAGAGCGTCGAGATCCCCGGCCTGCTCGACCGTGACCTCCAACTGATAGGACGCGCGGTTGCCCGCCAGCAGGATGCCATTGCGGTCGCGAATCACGCCCCGGGTGGGAGCGATCGGCTCGACCCGTAACCGGTTGTTCTCGGAGAGAGTGGTGAAATGCGAGTGCGCGCCGACTTGCAGCCCCGAGAGCCGCCAGCCCAGCGCCAGCAGGATGGCGGCCAGGATGACCAGTGCCAGCAGGATGCGCACGACAAAGCGCTCGCGGTCCTGCTGTTCCTCGCCGTAGGCATCGCGCTCGGCCATCTCAGCGGGTCACGGCGTCACGACCAGGTCCGTGGCCCGCGCACGCAAACGCCGCACCGACCCTGCGGGACGGCGCGGCGCTGACCGACCGCTGCATGCAGCGGGGCGCGGCGTCAGATCTTGCTCTTCTGGTAACGCTTGTAGCTGGCAACAATCTCCGCCTTGGCTTCGTCGGCGCCAACCCAGCCTTCCACCTTGACCCACTTGCCCTTCTCCAGCTCCTTGTAGCGTTCGAAGAAGTGCTTGATCGAGTCCAGGAGCTCCTTCGGCACGTCGTCCGGGCTCTGGAACCGCGCGGACTGCGTGCACAGCTTGTCCACCGGCACCGCCAGGATCTTCGCGTCCACCCCGGCCTCGTCGGTCATCTTCAGCATGCCGATCGGGCGCGAGCGCACAACCGAGCCCGGCAGCAGCGGCACCGGGGTGATCACCAGCACGTCCACCGGGTCGTTGTCTTCCGACTCCGTGTTCGGGATGAATCCGTAGTTGCACGGATAGAACATCGCGACCGCCATAAAGCGATCAACCACCAGAGCCCCGCTGTCCTTGTCCATCTCGTACTTCACGGGCTGACCCTGGGTGGGGATCTCGATGACCACGTTGATGTCGTTGGGGAGATCCTTGCCGGCTTCGATCTGGTTGAGGTCCATGCTTGAGTAGTTTCCGATTGCTTTGAAGAGCGGGGGATTATACAGGGGAGACACCCCGCAAGGGCACCCATCAACAGTCGCATCAGGGAGACTCGAACGGCCGCGCGCGGTTGCGGCGCATCGGCCTCAGGCGGTATAAGACCGCGCTCGGGAAACGGTTTGCGGCCCGCCCTCGCCCCGGGCCGGCTGCCCGTTTCACCACCGCAATCACCGTGCCGTCCCGTTCCCGGCTAGTCCTGCGGTCCGGTACGGCACCCGGCAGGAGTCAGCTATGCGTATCGTCCTGATGGGCGCACCGGGGTCCGGCAAGGGCACCCAGGCCAAGAAGATGGTCGCCACCTTCGGCATCCCCCAGATCTCCACCGGCGACCTGCTGCGCGCCGCGGTCGCGGCCCGGACCGAACTCGGCAAGCAGGTCGAGAACGCGATGGAATCCGGCAATCTGGTCCCGGATGATCTGGTCCTGGGCCTGATCCGCGATCGCCTGCAGGAACCCGATGCGCAGAAGGGCTTCATCCTCGACGGCTTCCCGCGCAATGTCGCCCAGGCCGAGGCGCTGGACAGCATGCTGGCCGACATCGAGTCGCCGCTGGATCGCGCGATCCAGATCGACGTACCGTTCGAGGAGCTCAAGCAGCGCCTGACCGGCCGCGTGTCCTGCGGGGACTGCGGCGCGGTCTTCAACACCCATACCTTCCCGCCACAGAAGGAAGGCGTGTGCGACCTGTGCGGCGGCGATCTGATCCACCGCGCGGACGACAACGAGGAAACCGTGGTCAATCGCCTCAAGGTCTACGAGGAGCAGACCCGGCCGCTGATCGAGTACTACGATCGCCACGGTCTGCTCAAGCACGTCAACGGCACCCGCGACATCGAGCTGATCTTCGACGAGATCCGCCAGCTGCTGTCCTGACGTCGGGATGAGCCGCCGGCCCGCCAACCCCGCGCCGCGCCATCGCCCGATCGCGCGGCCGGTCGCGTGCGGGATCGGCCTGGTGACCGCGGCGCTGCTCCCGCTCGCGCTGCCCGCGGAGGAGCGCCCCCCGGGATGCGAGTTCGCCCCGGGGGTCGAGTGGCCCGAGCTGCGCACCCTCGAGGGCGGCCTCACCGAGATCGACGCCGACCAGGTGCGCCGGGACGGCGAACGCATCTCGGCCTCGGGCAACGTCCAGCTGTTCGAAGGCGGACAGCGCCTGGACACCGAATTCCTCGAATACGACCGCGCCACCGGCACCGCCCGAACCGAAGGTGACACCCGCCTGTTCGACGGCGACCTGCTGCTGCACACCGAGGGCGGGGAATACCGCCTGGACGCGGAGACCGGCGAGTTCCGCAGGATCGACTTCCTGGTGCAGTCCATCCCGGCCCGGGGCAGTGCCGCCCTGGGCGTCCAGCACGCCCCGCACCGTCACGACTTCGAGGAGGCCGAATACACCACCTGCCCGGTCGGCAACGATTCCTGGTGGCTGCGCACCCGGGATCTGGAGCTCGATCGCGAGACCGGCGTGGGCGTGGCCCGCAATGCGACCATCCGCTTCAAGGGTGTACCCATCGCCTACACCCCGTATATCAACTTCCCGCTGGACGACCGCCGCAAGAGCGGCTTCCTGCTGCCCAGCGCGGGCACCGGCGGCCGCACCGGCTTCGATCTCGCGACGCCCTGGTACTGGAACATCGCGCCCAACTACGACGCGACCTTCACGCCTCGCATCATGGCCGATCGCGGAATCATGCTCGGCACCGAGTTTCGCTACCTCCAGCCCCGGCACAATGGCGTACTCGACGTGCGCTACCTGCCGGACGACCGCGAGACCGGCGAAGACCGCCACTTCGCCCAGTGGCGCCACCAGACCCGCATCACCTCCAATCTGAACCTGCGCGTCGACGCCGCGGATGTCTCCGACCGGGAATACTTCTTCGACTTCGGCAACTCGGACCGCTATGCGGGTTCGACGCCCTATCTGCGCCGATCCGCCGACCTGACCTGGAACCAGCCGGCCTATCGCCTGCGCACCCGCATCGAGGACTACCAGATCGTCGACCCCGAGCTGAGCGCCGCCGGCGAGCCCTACCAGCGGCTGCCACAGATCACGCTGGAGGCCGGGGAATATCTGGGCCACGGCATCTCCTGGGATCTGGATACCGAACTGGTGCGCTTCGAGCGCAGCGAGGACCAGTCCGGGCGCCCCGTGGGTACCCGCCTCGACCTGAATCCCGAGGTCCGCTGGCGCCATGACACCGGCGGCTTCTTCTTCGAACCCGCCACCGGTGTCCGCCATACCCGCTACGAACTGGACCGCCGCGACCAGACCAGCGGTCCGGAATCGATCAGCCGGACGGTACCACGCGCCTCGATCGACACCGGGCTGATCTTCGAACGTTCCATCGCCAACGGCCGCCGCCTGCAGACCCTGGAACCGCGCATCTTCTACGGCTACGTGCCCTACCGCGACCAGGACGACATCCCGATCTTCGACACCGGCGAGGCCGACTTCAGCTTCGACAACCTGTTCAGCCTGGACCGTTTCGTCGGCGCCGACCGCGTGGGCGATACCCATCAGGTCACCACCGCCCTGACCACCCGCATCCTCGACCAGCAGACCGGGCGCGAGCGCCTGAGCCTGTCCGCCGGTCAGATCCACTACCTCGAGGACCGCGAGGTCCGCCGCGGTACCGGACAGGACCCGCTGACGGACTCGCGTTCGGACCTGGCCCTGGAAGGTCGCGTGCGCATCGGCGATGCCTGGAGCGGCCGCGGCTCCATCCTCTACAACGAGGACGCGCGCGAAACCACCCTGGCCGCGATCTCGGTCGGCTACCACCCCTCCGAGCGCGCGCGGATCAACGTCGGCTACCGCCAGCGCGAGGCCGGCGCCCGCTCCATCGACCAGACCGACGTCTCCGTGATGTGGCCGGTCACCGATCGCATCGACGCGATCGGCCGCTGGAACTACAGCCTGCAGGAAGAACGCGACCTCGAACTTCTGGCCGGGCTTCAGTATCGTAGTTGCTGCTATGGTATCCGTGTGGTGGCGCGCCGCGCGTACAGCTTCGACGAGACCTACGACAACTCGATCTACTTCCAACTCACGCTGGACGGCCTGGCAAGGTTCGATTCCGGCGTGGATTCGCTATTGCGCGAGGGTATTGCCGGATATGACGCACGTCCCTGAACAACGCCGCGGCGGGGTCCGCACCCTGCTGCCCCTGCTGGCCGTCCTGGTCTACGGCCTCGGCCTGCCGGCCATGGCCCAGACGCCCGGGTCGGCACCCGGCGGGCTCTCGCAGGGCGCGGTCGAGGCACCGGTCACGCCCGGGGCCGCCCGTGACGGCGGTACCCCGGCGGCGCCCATCACGCCCGAGGGCGACCGCTTCACCGACCGCATCCTGGCGGTGGTGGGCGACGACGTGATCACCCAGCGCGAGCTGGTGGAGCGCATGAACCTGGTCGCCCAGCAGATGATCGAGCACGGTAACCGTCCGCCCGACCAGGACACCCTGGCGCGCCAGGTCATGGAGCGCCTGATCGTCGAGCGCGTGCAGCTGCAGGAGGCCGAGCGCGTCGGCATCAACATCGACGAGATGACCCTGAACCGCGCGATGGAGAACATCGCCCGCGAGAACCGCATGACCCTGCCGCAGCTGCGCCAGGCTCTGATGCAGGACGGCGTGGACTTCAACGCCTTTCGCGAGCAGATCCGCCACGAACTGACCGTCAACCAGCTGCAGCGCCGCCAGGTCGACCAGCGCGTCCGCGTCTCCGATCAGGAGATCGCCGACCTCATCGCCTCCGAGAGTGGCGCCATTGACCGCGGCGTGCGCTACCGCATCGCCCAGATCATGGTCGTCCTGCCCCAGGGCGCCGACGCCCGGCAGATCGCCGAGGCGCGCCAAAAGGCCGAGTCGCTGCGCGACCGCGTGCGCGAGGGCGAGGACTTCGCCACCGTCGCCATCAGCGAATCCGAAGGGCCGCAGGCCCTGGACGGCGGCGATCTGGGCTGGCGTTCCGCCGGCGAGATCCCCACCGTGTTCGCCCGCGAGGCCGTACTGATGCGGACCGGCGAGGTCAGCGATGTCCTGCGCTCCCCCAGCGGTTTCCACATCATGAAGCTGCTGGACCGCGAGGGCGGTGACCAGACCCGCGTGCAGCAGACCCGGGTACGCCACATCCTGATCAGCCCGGACCAGGTGCGCAGCGACGAGGACGCGCGCCGCCAGGCGCAGTCCCTGTATAACCGCATCCGCGAGGGCGCCAGCTTCGAGGACCTCGCCCGCGCCAACTCCGACGACCCCGGCTCGGCCGCCCAGGGCGGCACCCTCGGGTGGGTCAGCCCGGGCGAACTGGTTCCCGCCTTCGAGGAGGCCATGCAGGCGCTGGAACCGGGCGTGGTCAGCGAGCCGGTGGAGAGCCAGTTCGGCTGGCACATCATCGAGGTCCTGGAGCGCCGCGAGGTGGACACCTCGCGCGAACAGATCCGGGCCCGCGCCCGCGAGATCCTGCAGAACCGCAAGCGCGACGAAGAGCTCGAGCTGTGGCTGCGCCGCCTGCGGGACGAGGCCTATGTCGAATACCGGGTCGACGGCTTCGGCTCCTGATCCGCGCGGGGCCCACCCGGTCCCGCGTCTGGCCCTGACCGCCGGCGATCCCGCCGGGATCGGGCCCGATCTGCTGATCGCCATGGCGCGGCAGCGCGGCCAGGCGCAGCGCGTCGCCATCGCCGATCCTGGCGTGCTGGAGGCCCGTGCCCACCAGCTGGGCGAGTCCCTGCGCCTGGTGCCCTTCGACCCGCAACGCCCGCGCGAGCCCACCCCGGCCCACACCCTGGAGATCCTGCCGGTACCGGTCGCCGTCCCGGTGGTCGCCGGCACCCTGAACCCCGCCAACGCCGAACACGTACTGGCCCTGCTGGCCAAAGCCGCCGACGGCTGCCTGGACGGCACCTTCGAGGCCATGGCCACCGGCCCGGTCCACAAGGGCGTGATCAACCGCGCCGGTATCGCCTTCAGTGGTCACACCGAGTGGCTGGCCGAGCGCGCCGAGGCACCGACGCCGGTGATGATGCTGGCCACCGAGACGCTGCGAGTCGCGCTGGTGACCACCCATCTGCCCCTGCGCGCGGTCCCCGACGCCATCACGGCCGAACGCCTGGAGGCCGTGACCCGCGTGCTGCACCACGACCTGCGCCGTGACTTCGGCATCGACGAACCCGTGATCGCGGTCTGCGGCCTGAACCCGCACGCCGGCGAGGACGGCGTCCTCGGACGCGAGGAGATCGAGATCATCACCCCGACCCTGGATCGCCTGCGAGAGGCCGGCATGCATCTGCGCGGCCCACTCCCGGCCGACACCGCGTTCACCCCGCGCGCGCTCGAAGGCGTCGACGCGGTGCTGGCCATGTATCACGATCAGGGCCTGCCGGTCCTCAAGCACGCCGGCTTTGGCGGGGCCATCAACGTGACCCTGGGCCTGCCCTTCATCCGCACCTCGGTGGATCACGGCACCGCACTGGACCTGGCCGGCACCGGGCGCGCGGAGGTCGGCAGCTTCCAGGCCGCCGAACGCCTGGCGGAAACCCTCGCGGCCCGTGCCGCGGCCCGTGCCGCCGCCAGCAGGAGCATCTCGGGGACATGACCCGCCTCAAGACCTCGTCGCCGATCCGCAAGCGCTTCGGCCAGAACTTCCTGCACGATGCCGGCATCCTCGCGCGCATTGTCGCGGCGATCGACCCGCAGCCAGGAGACGCCGTACTCGAGATCGGGCCCGGCCGCGGCGCCTTGACCGCGGCGCTGCTGGAGCGCCTGGACCACCTCGTCGCCGTGGAGATCGACCGCGACCTGGCCGCCGGGCTGCGCGCCGGTTTCCCTCCGGAGCGCCTGGACCTGCACGTGGGCGACGCCCTGGACATGCGGCTGGCCGATCTCGGCCCCCTGCCCGAACGCGGCTGGCGCGTGGTCGGCAACCTGCCCTACAACATCTCCACCCCGCTGATGTTCCATCTCCTCGAACAGGTCGGCGCAATCCGCGACATGCACTTCCTGCTGCAGCGCGAGGTGGTGGAACGCATGACCGCCGCGCCCGGCAGCAAGCGCTACGGCCGCCTGACCGTCATGCTGGCCGCCCGGGCCTCGGCCACGGCCCTGTTCACGGTGCCGCCCGGGGCCTTTCACCCGCCGCCCAAGGTCTACTCCAGCGTGGTGCGCATCACGCCCCTGGCCGAGCCGCGGGTCGCACCGGCGCTGTACCCGACCTTCGCGCGGGTGGTGAACCAGGCCTTTTCCAGCCGCCGCAAGACGCTGCGCCGCGGGCTGTCCGGTCTGGCCACGATCGCGGACCTGGAGGCCGCCGGGCTGGACCCCGGGGAACGGCCGGAGAACGTCGACATCAGCGGGTTCGAGGCCCTGGCCCGGCAGATCCACGCAGGCGCGCACTGAGCCACCGGTCACCACGATCCGCTACCATGAACCCATGGACCTGATCGTTGCCGATGTCGGCGGAACCAACACCCGTGTCGCGCGCGCCCGCCGCGAGGCGGATGGCTGGTCCCTGCACGAGGCGCAACGCTACCCGAGCCGCGAGCATCCGGACCTCGCCAGCATCCTTGAGCACTGGCGCCACGAATACGCCACAGTGGATACGTTCGCCGCCGCCGGACTCGCGGTGGCCGGCCCGGTCCATCAGGGCCGGGCACGCGTGACCAACCTGGACTGGCCCGCCCTGGAGGCCGCCAGCCTCGGCGAACGCCTGGGTATGCCGGTCACGCTCCTCAACGACTTCGCCGCCATCGGCGCGAGCCTCGACGCGCTGCAACCCGGCGACTGCGAGACCCTCCAGCACGCGACACCCGATCCGGCGGGCCTGCGCCTGGTCGCGGGGGCCGGCACCGGGCTGGGCACCTGTCTGGTGGGTCCGCCCGGCCGGCCCGCCATCTATCCCGGCGAGGGCGGACACGCGCGCTTCTCGCCCGCCGGGCCCGAAGAGGCCGCGCTGGGCGATTTCGTAAGCCGCGAACTGGGCTACTGCACGCGCGAACACCTGCTGAGCGGGCGCGGGATCGCCCGCATCGGCCAGTTCGAGCTCGACCGGCAAGCGGATCCCGAGCTGGCGGAGGCCCTTGCCGCGCGGGACCCGGCAGCCGCTATCGGCGAACTGGCCCGGGCGGGCCACCCGGCCGCCGAGAACGTGATCGACCGCTTCGTCGGGCTGTATGCCGGACAGCTGGCCGACATGGCCCTGACCGCGCTCCCCACCGGCGGCATTTACCTGGCCGGCGGGATCGCGCCCCGCTGGGTCGACGCCTTCCGTGGCCCGCGCTTTCGCTGTGCCTTCCGGAATCGCCCACCGATGACCCACTTGCTTGAGCAATTGCCCGTGGCCCTTATCATGCACCCCGAACCGGGCCTGCTGGGCGCCGCCGTCTGCGCCAGCCGGTCCGCGACCCCCTGATGCCGGGTCTCCCGCTCAAACCTGGAGCCACAACCGCATGAACCCGCCCCAAGAGCACGACGCCGAAGCCCATACCATCGAGATCGAGGTGTCCACCGCCTACGTGGAGGACCAGTCCGAGCCGGATGACGACCGCTACGTGTTCGCCTATCACGTGGTCATTCGCAACGCCGGCGCGCTGACCGTGCAACTGCTCAACCGCCACTGGATCATCCGCGACGGCCGCGACCAGACGCAGGAGGTCCGTGGCGAGGGGGTGGTCGGCGAACAGCCGAGCATCGCGCCCGGCGACAGCTTCGAATACACCAGCGGCACGGTCATCGAGACCCCGGTCGGCACCATGGAGGGCTCCTACGGCATGCGCGACGAACGCGGCAACACCTTCGACGCGCCGATCCCGCCGTTCACCCTCTCCGTCCCGCGCACCCTGCACTAGGCCGGGCGGAACGATGGCGCTGTACGCCGTTGGGGATCTCCAGGGCTGTCTGGACCCGCTGGATCGACTCCTGGAACAGGTGCGGTTCGATCCGGCGGAGGACCACCTGTGGCTGGTCGGCGACCTGGTCAACCGCGGCCCGGACTCGCTGGGCTGCCTGCGCCGGGTCATGGACCTGGGCGATGCCGCCACGACGGTCCTCGGCAACCACGACCTCCACCTGCTCGCCACCGCACAGGGCGTGCGCACGCCCGGTGGCAAGGACACCCTGCGCCCGGTGCTGGATGCCCCGGATGCCGCGGACCTGCTCGACTGGCTGGCCCAGCGCCCGTTGCTGCACCGCGACACCGCCAGCGGCTGGACCCTGGTGCATGCCGGACTCCCGCCCGCCTGGGACCCGGAGACGGCCGCGCGCGAGACCCGGCGCGTGGAGGCCGAGCTGCGCGACCCGGCACGACGCCACGCGCTGTTCGAGGTCATGTACGGCGACGAACCCAGCCACTGGAGCCCCGATCTCGACGGATACGAGCGCCTGCGCTACACCATCAATGCCTGTACCCGCATGCGCTATCTCACCGCGGACGGCGGCCTGGAGTTCGCCGGCAATGGCCCGCCCGAGGAAGCGCCCTTTGATCTCCGGCCCTGGTTCCGGATGCCGGAACGAGCCGCCGCCGGGCACCCGATCGTGTTCGGACACTGGGCCGCGCTCGGGCATCGGGTGGGGGCGGACTGGCTGGCGCTGGACAGTGGCTGCGTCTGGGGCAACTGCATGACGCTTGCCCGCCTCGATCACACCGACGGCGACCCGGCCCGCGTCACCACCTGGCAGACGCCCTGCCCCGCCTGACCCACCCGCTACCGCACACCGCCTTCCAGGCACTCGCCGCTGTCATCCAGCCGCCTGCCTTGTTGTGGCTGGTCCTGGTTCGTCCTCTGGTGTTTACGGTGCCGTCGGTCCGCAACCTGCCGATTTTTGGCTAGGCCTGGTTCGTCCTCTGGTGTTTACGGTGGCTTCGGTCCGCCGCCTGCCGTGCGCTGACTCGCCAGCGCGCCGCGAGGTACTTCTTTGCTCGTGCAAAGAAGTACCCAAGAAACACGCCCGACTGCCGCGACCCCGGCCCGCTGTGCGGGCCGGGGCTTCCCTCGCTCCGAGGCTTTTCGCGGGCGGCGCTGAACTCGCTGCGCCTGCGGCTTCGCTCAGACATCCAGCGCCTCTGATCCCGCGAAAACCCTCTCCACTCGGCGCGACGACAACGGGGGGTCAAGGTCAAGACAACGGCGGTTCCGACGAGATTGCTAATGGATGAAGGCTGGGTCTTCGCACATCTCGGGCACGCTCGGCCTGCGGCCGTTGCGTGCCGCGCCCGCGCAGCGGGCGCCAGGGGCTTTCGAGCGGCATTGCCTATGGTTAGGCGCAAACATGGTGATGCGTTCGGTTTTGACCTTCGCCTCCCGTATGGAGCCCCTCGCGGAGGGCGTGATGGGCCGGAAGAAGGCGCTGGATGTCTGAGCGGAGCGCAGCGCAGCGAGTTCAGCGCCGCCGGCCCAGCACGTCCGGAGCGAGGTTCCCGGGCGAAATCCGGGTGCCCTTCTTTGGGTCCTTTCTTGGGCAAGCAAGAAAGGACCTCGCGGCGCGCTGGCGAGTCAGCGCACGGCAGTACGTGGACCGAAGCCACCGTAAACACCAGAGGACGAACCAGGCCTAGCCAAAAATCGGCAGGTTGCGGACCGACGGCACCGTAAACACCGGAGGACGAACCAGGACCAGCCACCACGAGGCAGACAGCCAGACGAAGGACCTGCCTGCGCTGACGAACAAGCGCCTGGTGAGATGCGGTCAGCGGAGGAAGAGGGAGTAGGCCGGGTTACTGGTCTCCTCGTGCCACGGATACCCGACCTCCTTCAGGAACTCGCGGAACCGGGCCCGATCCTCGGACGGGATCTGCATACCGACCAGCACACGCCCGTAGGCCGCCCCATGATTGCGGTAATGGAACAGGCTGATATTCCAGGTCTGCCCCATATGCGTCAGGAAATTGAGCAACGCCCCGGGTCGCTCCGGAAACTCGAAGCGATAGATCCGCTCATTGCGGACCTCGCCCCCATGGCCGCCGACCATATGCCGCAGGTGCAGCTTGGCGACCTCGTTCTCGGTCATATCGAGCACCTCGTACCCCGCCCCCTCCAGGGCCTCCAGGATCTCCCGGCGCTCGTGATCACCGCCCTCCAGCTTGATCCCGGCGAACACCTGCGCGTGCTCGTCGTCGGCATAGCGGTAG
Source organism: Thioalkalivibrio sp. ALE28 (assembly GCF_000377425.1). Classification (NCBI taxonomy): domain Bacteria; kingdom Pseudomonadati; phylum Pseudomonadota; class Gammaproteobacteria; order Chromatiales; family Ectothiorhodospiraceae; genus Thioalkalivibrio; species Thioalkalivibrio sp. ALE28. The sequence continues at coordinate 60,215 of NZ_KB898101.1, read as the reverse complement.
TTGAACTCGGTGATCCCGCGCTTGCCGATAGCCTGGCAAAACTGGCGGAAACTCCCCGGGCGCTCCGGGATGGTGACCGCGAACAGGGCCTCGCGATGCTCGCCGATCTCGGCGCGTTCGGCCACATGGCGCAGCCGGTCGAAATTGATGTTGGCGCCGCTTAAGACCGCAGCGAAGTTTCCGCCCTGCACGCCCTCGCGCTGGAGGTACTGTTTCATCCCGGCCACCGCCAGGGCACCGGCCGGCTCGGCGACCACGCGGGTATCGTCGAAGACATCCTTGATGGCCGCACAGATGGAGTCGGTATCCACCAGCAGGACCTCGTCGACAAGATCGCGGCACAGGCGGAAGGTCTCCTTGCCGACCTGGCGCACCGCCGCGCCGTCGGCAAAGATACCGACCTGCTTGAGGTTGACCCGGCGGTTCTGCTGCAGCGCCTTGTACATCGAGGGCGCGTCGTCCGGCTCCACACCGATGACCTTGATCTCCGGGCGCAGGCGCTTGATATAGGCCGCCATGCCAGCGGCGAGCCCCCCGCCTCCGATACAGACGAACACAGCATCGAGTTCGCCCGGATGCTGACGCAGCAGCTCCATGGCCACCGTGCCCTGCCCGGCAATCACGTCGGGGTCGTCGAACGGATGGATGAAAGTGTAGCCGTGCTTGGCTTCCAGCTCGCGGGCGTGGGCGGCGGCCTCGTCGAAGGAATCCCCGTGGAGTACGGCCTTGCCGCCGAAACGACGCACCGCGGCGATCTTGATCGAGGGCGTGGTCACCGGCATCACGATCACGGCCTTGATGCCGAGGTGATTCGCCCCCAGCGCGACCCCCTGGGCATGATTGCCCGCGGAGGCCGCCACCACGCCCTTGGCGCGCTGTTCCGGGGTCAACTGAGCGATCTTGTTGTAGGCGCCGCGCAGCTTGAACGAGAACACCGGCTGCAGGTCCTCGCGCTTGAGCCAGAGCGTCGAGCCCAGGCGCTGCGACAGGGTCGGCATCGAGTCCAGGGGTGTCTCTCGGGCCACGTCGTAGACGCGCGCCGTCAGGATCTTCTCGAGATAGGGGATTTGCATGGCGAAACCATAGCATGCGAGCGGTTCACGGTTCCGCTTGTCCCGGGGCCGGAGCAGTCGGTATCCTCAATGGGTTATGGATCGTACATGCGAGAGATGTTGATGAATCAGGACGAAATGAAGAAGGCCGTGGCCGAGGCGGCGCTGGAACGGATCGAGAGCGGCTGGATCGTGGGTGTGGGTACCGGGTCTACCGCGAACTACTTCATCGACGCCCTGGCGGGCATCAAGGGCAAGATCGACGGGGCCGTCGCCTCCAGCGAGGCCAGCGCCGAGCGCCTGCGCGGACATGGCATCGAGGTGCTGGACCTGAACTCCGCCGGCCCGCTGCCGATCTACGTGGACGGCGCCGACGAGGCCACCCGGCACCTGCACCTGACCAAGGGCGGGGGCGGGGCTCTGACCCGCGAGAAGATCGTCGCGGCCGCATCGAAGACCTTCGTGTGCGTGGTCGACGAGACCAAGGTCGTGGACTACCTGGGCGCCTACCCGCTGCCGGTCGAGGTGATCCCGATGGCCCGCAGCCATGTCGCCCGCGCCCTGTCGAAGCTGGGCGGCAACCCGGAGCTGCGCGAGGGCTTCAAGACCGACAACGGCAACGTGATCCTCGACGTGCACAACCTGCGCATCATGAACCCGGTGGAGCTGGAGTCCGAGCTGGACCACATCGCCGGTGTCGTGACCAACGGCCTGTTCGCTCGGCGGCCGGCGGACGTGATGCTGGTGGGTTCGTCCACGGGCGTCGAGGAGATGACCGCCAAGTAATCGGTCCGGGCGACCGCCATGACCGACACGGGCAAGTGGCTGATCGTCATCGGCGGGCTGATCGTGGTGATCGGCCTGCTCTGGCCCTGGCTGGGCAAAATCCCCTGGGGCCGCTTGCCCGGGGATATCGTGATCGAGGGGGAAAACAGCCGGTTCTATTTCCCGATCACCACCATGATCATCGTCAGCGTGGTGATCTCGATCCTGCTGGCGCTTTTCCGGCGCTGACCCGCCGCCAGCGCACGCGCTGTCAAACAGAAGGGCCGGGATCGCATGATCCCGGCCCTTTTTCAGTGCGAAAAACGCGGATGCAGGAAACGCTCCGGGCCTCGCCTAGCGCGCCATCACCTCGTCGTAGAAGCGCTGCAGGCCGCCCTCGAGGAAGCGGTAGTCCTCGACCCCCCGCTCCTCCAGGTGATACTGCAGCCAGCGCACCTGTTGCCCGTTCTGGTCGAAGATCAGCAGCGGGGCACCGTCCCGGCGGGCCTGGTCGACGATCCGATTGAGCGTGTCGATATTCTCCAGCGGCGCGGAGATCTCGCGCCCGGCGAACAGCGAAATCTCGTCGCGTTCCTCGTTGCCACGCACATCCACCACCACGGCATCGTCGTTCTCGCGGACGCGACGGGCAAAGGTGTCGGCCTCCAGCAGACGCGCCTCGAAGGCGTCGTCGGCAATCAACTGCGTCTCGGGGTCCTCGATGGGCTCACCGCGCAGGAGTGCCAGTCCGGGATAGCGTTCCGCCCAGTCCTTGACGCCGGCATCATACGCCTGGGTCGGGCCCAGCCCCGCGGAGTTGGCACGCGCCGCGGCGCGATACGACAGATAGCTCTCACGACCGTTGCAGTAGAACACCAGCGGGCCACCGTGCTGCTCCTCCAGTGCACGGACCTGGTCCTCGAAATCCGGGGCCCCGAGCGGGACGTGATGCGCCCCCTCGATGTGCAGGATGTCGTATTCCAGGCGCGGGCGGACGTCGATCACCGTGGAACGCGACAGCTGACCGCGCAGATCGAACAGGTCCACGGCATCCACACCAAAGCGCTCGTAAAGGCTGCGTCCGGGGAACTCGACAAAGGCCTGGGCACTGGCCACGACAGGGGCACCGGCCAGCCCGACACAGAGGGCCATGACGGCAAGGCGGGGACTCAAAGAGCGAAAGGTCATGCGAACTCCCTTGCATGGACGGGTGGACATGCCGCACGCACTGCCGCGGCCCTGTTGGGGCGTATTCGACGCCCGTTGGGCGACGCGGCCAGACGGGGCTTTATTCCCCGGCCCGGCCGCGCGCCTCGCCCGATTGTAGCCAACCCGCACCCTTTGTGTGCAACGGGGACTACAGCAGGACCTTCTCGATCCCGCCCTCGCGGGCCCGCTCGATGAAGTTCTTCTGCCAGCCATCGCCCATCAGGCGGTTGGCCATCTCGACCACGATGTAGTCGGTATCCAGCCCGGTGTCCTCGCGATAGCGCGAAAGCCCCTGCTGACAGGCCGGGCAGGAGGTCAGCATCTTCACGTTGCCGTTCTCTGCCTTCTCCTCGCCGGTCAGCTCCTTGATGCCCTTGTGCAGTTCTTCCTGCTTGCGGAAGCGCACCTGAGTGGCGATGTCCGGGCGACTCACCGCGAACGTGCCGGCCTCGCCGCAGCAGCGGTTGGACTGCAGGACGTCCTGCCCCATCAGCTTGGAGGCGACGTCGGTCGGCTTGTGCGACTTCATCGGCGAGTGGCAGGGGTCGTGGTACATGTACTGCACGCCCTTGAGCCCCTCGAGCTTCACGCCCTTCTCCATCAGGTATTCGTGGATGTCGAGCAGGCGGCAGCCCGGGAAGATCCGCTCGAACTCGTACTTCAGCAGCTGATCCATGCAGGTCCCGCAGGACACCACGACGGTCTTGATGTCGAGGTAGTTGAGCGTGGTCGCCAGCCGGTGGAACAGCACGCGATTCTCGGTACTGATCTGCTGGCCCTTCTCGAAGTCGCCGCCGGCGTTCTGCGGATACCCGCAGCACAGGTAGCCCGGGGGCAGCACGGTCTGCGCGCCGACGTCGTAGAGCATGGCCAGCGTCGCCAGCCCCACCTGGCTGAACAGGCGCTCGGAGCCGCAGCCGGGGAAGTAGAACACCGCATCCGAATCCAGATCGGTCTTCACCGGGTCGCGCAGGATTGGCACGTAGCGCGAATCCTCCAGCCCCAGCATCTGCCGCGTGGTCTGGCTCGGCAGGCCGGCGGGCATCGGCTTCTTCACGAAGTGCACCACCTGCTCGTGCACCGGCGCCTTGCCGGTCGTGGAGCGCGGGGTCTTGCCCTCGCCGGTCAGGTTCAGCTTCTTGAACGCGAAGTGCCCCAGACGCTGGGCGGCATAGCCCATCTGGATCGCGCCCTTGCGGATGCCCTTGATGGTGGCCGGATCCTTCGCGTTGAGGAAGGCCATGGACATCATCGTGGCCGGCGTCGCCTTGCGCTTGCCCTTCTTGTTGAGGATCGAACGCATGTGCATGGTCACATCGCCAAAGTCGATGTCGACCGGGCACGGATTCAGGCACTTGTGGCAGATCGTGCAGTGATCCGCGACGTCGTTCATCTCCTCGAAGTGATTGAGCGACAGCCCGCGGCGGGTCTGCTCCTCGTAGAGGAAGGCCTCGACGATCAGTCCGGTGGCCAGGATCTTGTTGCGCGGCGAGTAGAGCAGATTGGCGCGCGGGACATGCGTATTGCACTCCGGCTTGCACTTGCCGCAACGCAGGCAGTCCTTGATCTCGTCGTTGAGATCGCCCAGTTCGCTCTGCTCCAGGATCAGCGCCTCCTGCTTCACCAGACGCAGCGAAGGGGTGTAGGCATTGGACAGCCCGGAGCCCTCGAGCAGCTTGCCGGCGTTGAACACGCCGTTCGGGTCGACCTGCTGCTTGTACTTCGCGAACGACTCGATGCGCTCGGGTTCCAGGTACTGCATCTTGGTCAGGCCGATCCCGTGCTCGCCGGAGATCACCCCGTTCAGCTCGCGCGCCAGGCGCATCACGTCGTCCACCAGACGCTCGGCCTGGTGCATCATCTGGTAGTCGTTGGAGTTGACCGGGATGTTGGTGTGCACGTTGCCGTCGCCCGCATGCATGTGCAGGGCGATGAACAGCCGGCTGGTCAGCACGCGGTCGTGGATCCCGGCCAGGCGCTTGCGCACCGGCTCCAGCTGGTGGCCACCGAAGATCTCGAACAGCGGGCGCTCGACCTCGGCGCGGTAGGAGATCCGCAGGCTGCGCCGCAGCAGCAGGTTCATCAGCTTGTCGTGGTCGCGACGGTCAGCGCGGGCCGACTCGTCGAGCAGCTCGTCGCACTCCGACGCGAGCGTGAAGAAGTTCTCCGAGATCGCCTCCCAGCGCTTCTTCACCGCCTCCAGGACCTCCACGGCGCGCTCGCGCTTGGACTCGAACCACTGCTGACCCTCGCCACCGGTGTCGTCCAGCAGCTCGCGCAGCTCGGGATGGTCGCCGCGCATGCACTCCAGCACCTCGTCGACCATGGTCAGCTTGTTCTTCAGCGACTCGCGCACGTTCAGGGATTCGATCCCCTCGGTGTACTCCGCCAGACGCTCCAGCGGGATCACCACGTCCTCGTTGATCTTGAAGGCGTTGGTGTGGTGGGCGATCGCCGCGGTGCGGGCGCGATCCGCCCAGAAGCGCTTGCGCGCCTCGGGGCTGACCGCAATGAAGCCCTCGCCGTTTCGGGCATTGGCCGCGCGCACCATGCTGGCGGCCAGCCGACCCAGCGCATCCTCGTCGTCGGAGACGATATCGGCGACCAGCACCATCTTCGGCAGGTCGCCGCGCGCGCCTTTCGGCGTGTACTTGACCGCGCGTACATAGCGCTCGTCCAGGTGCTCGAGGCCGGCCAGCAGGACGTCGTCCTCGGCATCCACCGCGTCCTTGATCTCGACAATCGCCGGGACGGCCTGGTGCAGGTCGGTCCCGTAGAACTCGAGACACACGGTGCGGATGTTGTCGGGCATGCGGTGCAGGATGAACTCGGCCGAGGTGATCAGGCCGTCACAGCCTTCCTTCTGGATGCCCGGCACGCCCATCAGGGCCTTGTCGGTCACGTCCTTGCCCAAGCCCAGCTTGCGGAAGCGCTGCCCCGGCATCTCGAGGATCTCGGGCTCGCCCTTCGGGGTCTTGCCATCCGGCTGATAGCGCGTCACGCGGAAGCGCACCGTCTCGGCGTCGTGGATCTTGCCCAGGTTGTGATCGAGGCGCTCGATGTACATCCACTCCGCCTCGGGCGTGACCATCGTCCAGGCCGCCAGGTTGTCCAGCGCGGTACCCCACAGCACGGCCTTCTTGCCACCGGCGTTCATCGCCACGTTGCCACCGATGGTCGAGGCATCCTGCGAGGTCGGATCGACCGCGAACACCAGGCCATTGCGATCGGCCAGTTCGGAGACGCGCTTGGTGACCACGCCGGCCTCCACGCGCACCACCGGCACGTCGTGCTCCACGCCCGGCAACGGTCGCCGCTTGACCTCGCCGAGGCCCTCCAGCTTCTCCGTATTGATCACCGCGGAACGCTTGGACAGCGGGACCGCGCTGCCGGTGTAGCCGGTGCCGCCACCGCGCGGAATCACCGTCAGGCCCAGTTCGATGCAGGCCGCGACCAGCGGCCCCATCTCTTCCTCGGAATCGGGGGTCAGTACCACGAACGGCAGTTCCACGCGCCAGTCGGTCGCGTCGGTCACGTGGGACACCCGCGCCAGCCCGCCGAACTGGATATTGTCCTTGTGCGTGAGGCCCTTCATGCGCTTGCGCACCTGATCGCGCAGCGCCGCGGTGTCGGTGAATTCCTTGGCAAAGGCGGACACCGCCGCCTGTGCACGCTGGGCGAGCTTCAATGCCTTTTCGTTGCCGTCGGCCCGGGCCGTGATCTGGTCCAGGCGATGCTGCATGGCGTCGATCAGCGCCTTGCGGCGCTTCTTGTCCTCCAACAGGTCGTCCTGGATATACGGGTTGCGGGTGACCACCCACATGTCCCCCAGGACCTCGAACAGCATGCGCGCGGACACGCCCGTCCGCCGCTCTCCACGCAGCTCGTTGAGGAGATCCCAGGTATCGGATCCCAGGAAACGGATAACGATTTCGCGGTCAGAGAAGGAGGTGTAGTTGTAGGGTATTTCTCGAACGCGTTCGGCGGTCATTGAGGCGTGGCCCCCCGATCAAAGTGAGGCCAAAGAGTAACGGGTCCGCGCGCCCTGCGCATGAAGTCGCACTGTTGGTCCATGCTTTTGGGCACCAAACTATCCCCCGGGAACTACCCGGGCTCGCGGCCCGGGCGGTCCCGCAGTGTGCCCTACCAGTGGGCCAGGAGCCCCAGCACCCCGATCACGATCAGGTAGATCGCGACGATGTAATTGAGGAGCCGGGGACGGATCAGGATCAGAATCCCCGCCACCAGCGACAGGATGGCCATCAGCAGGCTCGGGTCAATATGCAGCGTCATGCAGCGACTCCCTTGCCGAACGCCGGCGCGTTCAGAACAGTTTTTCTTCCATCTCGAGATAGACCGCGTTGGCATTGCTGCGGTTGGTCTGCTCGAAGGCCGGGAGATCCTCGTAGTCGCTCCAGTCCATGGCCGCGTAGGCCTCGTCGAAGGTCTCCATGTTCTCCACGGCCGCGCCCATGTGCTCGCGCAGCTTCACCAGGTAGTCACGCGTAAACTTCACCGCTCGGCTTGCCTGATCGGTGGCCTCGCCATGCCCCGGGACCAGGAATTTCAGGTCCATCTCCATCAGTTCTTCCAGACGATTGACCCAGTTCTCCGAATCCAGCGCGTCGTCCCCCAGAAACGGGATACGGCCGTCAAAGACGATGTCACCGGCAAACACCACGCCCGTCTCCTCCACCACCATGATGATGTCGTCGGGTGAATGGGCCGGGCCGGCGTGCACGCAGCGAAAGGTCTTGCCGCCCAGACGGATGGTGTACTCGTCATCGAAGAACTCGTCCGGCGGGATGATCTGCGTGTCCTCGTCCACCCATGGCGTCAGCACCCCGCGACGCTGTTCCAGTCGCGCCACCGCGCCTGGCCCGCCGAGGTAGTCGCGTGCCCGTGCCTGACCGATGATCTTCGCGTCGGTATGGTCGGCGAACGCCTGCAGGCCGTAGATGTGGTCCGCATGGTAATGCCCGGCGATCACGTACTTGATCGGCTGGTCGGTCACCTCACGGATCCGGCGGATCATCTCGAAGCCCAGCGGCGGGGTCCCCAGGGCGTCGTAGACCACCACCCCTTCGTCGGTCACAACGAATCCGGCGTTCGATGTGTGCCCCTGGTTGTCAGGGTCCGGGATGCCGGAGATTCCGATCATGTACCAGGTGTCCGCGCCCTCCACTTCGTGGGCGGTGGTATCGACGGTCACGGGCTCGTAGGGGTTATCGGGTACCGACATCTTTGCTCCACTCCTCTTCTTGATGCGTATCCATTCGGCCCGTGGACGGGCTCTGGGTTATTGGACGGAGAAAAGACCGTAGAATTCCCTGCAATTCCCGATCCCCGCCCGGGGATTGTAGCGGAGCCGGGGACAACGATGAGAAGCCACCCGAGGAGCACAACCCAGAAGAGGCCGGGCCAACAGCCCTCCACCTTCGGCAGGACGCAGATTGACGCCGCAGGGCCTGAGGGAATGATTGCCACTCACGGGCGCGATCGTGCCTGACCCGTGCCAGAAGCACCGCATGGTTGGTTGCCCGTCAATGCTGAAATGCGGACATGCCAAACCGAGGGGCACACCGCTATGGCGGGGGACCAGGATGATTCGGCGGCTGCCCCGCCTCACCCCTTTGGGGCTGCACGCGCGGCGCGCGCGCAGTGCTCCGCTGCGCTTCGCCGAACCTTCCAGGTTCGAACCCTGGACTCGCTCAAGTATCCATAGAAAAGGGCCCCACGAGGGGGCCTTTACCGAAGGTCGCGACCAGTTTGAGGCAAATGGCGGGGAGCCCCATTGAGGGGCACACCGCCATGGCTGGGGGACCAGGATGATTCGGCGGCTGCGCCGCCTCACCCCTTCGGGGCTGCACGCGCGGCGCGCGCGCAGTGCTTCGCTACGCTTCGCCGAACCTTCCAGGTTCGAACCCTGGACTCGCTCAAATATCCATAGAAAAGGGCCCCGCGAAGGGGCTTCACCTGAAGGAGTGACCATTCTGAAGCAAATGACGGTGAGCCCCATCGAGGGGCACACCGCCATGGCTGGGGGACCAGGATGATTCGGCGGCTACGCCGCCTCACCCCTTCGGGGCTGCACGCGCGGCGCGCGTGCAGTGCTCCGCTGCGCTTCGCCGAACCTTCCAGGTTCGAACCCTGGGCTCGCTCATATATCCATAGAAAAAGGCCCCACGAGGGGGCCCTTTTCTATGGATGGCTGGGGGACCAGGATTCGAACCTGGGTTGACGGAGTCAGAGTCCGTAGTCCTACCGCTAGACGATCCCCCAGTAAACCGGATCGCGTGCGTCCCGCAGAAACTCGAGGCGAATTTTAACGCTTCGAGTACTGGGTTGCACGACGGGCCTTGCGCAGGCCGATCTTCTTCCGCTCCACCTCGCGGGCATCGCGGGTCAGATGACCACCACGACGCAGCGGCGAGCGCAGCTCTTCGTTGTACTGCACCAGGGCGCGGGCAATGCCCAAGCGGATCGCACCGGCCTGGCCGTTACCACCACCGCCCTCGACGGTTGCGATCACGTCGAAGTTTTCGGTGGACTCGGTCGCCTCCAGCGGCTGGCGCACGACCATGCGCGAGGTCTGGCGGCCGAAGAACTCGTCCAGCGGCTTCTGGTTAACCGTGATGTTGCCCGTACCCGGGCGCAGGAAGACGCGCGCAGCGGCGGTCTTGCGGCGGCCGGTGCCGTAATACTGATTGGTAGCCATTCGGATCGATTCCCTTGCTGATTCTGGCGGCTCAGACTTCGAGCGGCTGCGGCTGCTGGGCCGTATGCCGGTGTTCGGTGCCGGCGTAGACCTTGAGCTTCTTGAACATGGCCCGGCCAAGCGGGTTGCGCGGCAGCATGCCCTTCACGGCAAGCTCCAGCACCTTCTCCGGATGACGCTCGATCATCTGGGTGAAGTTGGCTTCCTTGATGCCACCCGGATAACCGGTGTGGTGGAAGTACTTCTTGTCCATGGCCTTGTTGCCGGAGACGCGAATCTTCTCCGCGTTGATCACGACGATGTAGTCGCCGGTATCGACATGCGGCGTGTACACGGGCTTGTGCTTCCCGCGCAGGCGGCGTGCGATCTCGGTGGCGAGTCGGCCGAGGGTCTTGCCGTCGGCGTCGACGAGAAACCAGTCGCGTTCGACTTCGGCCGGCTTGGCGCTGATGGTACTCATGATGTTCGATGCTCCGAGGTCGGGGCGATTCAGAAAGCGCGCAAGAATAACGCTTCCCTTCACCCGATTCAAGCAAAAGGGACAATTCGCGAGACGGGCCGTGCTCGACGTCCACCGGAGGCGACGTGGCGGGCCGGGGCCTGCGCGAACGCCCTCCGCACATAATAAAGGGGCCGCCCCGAAGGGCGGCCCCCCTTGCAGGCCCCGGGCGCAAGGCCCGGGGCGGCACACAACCCGTTTACAGCTGGGCTTCGGCGCGCTCCTGCACTTCCTGCATCAGCTCGGGGTCGTTCTGCAGGGCCATGGCGACTTCGTTGTATTCCTCGACGCTCATGCCCGCATCTTCCACGGCGCTGACCATTTCGTCCTGAGCTTCCTGCTGCATGGACTGCGCCTCGGTCTCGTCCTCGGCGTTCTGCAGGCGGTCGGCGAAGTCCTCGCGCACTTCCTGCACCGCGACAAAGGCGGTCACGAAGGTGTCGATGTCCCCTTCGCTCAGGTCCACCTCGGGGGCTTCCTGCATCGGGGCACCGCCCTGGGCCGCGCCACCCTGGGCGCCACCCTGCGGCGGCTGGCCGCCCTGGGCACCGCCACCGGCGCCGGCACCGCCTTCCTGGGCCGGGGGCTGGCCACCCTGGGCGCCGCCCATGTCGCCACCGCCGGCGCCGCCTTCGGCACCACCATACTGCGCGGAGGCCGCGCCACCCACGGCAAACAGGGAGGTCAGGGCCATTGCGAGGATCGTCTTGCGCATATTCATCATGTTGCTCCTTTTCCTTTGGTTCGATCGGATCTCGCGGCCGACCGGGACCCGCTCGAGGCGCCCCCGGTCCAGCCGCGCCGCAACCGTGTGAGGAGGAATGAGCCCGTGCGGGCTGCGCTTCTCCGATTGCTGCCCGAAGAGGAGCAGGCATCGTGCCAACAATGGCAACCGGGGAGACATTCTATAGTAATCAGATGGTTAGGACTGAATCAGCTGACATGGCGTCCGCCGACGGCGGGATTGTGAATGGGTCATAATGACACATGGGTCAGCTCGACCCGGGTCAGGATGTCACGACGGGTCGGATTCGCCGAGCTTGCGGTAGAGCGTCTTGCGTCCGATGCCGAGGATGCGCGCGGCCCGCTGCTTGTTGCCGTCCACGTGCTCCAGGACCCGCTGAATGTAGTCGCGCTCACGCTCTTCCAGCGTCGGCCATTGGGTGTCGTCGCCGACTCCCGCTACGGGTAACACCTCTGCGCCGGCACCACCGGCGGCCACACCCGCATCTTCGCCGCCGATCGCGAACACGCGTTCCGGCAGGTCCCGGGTCTCGATCACCTCGCCCGTGGCCAGGGTGGCGGCGCGCTCGATGAGGCTGGCCAGTTCGCGTACGTTCCCGGGGAAGGGGTAGCGCACCAGCGCGCGCAGGGCCTCCGGGCTGAGACGCCGCTCGGGCAGGCCTCGGGCCAGGGCTTGCTGGCGCAGGAACTGCAGGGCCAGGTACTCGATATCGTCACCGCGTTCTCGCAGCGGCGGGATCTCGATGCGGAAGGTCTCCAGGCGATAGTAGAGATCCTCGCGGAAACGGCCGTCGGCCATGTGCGCCTGCAGGTCCTGGTGGGTGGCCGCGACGATACGCACATCCGTCTCGATCTCCTCGTTGGCGCCCACCGGGCGCACCCGTCCGTCCTGCAGCAGGCGCAGCAGCTTGCTTTGCATCGCCACCGGCATCTCGGCGATCTCGTCCAGGAACAGGGTTCCCCCATGTGCCTCGGTGAACAATCCTCGACGGGCACCCTTGGCCCCACTGAAGGCACCCGCAACATGCCCCAGCAGCTCCGACTCCAGCAGGGCCTCGGGGATGCCGGCGCAGTTGAGCGCGACGAACGGCCCGTGCGCCCGGTCACTTTCCGCGTGCAGCGCCCGCGCCACGAGTTCCTTGCCGGTCCCGGACTCGCCGGTAATCAGGACGCTGCCGTCGGCGGCCGCGATCCGCCGGATCAGGTCGAACATCTGCAGCATGGCCGGACTGTGTCCCTGCATGCCATGAAACCCGTCGGCCCGGGCGAGCACCTCGCGATAGCGCCGCACCTCGTCCTTCAGGCGACGCGCCTCGGTTACCCGGTCCGCAGCCAGGCGCAGATGATCGAGGTCCACCGGCTTGGTCAGAAAGTCGTCCGCCCCCGCCTTCAGCGCGGCCACGGCCTGGTCGATGGTCCCGAAGCCCGTCAGCATGATGAAGCCCGGCGCCGGCACCCGGGCGCGCGCGTCCTCGAGCACCTGAAACCCGTCGGCGCCCGGCAGACGCAGGTCACTGACCACCAGACTGAAGGCCTGCTGTGCCAGTGCCCGCGCGGCGTCCTCGGCGCTGCCTACCGCGGTGACCGCGTAGCCGGCCTCGGCCAGCTCCTCGTGCAGCAATTCGCGATGTCCGCGGTCGTCTTCGACGACAAGGACCGATTCCGGGGGCGCGGCGGGTGTTTGTGGCGCGGCGCTCATAGGCGCGTCTCCTGCGGTTCGTCAGTGGCCAGCGGCAGATGCACGACAAAGCGGGTCTCCCCGGGCACGCTGCGATCCAGCGCGACCGTGCCGCGATGATCTTCCAGTGCCACCTGGACAACAGCCAGCCCCAGTCCGGTTCCCTCGCCCGTGGGTTTGGTGGTGAAGAAGGGCTCGAACAGGCGCGCCGCCTGTTCGTCGTCGATCCCGCGCCCGGCGGTCGGACCGTCATCGGCCACCACCAGGGTTACCCGGTCGGCCTCCGCCCGCCAGTGGACCCGCACCTCACCGGCGGCCGCCTGGGCCGCGTTCTCCAGCAGGTTCTCCAGCGCCTGTCCGAGGCGCAGACGATCGGCCGCGACGACCAGCGCCTCCCCGTCCACCTGGAACCGGATCGCGTCGGGCGCGTGCCGCGCGCGCACCCGCTCGACCAGGTCGCCGACCAGTTGCGCGAGGTCCAGGGGGCGTTCCTGCAGGGGATTGCGACGGGCAAAGTCCAGCAACTGCCGCACGATGGTCTCCACCCGCTCGAGTTCGGCCTGCAACGCCTCCATCTCCTTGCGCGCAGGATCCGGCTCCGGCAGGCGGCGAATGGCCCGCTGCACCCGCCCGGCAATAATCCCGAGCGGTGTCCCCAGCTCATGCGCCACACCGGCCGCGAGCTGGCCGATCGCCGCCAGCTTCTCCGAGTGCCGCAGCTTTTCCTCGAGCCGCACCTGCTCGTGGCGCTGCGCCTCCAGTTCCGCCTCCGAGGCCTCGCGGCGCTCCATCATGCGGTTCATCGAGACCGCCAGCCCGCGCAGTTCGGCCGGCCCGTCCTCCGGCGCCCGCAGGCCGCGCTGGCCATCGCCGATCGCGCGCATCGCGGCCATCAGGCGCGACACATGCCGGCCGACGGCGCGGTGGTAGCCGAACAGTACGACCAGCAGGAACAGCGCACTGACCGCCAGCATCAGCAACCCGCCCTGCCACTGCAGCTGCGTGACGAAGGCCCGGAACGGGGTCACATCGCGGGTCACCTGCAGCAGGCCCACGATCCGCCCGGCCGGATCGGACAACGGCAGGAAGAAGGAGAAGGTCTCGCGCCCCTGGTGCTCGCCGAAGGCCCCGAGACTGCCGGTCTCGCTGATGACCCGGGCCTCGCCGCGGCGTTGCAGGGTCGGGCTGGGCGGCCCACTGGCCGCGACCATGCGGCCCTCGGCGTCGTAGACGTAGACCCCGAACACCTCCTCGATCTGGAACAGCGAATCCAGCGATTGCTGCACCCCGGACACGTCGTCCTGCAGCATGGCGCTCGACACCGGGAGGCGGATCGAACGCGCCACCAGTTCGATATCCTCCTGCATGCGGTTTTCCATCTGGACCTGGAATTCGCGCAGGCCGAGCGCCACCACCGCGGCCATCATCAGCAGCAGCGGCAGCAGCACGAAGGACAACACCGCGGTGCGCAGGCTGTTCAGGCTTCGGATCATGGGCGTTGGGTCATCATCGACGGGCCATCCGCGGCACGGGCCGGACTCAATGGTAGACACGCCCGGCAACAGGAGGCGAATCACAGGCAAAAAAAAGGTTCATCGAGCATTACCGGGGAACGCGGCGCGGATTTTGAGGAAGAAGTATTCCTGGTCGCGGTAGCCGTAGGCGCGGCGCTTGATGACCTTGATGGTGTTGTTGATGCCTTCGACAACGCTGGTGTTCAGCCGATGCCGGCAGCGCGAGACGATGCCGGGGAGATAGGGCTCCAGCAACCGCGCGAAGCGCTGCAGAGCATGAATGCCACTCTCCTGTGCCTGCTGCACCCAGTGTCGCCAGGCCTGCCAGGTCTGTTCCGGACGGCGCTGGAACCAGAGCCGCTTGAGCTCGTCGCGTAATAGATAGACCGTCAGTAACGCCTGGTTGGCCTGCAACAGCTCGTCCAGGTGGACTGCCTGGCCGGCGTTCAGCGATGCCCGGTTACGCAGCAGCAACCAGCGGCTGGACTTGATCACGCGACGGGCCTGGCGGTCCTCGCCCAGACGCTTCGCCTCGTCGACGCGCACCCGGTCGATGACCTCGCGGCCGTACTTGGCCACCACATGGAACAGGTCGTAGACGATCTCGGCCCGGGGACACTGCGCCCGGATCTCGAGCTCGAAGGCCGTGGTCATGTCGATCGCCACCGCCTCGATGCGCTCGCGCAAGCCTTCGGGGAGCTGTTCGAAGAAGGCCCGCGCCGTCTCGCGCGAGCGGCCTTCCCCGACCCACAGCACCTGGCGCCGGATCGGCTCGATCACGACCGTGGCATACCGGTGGCCCTTGTGCAGGGCGAACTCGTCCATCGCCAGATAGCGGATCGACGCCCAGTCCGGCTCCGGCAGCGCAGCCGCCAGCCGATGCCGGTCCACCGTCTTCACCGTGTGCCAGCCCAGGCCATAGAAGGCCGCCACCGCCTGGATGCTGGCCGACCGCAGCAACTGACTGCAGGCGTCCGCCAACCGGTTGGTCAGTCGCTGGTAGCGTCCCAGCCAGCTCAGGCGCTCCAGCTGGGGACCCCCGCAGTGCTCGCACCACACCCGACGGCGCGGCACCACCAGCACCACCCGGTACTCGAACAGGGGAAGATCCCGAACCCGCCGAAGCGTCGTCTCGTGCACCTGACGCGTCCGGTGCCCGCAGCGTTCGCAGTGCATCCACTGCCGCGTCGGCTTCAGGTGCAGCTCCAGCGTCCCGCCGGCCTCCTCCGGCCACACCGCACGCTCCAGCCGATAGCCTTCCCAGCCGCCCAGCTTCTGCAACGTCTTCTTGTCCAGCATCGTCCTCTCCCGTGTCCAACCCGGCTCCACGCGAGACTACGATGCCCTTCAGCGGACGAATACCTCCCCGGTATCCTTCGATGAACCAAAAAAAAGCGCGGGTCGAAGCCCGCGCCAAGAAAACCACCAAAGGAGGATGGAGGAGTCCACTAACCACTGACAGGGGGGACAGCGATTAGCGTATGCAAATCTTCTAATATGGCGATGTTCTTGTCAACCGGTGAAATCCGCAGGGGGTCGTCCTTCACCGTTTCGTCATATCACGTACCCTTGAAGACCTGCATACCCCGTAAGACGCACGTCCGCCCGATCTATTCCCGGGCATGAAAACCACCCGCCGGGGATGCACCAAAAATCGACTTCGTTCACGGATCCCGCATCATGCTTCGTCACCTGAGCCACCCCGTCACCTCGCTTGCCCAGAACGCCACGCTGATCTGGTGCGATGCGACCGGGGCCGCGGCCTGGGTCGACCCCGGCGCGGATGCCGCGACCCTCGAACAGATCGCCCGCGAGCACGGCGTGCACCTGGAGAAGATCCTCCTGACCCACGGCCACCTGGACCATGTCGGGGCCACCGCCGAACTGGCCGCCCGTGCCAATGTGCCGGTGATCGGGCCGCATCGCGACGACGCCTTCTGGCTGGACCAGCTCCCGGCGCAGGCACAGATCTTCGGCTTCCCCGAGACCGCGCCACTGGTGCCCGACCAGTGGCTGGAGGATGGCGACACCATCGCGCTGGGCCAGACCACACTCCGGGTGCTCCACTGCCCCGGCCATACCCCGGGGCACGTGGTCTTCCACGACTCCGAGAGCGGCCTGGCCCTGGTCGGCGACGTGCTGTTCCACGGGGCAATCGGCCGCAGCGACTTCCCGCGCGGCAACGGGCGCGAGCTGATCGCCTCGATCACCGACAAGCTCTGGCCGCTGGGCGACGAGACCCGGTTCGTGCCCGGCCACGGCCCCGAGTCCACCTTTGGCGAGGAACGCCGCAGCAACCCCTTCGTCGGCGACGCGGCCCTTGCCGCCGGCGGACAGCCCGGCCGCGGCCGCTACTACTGAGCCCCGCGAAGCAGCATCTCTCAAATGAAACGGGCCGCCCCGAGGGGCGGCCCGTGTACGCACGGCGCCAGGCGTCTTCTCAGCCGTTGGCGCGCAGCGCGGCGATGCGCTGTTCGATCGGCGGGTGGCTCATGAACAGCTTCTTCAGGCCCTGGGCCATGCCGCCACGGATCCCGAAGGCCGCCATCTGGTCCGGCATGTCCACCGGCCGCCCGGAGGCCCGGGCCAGCGACTCCAGCGCGCCGATCATCTTCTCGCGCCCGGCAAAGCGGGCCCCCGCCTCGTCGGCGCGGAACTCGCGCTGACGCGAGAACCAGAACACGATGATGGAGGCCAGGATCGCGAGGATGATCTCGGTCACGATGGCGGTAATCCAGAAGGCCGGTCCGTGACCCGACTCGTTCTTGAAGATCACCCGATCGACGAAGTGGCCGATCACGCGCGACAGGAAGATCACAAAGGTGTTCACCACGCCCTGGATCAGTGCCAGGGTCACCATGTCGCCGTTCGCCACGTGGCCGACCTCGTGCCCCAGCACGGCCTCGACCTCACCCTGCCCCATGTTCTGCATCAGTCCGGTGCTTACGGCCACCAGGGCGTTGTTCTTGCTCATCCCGGTGGCAAAGGCGTTCGGGTCGGGCGAATCGTAGATTCCCACCTCGGGCATGCCGATACCGGCCTGTTTGGCCTGGCGCTGCACCGTCTCCAGCAACCACTGCTCGGTGGCGTTGCGCGGCTTGTCGATCACGTGGACCTTCATCGTCTTCTTCGCCATCCACTTGGAGATGGCCAGCGAGATGAACGACCCGCCGAATCCGAACACGGCGGCGAAGATCAGCAAAGCGGTCAGGTCGAGATCGACCCCCTGTTCATCGAGGATGCTCTCCACACCCAGGATACGCAGGGTGATGCTGAGCACGATCAGGATGGCGAAGTTGGTCGCCAGAAACAGCAGAACACGTTTCATGAAGTTTTCCTGTACTCCATCAATCCATTTACGGGGATGTCGCAATCATCGGGGCGCACCGCGCGAATTCAAGCGCCACCCCGATCAGTGACCACCGGAGCGCCCCGGGGTTCAGGCCGGGCGCACTTCCAGGCGGTCCGCATTCTGGTAGCCGCGTGGCAGCTGGCGCCCGCGCCGGGCGCGCTCGCCCACGTACTCCGCCCACTCGGCCGGGGCCAGTGCCTTGAAGCGCTTGCCGGCGTGCACGACCAGGGTGTCCTGCGGCCCCAGCACGGCCACGTCGAGCACCCGCTCGGAGCCGTCCTTGAGGGCCGCGGACGGGATGCCGATCAGCTTGTTGCCCTTGCCGCGCGCCAGCTCCGGCAGCTCGGTGGCCGGGAACAGCAGCAGATAGCCGCGGGTGGTGACGACCGCGATGTGGTCCTCGTGCGGGTTGCGCACCGGGGCCGGCTGCAGAACGGCCGCCCCGTCGGGCACGGTCAGCACGTTCTTGCCGGCCTTCTGCCGCCCCAGCAGATCGCCCAGTTTGGCGACGAAGCCGTAGCCGTGATCCGAGCCCAGCAGCCAGCGGTCTTCCTCCGCGCCCGTTGCCATGCCGACAAAGCGCGCGCCCTCCGGCGGGTTCACGCGGCCGGACAGCGGCTCGCCCTGCCCGCGCGCCGACGGCAGGGTGTGCGCGGGGATGGTATAGGTGCGGCCGGTGGAGTCGATGAACGCGACCGGCTGGTTGCTGCGCCCGGTGACCGCGGCCTGGAAGGCATCCCCGGCCTTGTAGCTGAGCCCCTGGGCATCCACGTCGTGGCCCTTGGCCGCACGTGCCCAGCCCTTTTCCGACAGCACAATGGTCAGCGGCTCGGTGGGCACCAGCGCGGACTCGTCCAGTGCCTGCGCGGCGGCGCGCTGGACCAGCGGCGAGCGGCGCTCGTCACCGTAGTCCGCGGCGTCCTTCTCGATCTCGCGCCGCACCTGGGTGCGCAGGCGGCGCTCGGACCCCAGGGTCTTCTCCAGCTGGTCGCGCTCCTTGGCCAGTTCGTCCTGCTCGCCGCGGATTTTCATCTCCTCGAGCTTGGCCAGGTGGCGCAGCTTCAGCTCCAGGATCGCCTCGGCCTGGATATCGGACAGGCCAAAGCGGCTCATCAGTTCCGGCTTGGGCTGGTCGTGCTCGCGGATGATCGCGATCACCTCGTCGATATTGAGATAGGCGATCAGCAGGCCTTCCAGCACATGCAGCCGCGCCTGCACCTTCTCCAAGCGCCACTGCAGACGCCGGCGCACGGTCTCGATGCGGAAGCTCAGCCATTCACTCAGCAGCCCGGCCAGGTCGCGTACCTGCGGTCGGCCGTCCAGGCCGATCACGTTCATATTCACGCGGTAGGTCTTTTCCAGGTCCGTGGTCGCGAACAGGTGCGCCATCAGCGCCTCGACATCCACGCGGTTCGAGCGCGGGGTAATCACCAGGCGGGTCGGGTGCTCGTGGTCGGACTCGTCGCGCAGGTCCTCGACCATCGGCAGCTTCTTCGCGCGGATCTGGCTGGCGATCTGCTCCAGCAGCTTGGCCCCGGAAACCTGGTGCGGCAGCGCGGTGACCACGATGTCGTCGCCTTCGCGTTCATAGCGCGCCCGCGCGCGGATCGAGCCCTGGCCAGTCTCGTAGACCCGGCTCAGCTCGGCGGGCGGGGAAATGATCTCGGCCTCGGTGGGAAAATCCGGCGCCGGCAGGTGCTCGCACAGCTCGGCGACGGTCGCCTTCGGGTGCTCCAGCAGGTGCACGCAGGCCGCGGCCACCTCGCGCAGGTTGTGCGGCGGGATATCGGTGGCCATGCCCACGGCGATCCCCGAGCCGCCGTTCAGCAGCACGTTTGGCAGGCGCGCCGGGAGCATCTTCGGCTCCTCCAGCGCCCCGTCGAAGTTCGGCACCCAGTCCACCGTGCCCTGCCCCAGCTCCGAGAGCAGCAGCTGCGCATAGCGCGAGAGGCGCGACTCGGTGTAGCGCATCGCGGCGAAGGACTTGGGATCGTCCGGCGAGCCCCAGTTGCCCTGCCCGTCGACGAACGGGTAGCGGTAGGAGAAGGGCTGCGCCATCAGCACCATCGCCTCGTAGCACGCCGAGTCACCGTGCGGATGGAACTTGCCGAGCACGTCACCGACCGTGCGCGCGGACTTCTTGTACTTGGCGGTGGCCGAGAGCCCCAGCTCGCTCATCGCGTAGATGATGCGGCGCTGCACGGGCTTGAGCCCGTCGCCGATGTGCGGCAGCGCACGGTCCAGGATCACGTACATGGAGTAGTCCAGGTACGCCTTCTCGGTGAAGTCCTTCAGCGGCAGCTGCTCGCCGCTGTTGGCGAACAGGCTGGGGGTCTCGATATCGCTCATCGGCGCTCTCGCGAATGATGGGTGGCGCGGGCTTTTACCCCGGACCGGGCCCGCGTACTGTAGCGGGCACGCGCCCGCCATTCCACGGGGTCACGGAAAAACCGCCGAACCGGGGAGCGGAGAAGCCCCGGAGGAGTCCATTCGTGCTGGATACAGGCTGGATCGCCAGTATCGCTGCCGTCGCCGTGTTTGCCCTCGCGGCGATCAGCGTGGTGCACGCCCTGCTGCAGCGCCGCGACACCGGGACCATCATCGCCTGGGTCGGGTTGATCGTGCTGCTGCCGCTAGGCGGCTCGGTCCTGTACTGGCTGTTCGGGGTCAACCGCATCCGCCGGCGCGCCCACGCCCTGCGCGAGGGCTATCTGATCGCCGACCCCAGCGCCGGGGGCGCCACCCTGAGCGAGCCGCCGGAACGCTGGCAACGCCTGCTGCACTCCGGCGACCGACTGAGCCCTTTCCGGCTGGTCGGCGGCAACGCGATCGAACCGCTGTTCGACGGCGACCGCACCTATGCCCGCATGCTGGACGCCATCGACAGCGCCCGTCACAGCATCACCCTGGCCACCTACATCTTCGACTACGACCGGGTCGGGGAACGCTTCGTGGACCGCCTGCAGCAGGCCCAGGACCGTGGCGTGCAGGTGCGCGTGCTGATCGACGCCATCGGCGCCCGCTACAGCCGCCGCAACACCCTGCGCCGGCTGCGCCGAGCGGGGATCCCGGCCACCACCTTCATGCCGGTGCACCTGCCACGCAGTCTGGCCGCCTTCAACCTGCGTAACCACCGCAAGATGCTGGTGATCGACGGCCACCAGGCCTTCACCGGGGGCATGAACATCCGCCGCGGCCACAGCCACGCCGATCCGGGCCCCCACCCGATACACGACCTCCACTTCGAGCTGCGCGGCCCCGCCTGCACGCAACTGCAGCGGGTGTTCACGGAGGACTGGCAATTCGCCACCGGGGAACGTCTGGACGGCCCGCGCTGGTTCCCGGACACCATTGACCCGGCCGGGGCCCGCGCCTGTCGCGGCCTGCCGGACGGCCCGGACGAGGACTTCGAGGTCCTGAACTTCACGCTGCAGTCGGCCCTGGCCGAGGCCCGCGAGCAGGTCACCATCATCACCCCGTATTTCCTGCCGGACGTGGCGCTGACCGGCGCGCTCAAGGCCGCCGCCCTGCGGGGCGTCCGGGTCGACATCCTGATCCCGGCCCGGAGCAACCTGCGGCTGGTGGAATGGGCCAGCCGCCCGCAACAGGGCGAGCTGCTGGAGCGCGGCTGCCGCCTGTGGCTCACCCCGCCGCCCTTCAACCACGCCAAGCTGATGCTGGTGGATCGCGAGTGGGCCCTGGTCGGCTCCGCCAACTGGGATCCGCGCAGCCTGCGCCTGAATTTCGAGTTCAATCTGGAATGCCTGGATGCCGGCCTGGGTGGCGAACTGGCCAGCTGGGCCGACGCCCTGCGCGCGCAGTCGCACCTCCTGACCCTCGACGAGGTCCGCGCCCGTCCGCTCCCCGCGCAGCTACGCGACGGAGCCGCCCGCCTCCTCACTCCCTACCTGTAACGCGGGGCGACACTCCCCGGCCGGCGTGCAGACAGCGTTAGCCGGCCCCCATGCACCGCCCCCCCCGAATGGGGGCGGCGGCCTGCGGTCTTTTGTACTGTAGGCGATGTCACGCGAATACCCGACGGGGCCCGATTCGCTTCGCCGCAGGGGAGTAAAGGGATGTTACGACGCGCGGAAACCGCAAAGGGACATCGATGAACGGGGTCCTGGTGCCGTCGCTCTATCTGGCCGCCGGCCTGGCCGCCTACGCCAGTCTGAGCCACCTGCTGCACAGCCGCCAGAGTGCGCGGCGCACCGAGCACCGCCTGTTCGCCACGATGTGCGCCCTGATGGTGGTGGTCGCCATCGGATCGGCCCAGACCTACCAGGCCGACAGCGTCGCGGCCTACACCCGCGCCCTTACCCTCAACATCTACCTGCTGGCCCCGTTCTACGTCCTGTTCGCCGCCTTCGTCGCGGCCCATACGCGGACGCCCGCACGCGGCCTGATGACCGGACTGCTGGTACTGCTGGGCATCACGTGGGTGGTCAACACCCTGCAGCCCTACAGCATGCAGTACCGCCACATCGAGGAGCTGCGCATCCTCGAGCTGCCCTGGGGCGAGAACGTGGCCCTGGCCGTGGGCACGATCAGTCCCTGGTTCGGCTTCGGCGTCCTCGCGGTCTTTCTGGTGTTCGGCTTCGCGCTGGTCACGTTGATCCGGCATTACCGCCGCCACCGTCAGGCCACCACCCTGCTCCTGCTGGGCGGGATCGGGGTCTTCGTGCTGTTCACCATCCAGGGCGTGCTCGCCCGTGCCGGCGCGCTGGAGATGCCGCAGCTCGCACCGTTCGGCTACGTGGTGATGGTGGTGATGATGAGTCTGGTGCTGAACCGCGAGACTGGCGAACGCCTGCGCGACTCCGAGAGTCGCTTCCGCGCGCTGGTCGAGCAGTCCCCCATCGGCATCCAGGTGCTCACGCCGGAAGGCGAGATCCGCCAGACCAATGCCGCCTGGGAACGCATGCATGGCAGCGACGCCTCCCGCCCGGGCGGGAACGTCCTCGAGCGCCCGGATCCGATCGACCAGAAGCTCCTGGAACCGCTCGCGGATGCCGTGCGCGGGCACTACCGCGAGATCGGCCCGCTGGCCTACACCCCGCCGGCGCCTGCCGACACCGGGACCGGGGAAGGCCCCGCCGGCCCGCCCGGGGAGCGCTGGCTACGGGGCTGTATCTACCCGTTGCAGGATACGCAGGGTGAGGTGCAGGACGTCATCGTGATGCAGGAGGATGTGACCGCCGCGCACCGCAGCGAGGATGCCCTGCGCCTGATCGCCGAGGGCCTGCAAGCACGCTCGCGCGAGGAGTTCTTCCAGCAGCTGGTGCTCAAGCTGAGCAACCTGTTCGATGCCGACTATGCCCTGATCGGCATGGAAGACCCGGAGCACCCCGGCGTCGTCGAGACCGTCGCCCTGTGCGCCCGAGGCCGGATCGTCGACAACCTGCGCTACGACCTCGCCGAGACACCCTGCGAACGCGTGCTGGAGATCGGCACCTGTATCTATCCCTGCGACGTGCAGCAGCGTTTCCCGGAGGATGCAATGCTGGTGGAGATGGATGCCGAGAGCTACCTCGGCGCCCCGTTGCTCGACAGCCAGGGGACGCTGCTCGGGCATATCGCGATGGTCAACCGCCATCCGGTCGAGGATGTCGACAAGGCGATGGAGATCCTCGGGATCATGGCCGACCGCGCGGGCGCGGAACTGGAGCGGCTGCATACCGAGGAGCACATCCACGCGCTGGCCTACCACGACGCCCTGACCGGGCTGGCCAACCGTACCCGCCTGCACGACGACCTGACCCGGCATATCGAGGAGGCCGTCGTGGGGGACCTGCACGGTGGCCTGATCCTGATCGACCTGGATCACTTCAAGACCATCAACGATGCCCTCGGTCACGCGGTGGGCGACACCGTGCTGGGGGCCGTCGCCGAACGCCTGCGGGCCCATGCCCCGGAGGGCGCGCTGATCGTCCGCCTGGGGGGCGACGAGTTCGCCGTGGTGCTGCCGCCCCGCGATGGGGCCCGCGAGGCACTCGAGTCCGACCTGCACGCCATCGCCGAACGCATCCTCGAGGCCCTGCAGCGACCCATCGTGATCGGCGAGCGCACCTTCGGGGTCGGGGCCAGCCTGGGCTGCGTATGCTATCCGGATGCCGGCGAGAGCTCGGCCGATGCCCTGCGCCACGCCGATATCGCCCTGTACCAGGCCAAGCGGGCCGGGCGCGGCGGCGTGCAGTTCTACCGCCATGCGCTGCAGGACGAGGCCCATGCCCGCCTGCAGATCGAGGACGGTCTGCGCCAGGCGGTGGAGCGCGGCCAGCTGGACCTGCACTACCAGCCCCAGCTCGATGCCGCCGAACGCCTGATCGGCGCCGAGGCCCTGCTGCGCTGGCGGCACCCGGAACTGGGCGCGGTTGCGCCGGACCTGTTCATCCCGGTCGCGGAGGAGACCGGCCTGATCCATGGCATCGGCAACTGGGTCCTGGACCATGCCCTGGAACGCCTGTCGCAGTGGCAGCAGGCGGGGCTGCGTCCGCCGCGCCTGGCCCTGAACCTGTCACCGTGGCAACTCTCGCGCCCCGATTTCGTCGACCAGTTCCAGGCCCGCCTGCGCCACCACGGGGTTGACGCCCGCACCGTGACCCTGGAGGTCACGGAATCCGGACTGCTGCGCGACCTGCCGGATGCGATCGCCAAGCTGGGCGCGCTGCAGACCCTCGGCGTGCGCATCGCGCTGGATGACTTCGGCACCGGGTACTCGTCGCTGGCCTATCTGCGCGACCTGCCGGTGGACGAACTGAAGATCGACAAGTCCTTCGTGCAGGGGCTGCTGGCCGGTGGCGACCGGACCCTGATCGAGAACATCGTGGACATCGCCCGCAACATGGAGCTGGACGTGATCGCCGAGGGCGTGGAACACGCCGAGCAGCGGGACCAGCTACTGGCGCTGGGCTGCACGCGCTTTCAGGGGTTCCTGTTCAGCGAGCCCCTCGCCGAGGAGGCCTTCACCGCCCGGCTGCGGCAATAGCACCGGTTCAGTCGCGAGCGGACGGGTCCTCCAGCCCGCACCCCAGGGCGCCCCGCCGGCGCAGCGCCAGATCGGTTGCGCGCAACGCCGCCTCGGGACACTCGTGGTACAGCACGATACGGCTGCCACCCTCTTCCTTGGCCAGATACATGGCGCGGTCGGCACGCTGCAGCAGGGTCTCCGCGTCGTCGCCGTCCCCGGGATAGAGCGCCGCCCCCATGCTGAGGCCCACGTACACCGCTTCGCGGTTCACCTCCACCGGTTCCTCGAAGCGCTCGATCAGCTTGAGGCCGACACCGGTGACGGCATCGGGATCACGGACATTCTCCAGCAGCAGCACGAACTCGTCGCCACCCACGCGGGCGACCACATCGCTCTCCCGCACCCCCTCGCGCAGGCGCCGCGCCACGGTCACCAGCATCACGTCCCCGGCATCATGCCCCAGGCGGTCATTGATCGGCTTGAAGCCGTCGAGATCGCAGACCACCAGGGCCAGCCCGGTGCCCGTCCGCTGGGCCCGGCGCAGGGCCTGCTGCAGATGCTCCTGCAACAGGCTGCGGTTGGGCAGGCCGGTCAGGGAGTCGTGGTGGGCCTGATGCCACAGGCGCTCCTCCGAGGCCTTGTCGCGGGTGATGTCGCGCACCATGCCCAGCACCTGCACGGCCCGCCCCTCGGCATCACGGTCGATCTCGCCCTCCACCCGGACATGGCGGACCCCGCCGTCCCGGCGCACGACCCGGTGATCCACCCGGTAGAAATTCTCGCGGTCCAGGGCCTCGTTGGTCGCGCGCCGCACGCGGGTGCGATCATCCGGGTGGATGGCGCGCATGTACGCCTCGAAACCCGCACTCTCGGTGCGCGGATCGAGACCGAACAGTTCGAAGACATGCGACGACCAGTTCATGCGCTGACCCCGGATATCCCAGTCCCAGTAGCCGGCCCCGGCGATCCGCTGCGCCTCTTCCAGGCGCTCGGTGGTCTCCTGCAACGCCGCGGTGCGCCGGGCCACGGCGGCCTCCAGCCCGGCCTGCGTCTCGCGCAGACGAGCCTCGACCTGCTGGCGGCTCTCCAGCTCCTGGCGCAACGCGGCATGATCGCGCCAGATCCGCCGGCGCACGCGCACCCACATCAGCAGCATGATCAGGACCGTGATGCCGGTGGCGATCAGCGTGATCTGCTGCGCCTGCTCGTGACGCCGGGCCATGGCGGCCACCGCCTCCTCGTTGTCATGCTCGAAGGCCTGCAGGATGGCTTCCATCTGCTCCAGGACTTCCTCCTGCACCGGCATCGCCTCGGCATACAGGAGGGCCAGCGCCTCGTTGCGCCCACCCGCGAGGGCGATGTCCACGAGTTCGGACAGGATCGGAGCCCCGGTCGCGGTCAGCTCGCGCAGCTCCGCCAGCAACGCGGCATCGCGCGGGGTCCGGGCCAGCAGCTCGGCGCCCGCTCGGGCCTCCAGAAAACGTTCGGCCAGTTCGCGAAACTCCCGCTGGTAGCGGTCCTGCAGGGCCGGATCCTCGGCGCTGATGACCAGCGAGGCGCGCAGCATGCGCTCGCGTACCAGGCTGCGCATGCGGTGCACGCGATCCACCTTCTGCACGTATTCCTCGGTCAGGGCCTGGACGTCGTACTGCAGTTGCTGCACGCGCAGCCAGCTGGCCATGGCGACTACCGCGACCAGCAACAGCACCACGACAAAGGCACTGGTCAGACCGGGGACGACAGGACGCGAGGGCATGGCTGCTCAAGCCACCAAGGATACGGGCCACGCCCCATACGCACGCAGGCCGGTTGCCGGCGAAACCCCGCAAACCGCTGTCGCATCCTTGACGCGCATCCCGTTCCCCCTGTTTGATCGATCGCATCTGCACGATCCAGCCGCGAGGGTGCCGCGAGATGTCCACCAATACAAGCGCTGACGCTGCCGACCCCGCCCCGGGGCGCGCGGAATGCGCCCCAACCAGATCGCGACGGGCTGAACTGGAACAGGCCTACCGCAAGGCGCGGTACTGCGTGGAGACCGCGGACGGTTCATGGGTGCTGCGCATCGACCGGGCGGCCGATGAGGTGGCGGCCTGGATGGCGGGGCATGGCACCCACCGCCTCGTCGTGCTGACCGCCTGCAACCCGGGCAGCCAGCCGCTCACCGAGGAAGAAAACCAGCAACGCCAGCAGCGGTTGGAGCGGGCCGTGACGGAACAGGGCCTGCGCGCCTGGCCGGCCTGCAACCGCGATCCCCTGGGCCACTGGCCGGACGAGCCGGGCCTGGCGATCGCGGACCTGCCCGAACACCTGCTCGCGCGCTGGCTGGAGACATTCGGCCAGAACGCCGCCGTGCTGCTGGAGCCGCCCGAACCGCCACGACTGGTCTGGAGGGCCGGACGGACCGGGCGTCCTGTGCCCCCGCCAGGGGATGCAGATTAGAGCGGCAGGCGCCCGCCCGAGGCGACCACGATCGTCGCCAGGCCGATCAGGGTATTGATCCCGACCAGGATGCGGATCTGCCCCAGGCGGCGCAGGCCTTCCTGGGCGTCATCCGCGGCAATGGCCTGGCGCATGCGGCGAAACGGCGCGAAGAACACATGGGCGAAGATCGCCATCATGATCAGACCCAGCAGCAGCATGGTATGCACGCTGGGGTGGACGTCGCCCATGCCGCCGAACACGCCGAAGATCATGTAGAAGCCGGTCGCCAGGATCACCAGCACCGAGGCCCAGACCCACGGGAAGAAACGGGCGAACACGCCCTCCCAGAGCTTCAGCCGGGGCATGCCCTCGAGCTGCTGCCCCGCCACCGGGCGCAGGAACATGTAGGCGAAGAACATGCCGCCCACCCAGATCACCACCGCCAGTACATGCAGCACATTCGCCAGTGCGTATCCCGTCATTGCCTGCTTCCTCTGTGTCGTTGTCCGTGTGCCGCGCAGTGTATCCGTCCGCGCCCCGGTCTGCCGAGTCCGCGGACACCCCACACGAGCGTCCGGATCAGTAGAATGGCGCCATCCGCGACAATCTATCCGGCCGAACAAGGAGCCCGCATGTCCCGCGAGATCATCCAGACCGATAACGCCCCGGCCGCCATTGGCCCCTATTCCCAGGCCGTGCGCGCCGGCGACACCCTGTACCTTTCGGGCCAGATCCCGCTGGATCCGGCCACCATGGAACTGGTGAGCGGCGGCATCGAGGACCAGATCCGCCAGGTATTCGCCAATCTCCAGGCCGTCCTGGAGGCCGCGGGCGCGAGCACCGCGGACATCGCCAAGCTGAACATCTTCCTGACCGACCTGACCCACTTCCCGCTGGTCAACGAAATCATGGGCGAGGTCTTCGGCGAGCCCTACCCGGCACGCGCCGCGATCGGCGTGGCCGCCCTGCCCAAGGGCGCCCAGGTGGAGATGGATGCCATCGCCTGGTGCCCGCGCGGCTGAGCACCCGACGCGAGCCCCTGCGGTGGACCTGCAGGCCCCGCTGACCACCCTGAAGGGTGTCGGCCCGGCGGTGGCCGAGCGCCTGGAACGCCTGGGCCTGGTACAGGCCGGGGACCTGCTGTTCCACCTGCCCCTGCGCTTCGAGGACCGCACCCGGCTGACCCCGATTGCCGCGCTGCGCCCGGGCCTGGCCGCGCTGTTCGAGGGCCGCGTCACCCATGCCGAGGTGGTGCACCGCCGCCGGCGCATGCTGGTGGTCACCCTGGCCGACGACCAGGCACAGATCCTGCTGCGCTTCTTCCACTTCGGCGCCAACCAGCAACGGCGCCTGGGACCCGGCACGCGCATCCGCGCCTTCGGCGAGCCGCGCGGCCTGCCCGGGGCGCTGGAATGCGTGCACCCGGAGCTCCAGACCGTGGGGGATACCCCGCCCGCGCTGGAATCGCACCTGACCCCGATCTACCCGACCACCGAGGGCATCTCGCAGAAGCTGCTCCGCCAGCTGGTCGCACACGCCCTGCCGGGCATGCAGGCCCTGCCCGATCTGCTGCCCGAACTCTCCCGCCAGGGCCTGCCCGGGCTGCACGCCGCGCTGGAACAGCTGCACCATCCCCCGGCGCGAGCCGATGCCCTGGGCGAACTGGATACCGCGGAGAACCGCAGCCCGGCGCGCACCCGCCTGGCGCTGGAGGAGCTGTGCGCCCACCAGCTCGCACGCATGCAGCAAAGCCGGACCCCACAGGACGCGCGCGGCGCCCCGGTCATCCAGCCGCCCGGGGCGCTGTGGCAGCAACTGCGCGAACAGCTTCCGTTCGCGCCGACCGGCGCGCAGGAACGCGTGACCGGCGAGATCTTCGCCGACCTGGCGCGACCTCAACCGATGAACCGGCTGGTGCAGGGGGATGTGGGCTCGGGCAAGACCCTGGTGGCAGTCGCGGCCGCACTGGCCGCGGTGGAGGCCGGCTTCCAGGTCGCCTTCATGGCCCCCACGGAGCTGCTGGCGCGCCAGCACGGGCGCAACCTCGCCCAGTGGCTGGAACCGCTGGGGATTGCGATCGCCTGGCTGGGCGGACGCCAGACCGCGAGCGAACGCGGCCAGCTGCTCGCCGAGCTGGCCGCGGGCCAGCGGCAGGTCGCCATCGGGACCCACGCCCTGTTCCAGGAGGAGGTCCGCTTTCACCACCTGGGGCTTGCGATCATCGACGAGCAGCACCGCTTCGGCGTGCACCAGCGCATGGCCCTGCGCGACAAGGGCAACGGGTACATGCCGCACCAGCTGATCATGACCGCCACGCCCATCCCGCGCACCCTGGCCATGGCCCTGTATGCGGAACTCGCCAGTTCGGTGATCGACGAGCGCCCGCCCGGGCGCACGCCGGTACGCACCGCGCTGATCAGCCACGAGCGCCGCGACGAGGTCATCGAGCGCATCCGCGCCGCCTGCGGCTCCGGCACCCAGGCCTACTGGGTCTGCCCGCTGGTGGAGGAGTCGGAACAACTGGAGGCGGAATCCGCCGAGGCCACCGCCGAACGCCTGCGCGAGGCGCTGCCGGAACTGACCATCGGCCTGGCCCACGGACGCATGAAGGGCCCCGAGCGCGACGCGGTGATGGAGCGCTTTCGCGCGGGGGCGATCGACCTGCTGGTCGCCACCACGGTCATCGAGGTCGGCGTGGACGTACCCAACGCGAGCCTGATGATCATCGAGAACGCCGAGCGCATGGGGCTCTCGCAGCTGCACCAGCTGCGCGGCCGGGTCGGGCGCGGCAATACCGCCTCCGCCTGCGTACTGCTCTACCGCCCGCCACTGGGCGAGACCGCGCGCGAGCGCCTGGAGGCGATGCGCCGCACCGACGACGGCTTCGAGATCGCCGAGGTGGACCTGAAACTGCGGGGGCCGGGAGAACTGCTGGGCACGCGCCAGACCGGCGATCGCAGCTTCCGCGTCGCCGACTGGGGTCGCGACCAGGACCTGCTGGACGAGGCCACCACACTGGCCGCACGAATCGAGAACGACCCAGCCCGCGCCGGCGCCCTGATCGAACGCTGGCTGGGCAGCGCCACCCGCTACGCCACCGTGGGGTAGGAATTCACCACGAAGCGCACGAAGGCACGAAGGAGGTCAACTTCAAGAGCGGTTTGAACCACGGAGGGCACGGAGGACACAGAGAAACATCAGGATTGCGGAGCACCGTCAATGATCGGTGCATCGACTGGGATGCAGATCCCGGCATCCTTGAATGATCTTCTTTTCTCCGTGTCCTCCGTGCCCTCTGTGGTGAAATGCCCTTGACCTTCTTCGTGCCTTCGTGCGCTTCGTGGTCGAAACATCCCTCAGGGCCTCAGGAGCGGGCCCTCGACGGCGTTGCGGGCATCGCGGCCGGCGAGCTGCTCGATCAGGGTCAGGGCGAAGTCCATCGCGGCGCCCGGGCCGCGGCCCGTGATCAGGCGGCCGTCCACCTCCACCGGGGCGCCGGTGGACGGGATTCCGACGTCGTCCAGCGCGCCGGTGAAAGCCGTCACGCGCCGGCCTTCCAGCAGGCCGGCCTCGGCCAGCGCCTTGGGTCCGGCGCAAACCGCCGCCAGGTAGCCATCGCGCTCGGCCTGCGCCCGCAGGAGTCCCTGCACCCGGGCATCGTCGCGAAGGTGATTGGCCCCCGGCAGACCACCGGGCAGGACGATCAGGTCGAAGGCCGCATCCAGCACCTGGTCCAGGGTGGTATCCGGCTGGATGACCGTCCCCCGCGAGCAGGTCACCGGCCCGGGCTCCAGCCCGGCCACGGTCACCTCGAATTGCGCGCGGCGCAGCAGGTCGATGATGGTGACTGCCTCCAGTTCCTCGGCCCCGGCAGCCAGGGGCACCAGTACGTTCGGCATCGGTTCTCCGTCGATCGCGACCCCGCCGCGCTCAGCGGCGGTTGTAGAAGTTCAGGCCCTTCAGCAGGTTCAGCGCCTCGCTCAGGCCGTAGTCGCGCTCGGCCAGGGCCTCGCCATTGTCCTCGTCATCCGCGTCCACCGACTCCGGCAGACCGTCCCGGCCCATGCGGGCGCCGCCGTTCTCGCTGTCACTGCGCTGCACCACCAGTTGCTGCAGGCGGATGTCCGGCTCGATGCCGTCCTCGTTGATCGCGCGACCCTCGGGCGTGAAGTAGCGCGCGGTGGTCAGCTTGATCCCGGTGTTCTGGGTCAGCGGCAGGATGGTCTGTACCGAGCCCTTGCCGAAGGTGTTCTGGCCCATGACGACGGCCCGCTTGTGGTCCTGAAGCGCGCCCGCCACGATCTCCGAAGCCGAGGCCGAACCGCGATTGACAAGCACCACCATCGGCGCGCCCTTGAGCACGTCGCCCGGCGAGGCCTGGTAACGGAACTGCGAGTCCTCCAGACGGCCCTCGGTGTAGACGATGAGGCCGTCCTCGAGGAACGCGTCCGAGACTCCCACGGCCCCGTTCAGGATGCCGCCCGGGTTGTTGCGCAGGTCCAGCACCAGCCCCTTCAGCTCGCCCTGCTCCTGCAGGTCCTCGACCGCCCGCACGAGATCGCGCGCGGTGCGCTGCTGGAAGTTGCTGATGCGCACATAGCCAAATCCGTCCTCCAGGATCTCGGAGCGCACGCTCTGCACCTGGATCACATCCCGGGTGATGGTGATCTCCATCGGCCGGTCCTCGCCATCGCGCAGCACGGTCAGGGTGATATCTGACCCTTTCTCGCCGCGCATCTTGGCGACCGCGTCGGACAGCGACATGCCCTTCACCGACTCGCCGTCCAGGCGGATAATCAGATCACCGGCCTCGATCCCGGCACGGCTGGCCGGGGTGTCGTCGATCGGCGCGATGACCTTGACGAACCCGTCTTCCATGCCCACCTCGATCCCCAGGCCACCGAACTCACCGGAGGTGCCGACCTGCATGTCCTCGAAGTCCTGTTCGTCCAGGTAGGCCGAGTGCTGGTCCAGACCGGACAGCATCCCCTGGATCGCGTTGTCCAGCAGGTCCTTGTCGTCGACCTCGGTGACGTAATTGCGCTTGATGCGCATGTACACGTCGGTGAAGCGCTGCAGATCCTCCACCGGCAGGGCGGATTGCGCGCCATTGTCGCGGTCGGCGTAGACGGCCACCGAGACACTCAGCATGACCCCGACGACCAGTCCGACGATCAGGGCGTATCCGGTGCGACAAGACTTGCTCATTACCTTTCCTCGTTACGTGAGGTGATCAGTGTGAGGATGGTAGCACCGGCAATGTGATGGGCGCCTGAATGCAGGCGCTCCATCCGCCTTTTGCCGGACCCCGGTCTCACTTCTCTCTGTCTACTGAGAGGGCCACCAGCCCTCGGGGTTCAATGGTCCGCCGTTATGCCGGATCTCGAAGTAGAGTCCGGGCGCGATCGCCTCGCTGCCCGCGCCGGCCACGGCCAGCTGCTCGCCGGCGCCCACCGTTGCGCCTTCTGCCACCAGGATCTCCTCCACATTGGAGTACAGCGTCAGGTAGCGCTCGCCGTGATCCACGATCACCAGGAAGCCGTAGCCCTGCATCCAGTCGGCGTAGACCACCTGCCCGTAGTGCACCGCGCGCACCGCCGCGCCATTCTCGACCTCCAGCACCGTGCCGCGCCAGCGCGAGCGCAGGCGACTGCCACGGGAGTCATTGAAGCTGCGGATCACCCGGCCGTCGGCCGGCCGCGGGAGTTCGCCCTGCAGCTCGGCGAAGGCCACGTCGGGTTGCGCGGGGGCGGAGTCCCCGGGGGCCTCGGCGCGCGCTGCGCTGCGCGCCTCGACCTCCTCGATCACTGCCTCCAGCGTCTCCGCGTTGCGCTGCAGGCGTTCCAGCTCCAGCGCCTCGTCCTCGATGGCCGCCTCCAGTTCCGCCATGGCCTGGCGCTGGCGCGCCTCTTCGCGTTCCAGGTCCGCGACCGCGGCGCGCGCCTGTTCCTCCTGTTCCGCCAGGACCGCGCGTTCCCGCGCCAGGGCCTCGCGCTCCGCCTCCAGCCCCTCGATCCGGTCGCGCAACGACTCCAGCGCCTGCTCCCGGGCCTCGCGGATACGCACGGCGAACGCCACCTGATGGCGATCGTCCCCGCCCTGACCGTTCAGGCGCCCGACGTGGCGTTCGCGCTGCCACTGGTCGCGCACCAGCCGGGCCGCCGCGCGGCGTTCCGTCTCCAGGCGCTCCCGGGCCTCGTCCACCCGCGACTCCTGGTCGGCGACGACCGCCTCCTGGCGCGAACGCGCCTGCGCCAGCTCGCGCAACTCGCGGCGCGAGTCCTCGGTCCCGCGCGCGGCATCCGCCAGCAGGGCCTCCAGTTCCTGCAACGCCGCGTAGCGCTCCTCCTGGGTGCGTTCCAGGTCCTGGATCGCCTCGCGGGTCTCGCGCAGTTCGGCCTCGGGTTCCAGCGCCAGGGCCCCCGGGGCCAGCAGCAGACCGGCCAGTACCGCGCACCAGAACGGGGCACGGAGGCCATATGGATGACTCAGGATTGCGCAGATTCGCATATCGGGGTACGTTTAGGTTCTTATATTCTGACCCGGTTGCGAGGATTTCCCTCGCTCGCAAGAGAGGTATGCCGTGAGCCACGAAACGGTTGAAGACGATCTGTCCGTCGAAGACGGCCTGATGTCCCAGGACGAGGATATCGAACGGGCCTCGCGCTCGCTCAAGGCCATGTCCCACCCGCTGCGCCTGAAGATCCTCTGCATTCTCGGCGATCGCGAAATCAGCGTACAGGAAATCGTCGACCAGGTCGGGACCTCGCAGAGCAACATTTCGCAGCACCTGGGCATCCTGCGCGACAAGGGCATCCTCGCCACGCGCAAGGATGCCAACCGGGTCTACTACCGCGTGGGGGACTCCCGGACCCTGCGCCTGATCGGTATGATGCAGGACGTTTTCTGCAGTTCCTGACAATCACCCCTCCGATCCGGTCTCCCGAATGCTTGAACGCCTGCCCGAATTTCTCGCCAATCACCCGATCCTGACCGGCGCCCTGCTGGCGGTGATCGGGATGATCCTGTTCGTCGAACTCCGACGCCTGAACCGCAAGTACCGCTCCCTGTCGCCGGCCGAGGCGGTGCGCGTGATCAACCAGGACGATGCCCTGGTGCTGGACGTACGCGAGGACAGCGAAGTCGCGGCCGGCCGCATCGGCGGCGCCAAGCACATCCCGCTGGGCAGCCTGAAAAAGCGCATGGGCGACATCGAGAAGTACAAGGACAAGCCCGTGGTGGTCTACTGCCGCAGCGGCAACCGTTCCGCCAGCGCCGCGCAGCAGCTAACAGCGGCCGGGTTCGAGGACGTGGTCAACCTGCAGGGCGGCATCCAGGCCTGGCAATCGGCCAACATGCCCATCAAGAAGAAGTAATGCAGTTCGAGGTCTACTCCAGCGGGCGCTGCCCGTTCTGCCTGCTGGCCCGGCGCCTGCTCAACCAGCGTGGCTATCCGTTCGCGGAATACGCCGTCGACCGCGAACCGGGCCTGCGTGCCGAGATGGAGCAACGCGCCGACGGCCGCACCTCGGTCCCGCAGATCTTCCTCGGCGAGACCCACATCGGCGGCTTCGACGAACTGCAGGCGATGGACAGCAGTGGCGAGCTGGCGCGCCTGGCCGCCGCGGCAGGGGTCGCGCCGACAGCCGCCGGCAGTCCCGGATAACCGGCAGCGCCCGCACCACCGGGCAGCGCTTCCGGCCACCGCACCCGCAAGGCGCGCGCACCCCCTTATAATGCCCCGATTCAAGACGACTGCGAGATAGAACACCATGGCTGAAGAGAACTCCCCCAACAGCGGCAACGGCGCGGCCCAGGGCGAACAGAACGACCGCCCCGATTTCTCCATTCAGAAGGTCTTCATCAAGGACCTCTCGTTCGAGGCGCCGGACTCCCCCGAGGTGTTCATGCGCGAGTGGAAGGGCGAGACCAACATCCAGCTGAACACCAACGCGCGCCCGATCGACGAGGCCGCCGGGGCCTTCGAAGTGGAACTGGGCCTGACCGTGACCACCGAGTCCGACGGCAAGACCGCCTACCTGGTGGAGATCAAGCAGGCGGGCGTCTTCATCGTGCGCAACTTCCCCGAGGACCAGCGCAATCACCTGCTGGGCGCCTACTGCCCCAACGTGCTGTTCCCGTTCGCCCGCGAAACCGTCGCCGACCTGGTCCTGAAGGGCGGCTTCCCGCAGCTGCTGCTGCAGCCGGTGAATTTCGAGTCGCTGTACGCCCAGCACCTCCAGGAGCAGAAGCAGCAGGCCGGCGGCGAGCAGACCGCGCCCAGCCAGCAGGCCTGACGCCAAGCCCCCGAAGGACCTGGCGTACCGACGCGAGCGCGTACATGAAGCATGGGGTTTCCTAGGATGCGCATCGCGGTCCTCGGCGGCGGCTGCTGGGGCACGGCGCTGGCCCTGCATGCGGCGCGGCTGCATGCCGACGTGGCCCTGTGGGTACGCGGCGATGACACCGCCGCGCGCCTGCAGGCCGAGCGCGAGAATGCCCGCTACCTCCCCGGCCACCGCTTCCCGGACAACCTCCGCGTCAGCGCCGACCCCGCGATCGTCGACGGCCGCGATCTGGTCCTGATCGCCGTCCCCTCCGGCGCCTTCCGCGCGACCCTGCGCTGGCTGGCCCCGCGGCTGGCGCGCGGACAGGTGGTGGCCTGGGCCACCAAGGGCCTGGAGACCGCCACCGGCGCCTGGCTGCACGAGATCGCCGAACAGGAACTGGGTCCGGAGCACCCGCCCGCCCTGATCTCGGGCCCCTCCTTCGCCGCCGAGGTCGCGCAGGAGCAACCGACCGCGCTGTCCGTGGCCTCCACCGACGAAGGCCATATGGATCGCCTGGTGGAGGCGCTGCACGGGCGTTCCCTGCGCCTGTACCGCAATACCGACGTCATCGGCGTGGAGCTCGGCGGGGCCCTGAAGAACGTGCTGGCGGTGGCCACGGGCATCGCCGATGGCGCCGGGTTCGGCGCCAATGCCCGCGCCGCCCTGATGACCCGGGGACTGGCCGAGATCCAGCGCTTCGGCGCCGCGGTGGGCGCCCGCCCTGCCACCCTCACCGGCCTCTCCGGGC
Organism: Thioalkalivibrio sp. ALE28; assembly: GCF_000377425.1. Taxonomy (NCBI): domain Bacteria; kingdom Pseudomonadati; phylum Pseudomonadota; class Gammaproteobacteria; order Chromatiales; family Ectothiorhodospiraceae; genus Thioalkalivibrio; species Thioalkalivibrio sp. ALE28. Next base: position 24,212 of record NZ_KB898101.1, on the reverse strand, counting down.
TGGGTGACATGATCCTCACCTGTACCGACAACCAGTCGCGCAACCGCCGCCTGGGGCGGATGCTGGGCGAGGGGGTGGACCTCGAGACCGCCCGCGCGCGGGTCGGCCAGTCGGTGGAGGGCGTGGAGACGGCCCGGGTCGCCGTGGTGCGGGCCGAGGCACTGGAAGTGGAGATGCCGATCTGCGCCGAGGTACACGCCGTGCTCTACCAGGGCCGCCCGGTGCGCGACACCGTGCGCCGCCTGCTGGAACGCGACCCCACGCGCGAAGAGGGCTGACGCAGCGCCGGTAAAACCCTCGCGCGGCACCCGCACAATCGCCCCGCGCCCCGGGTTGCGGCTACCGTGGCGCTACACGTGAACGCAACGGAGGCAGGGATGAGCAAGGCCTGGAAGGAACTGGACCTGGAGGGCGGCGGCCTGCAGTCCGTCAATGCCAAGCTCGCCAGCGAGATGCGCACCCGGCCCGCGGCCTACGCCGCGTGGGTCCTGTTCCCGCTGGGCCTGCACCGCTTCTACCTGCGCGAACCGCTGGGCGGCGCCGGCTTCCTGGCGCTCACCGCGATCACCCTGGCCCTGGCCTTTTTCGTACCCGCCCTCTGGTGGCTGCTACCCCTGGGCGCCGGTGTGCTGTGGGCGCTGGTGGACCTGTGGTGGATCGACCGCCGGGTCACCGACTACAACAAGGAACTGCGCAAGCAGGTCTTCCTGCGCAAGGGACACAAGCCGCCGCAGGACTACCGTGGCCGCTACACCAGCGACGAGGATGCCCGCCGCGAACTGCAGGAGTATCAGCGCATCAAGGACGCCGAAAAGCCGGGCCAGTCCGGCCAGGCCGGCGCCAGCGACCGTGACCGCGACGTGGGCGGCAAGCGGCGCATGCCCAGCTTCAACGAGCAGGAAGCCATGCTGCGCCAGATGCGCAAGGACCGGGGCGAAGGCGGCGACAACGGCTGACGCCGGCGCGCCGCCAGCCCGGATCAGTTGTCGCCGGGGCGCCACACGCCGCTGGCTTCCTGCGGCGGCGGCGCGGCCTGCTTGCGACTCTCCACGTCCACGAACACCGACTCGGTGAACTGCGACAGCTGCTTCAGGTATTCCTTGCGCTCGTTCACCGACTCCGGCATCTGCGCGACCATGAACCCGGTAATGGCGCTCAGGTACTGGACGGCCACGATGGGCTGTTGCGCCTTCGGATCCACCTCGGTCAGCACCTCCTGGACCTTCTGGATCAGCTCGCCGGACAACTGCAGGGTATCGCTCATGGGGCTTCTCTCGCGGTTCGGTTGACGATGGGCGCACAGGCTACGGCAAGCCCCGCCCACCCGAAAGTGGGCGCAGGATGCGCGGGCCTTTCTCCTCTACCCACCGCCCATTTTGTTCACCACGAAGCCCACGAAGGCACGAAGAAGGGCAACTTCAAGAGCGATTTGAACCACAGAGGACACGGAGAAGGTCAGGGCTGGACGGAATGGCGTCTCGATCGGCCGACGGCGATCGACGTAGTCCCTCGTCATGCGCGGCCCTCGTACCGCGTGTTTTCTCTGTGCCCTCTGTGGTGTAGAGGTCTTGCCCTTCTTCGTGCCTTCGTGGGCTTCGTGGTGAAAATTGGGGGCACAGGTCAAGAGCGCCGGGGCGCGTCGTCTTCGGCGTCGGCCTCGGGGGCGTCGTCGTCTACGTCGAAGTCCTCGTGGACGCGGTCCGGCGGGATGGTCCACGGCTCGCTGGGCGCGACCGTGTGCTCGCCCGGACGCGGCGCGTAGCGCTCGTCCTCCAGACCGCGCATCAGCCCGACCACCATCATCAGCATCACCAGCGAGAACGGCAGCGCCGCCAGGATGACCGCGTTCTGCAGGACCTCCAGCCCGCCGGCCAGCAGCAGGACCCCGGTCACCAGCCCGATCATCGCCCCCCACAGGATCAGGTGGATCGCCCGGTGCTCGGTGGATCCATGGGCCAGCAGGGTATTGATGACCACGATCCCGGCATTGGCGGAGGTCAGCAGGTAGGTCGCAATCAGGATCGTGATCAGAATCGCCCCCGTCTTCGCAATCAGCCAGGGCTCCAGGGTCTCCATGGTGGCGAAGGTCGCCATGGTCAGGTCCTCGGACACGCGCTCGGCGATATTGGCGATGCCCTCGACCTCGGCATGCAGAGCGGTGCCGCCCAGCAGCGCGAGCCAGAAGAAGGTGATCAGGGTCGGCACCAGCAGCACGCCCATCACGAACTCGCGCAGCGTGCGGCCGCGCGAGATGCGCGCGATGAACAGCCCGACGAACGGCGCCCAGGCCAGCCACCAGCCCCAGTAGAAGACCGTCCAGTCGGCATGCCACTCGTCCATATGGTGGGCGTGGGTGTACAGCGAGAGCCCCAGCAGGTTCTGCAGGTAGCTGCCGCTGGACTGCACGACCAGGGCCAGCAGGTACTGGGTCGGCCCTGCGACCAGCAGCAGTCCCAGCAACGCGACACTGAGCCAGAGGTTGGCCTGGCTGACCCGCTGCACCCCGGCCTGCATACCGGTCACCACGGACACGATCGCAATCACGGTCAGCAGCGCGGTCAGCATCAGCAGTCCGCGGTCCCCCTCCAGGGAGATCCCAACGGTGTGCGCGAGTCCGGACTCCAGTTGCTGGATCCCCAGGCCCAGCGTCGTCGCGATCCCGAAGACGGTGGCGATGATCGCCAACAGGTCGACCAGGTCCCCCGGCCAGGTGTGACTGTACTTGCCGATCAGCGGGTGCAGGGCCGAGCGCAGGGCCAGCGGCTGGCCCTTTCGGAACCCGAAGTAGGCCAGGATCAGGGCCAGCAGGGCGAACACGCCCCAGGCATTCAGACCCCAGTGGAAATAGGTCAGGACCATGGACATGTCCGCGGCCGCGGCCCGGTCGCCATTCTCGATCAGGAACGGGTTCCCGCCGTAGTGCGACAGCGGCTCGGCCACCGCCCAGAACAACAGCCCCACGCCCATGCCCGCGGCGAACAGCATCGACAGCCACGACAGGGTGGTGAACTCGGGAACCTCGTCGTCACGCCCCAGGCGCACGTTCTTGTAGCGCCCGACCCCGAGCCAGACCACGATCACCAGGAAGAAGGCCATGACGACCACGTAGTACCACTCCAGAAGCGGCGTCACGAAGGTACGCGCATCGCCCACCACCGCACCCAGCTGCTCGGTGCGATACACCCCCAGCAGGGCGATGATGACCACCAGGATCAGCGCCAGCGGCGCGACGCGCGGATTCAGCCCCTTGAATGGGCCACGGGTGGCAACGTTGTACATCGGGCGTCCTTTCGCATGAGTGGCGGGCGCGCCGGACCGCGCGCCCCCGGCGTGCGCTCAGGTACCGGTGGCACCCGCCAGCGCGGCACGACAATCCGTGCGGAAATCCTGAATGACCTGATGCACGAACGCCAGCTTGGCGATGGCGGCGGCCGTCAACACGAAGGGATAGACATGCGGATGCCCCATACTGCGGTTGAGGCTGTTGAGGGCGCTGACCAGTGGCAGCCAGTGTTCCATCAGTCCATCGAAATCGGCCGCGGCATAGGCGTCGAAGGCCGGTGCATCGCCCTGCGCACCCAGCCGTGCTGACGGGCCGGCACCGGGCACGATATCCATGTTGTAGGCGGACGCGGTATCCAGGGTATCCACGATGTGCAGGTAGTGGGCCCAGGTCTCGGCCCAATCCTCCCAGGGATGCGAACTGGCGTAGGCGGAGACGAACGAGGCCTGCCATTCGGCGGGCGGCCCGTCGGCATAATGGCGGCGCAGGGCTTCGTCATAGTCCGCGCGCTCGTCGCCGAAGCGCTCGCGGAAGGCGGCGTGCCAGGGGGTATCGCGGATCAGGCGGTCCCAGTAGTAGTGGGCGGACTCGTGGCGGAAATGGCCGAGGATCGTGCGATAGGGTTCGGCCATCGCCTCGCGCATGCGCTCGCGAACCGCCGGGTCGGCCTCGGCGATATTCAGGGTAATGAGCCCGTTCGCATGGCCGGTGACCACGCCACCGCCCTCGCGGAACTCGGGGGCCGTATCGGCCAGGAAGTCGAATGCGATCCCCTTGGGATCATCACGTCGCGGCACCACCGGCAGGCCCAGACGCAACAACCCGTAGACCAGGCGCCGCTTCTCCGTCTCCAGGCGCTCCCACAGACGTGCATTGCCGGGGACACTCAGGTCGGGGATGGTCCGGTTCAGGCGGCAGGCCCCGCAGAACGGGTCGGCGTCGCCGTGCGGCACCATCCAGTTGCAGACCGCGTCCACCGCATAGTGGCGACACTGGCGGTACAGTGCCCCGTCCGGCTCGTCCGCCACCCGCCACAATCCGCCAGGCACCGGGCGTCCGCGGGCATCCGTGGCCTCTCCGGCCGGCGCCAGGGCAGACACCTCCAGACGATCCGGGAGAAACCCCAGCCGATGGCCACAGCGTGTGCAGTAGGTGTTGTCGAAATACACCCCCTGCCCACAGCACTCGCACTCGAACAACTGCATCGCATTCCCCGTTGAACCGCCGCCCGCTCGAAGTGCGGCCGGGTGGCCCCAGACTACGCCGATCCCGCTGCCCCGTCGCGGTGCAGAAGCCGCCGGGCGCAGCCATTACCGGTCCTCCACCCGGGACAGGAGTTCCTCGACCCGCTCCAGCGCCAGCGGATGCGACAGGATGCCGGCATGCGTGGTCGCCACGCCGAAGACCGAGGCCGCCTCGCGCTGGGCCGGCGGGTGCAGCATGCTGGCCAGCGTGACCACCCCGTCCGCGGTCGCGCGCGCACCCCCTTCGCCGCGCTGGTAGCCGAACACCAGATGCAACTCGCCTGCCCCCGCGCCCGGATGCGGGAACAGGCCTTCCAGGTAGTCGCTGCCCGGGGCCATGTCGCGCCAGACCGGGATCACGACCGGCGAGCGATCCACCCCCTGCTGCGCCCGCTCGTGCCCGGCCCAGGGCGTGGACAGGGTGATCATAACCGGCACCGGTGCCGCCGCCTCGCGCCGAGCTCGCTCGTTCAGGAACCCCCGCGCCACCAGCCCGCCCATGCTGTGCGCCACCACCGGTAGCGACTCGACCCCGTGACGCACTTCCAGCTCCTCCACCACCTGTGCCAGGTGCGCAGCCGCCGACTGCAGTGGCAACCCGGAGGCGTAGTAGTAGAACCACGGCTGATAACGCTCGCGGTCCAGAACCTCCAGCAGCCCGGCAAAGTCCCGTGGCGAGCCGTTCATCCCGTGCACGAACAGCACCGGCGTCCGCGTCGGATCATGGGGCTCGAGGAAGTACACCCCCGCGTAACCGTCCATCACGAAGTCCAGGGGTCGCCACTGGCTGCCGCGGGCCACATCGGAGGCAAAACGCGGGTCGTCCAGGTGAGTTATCGTGCCGAAAGCGGTCACTCGACCCAGGCTCAGCGGAAGGTCGCGGGCGCCCTCGGCGCCCTCCAGGCCGCGCGTGGCCGGCAGGGCAACCGGGTGGGCCAGGCGATGGTCCCCGTTCACGCGGATCTCGATCCCGGTCAGCCGCCCGCCGGGGCCACAGTCCAGCGCCTCGCCGCCGGCCACATACTGCACCGGGGCACCGGCGGGATGGGCCCGATCACCCTCCTCGTCGCGGAAGGCCAGCACGCGGTAGCGACCCGGCTCCAGCCCGAAGAACCAGCTCCCGCCCTGGGCGCTGACCACATGGTCCACCGGCTCGGGCACCCCGGCGCCACCGACCGACTCGCGGAATACCGCCACGATATAGGGCCCCGTCCGACCCGCCTCGGACGCCGTCGCGTCCGGTCCCACCGTGCCGCTGATCACGCAGGCCCCGCCCATGCGCGCGAGCTGTTCGCGCGCGTCCAGCAGCGAACACCCCGCCAGCACGAACCCCAGCGCCAGGACCGCAACCACCCGTACCACCGCCATCACGAACATCCCGTTCCGTCTTTCCTCCCCCCGAGTGTAGCGGTCCGGAACGCCCGGCTCGCCACGCACACCGGCATTTCAATCCGGGCGGTCCCGGTCTCCGTCCTGCGGATCGTGCCGCGCGTAGCTCGCCGCCTCCATCTCGGTCACCTCGACGGTGATTACCGCCTCCCCGATCCGGTCCTGCAGGGCCCGCAGGACGGCCTCGCTCAGCGCCTGGCGCTGCGCCAGCGAACGGCCGGACTTGAGACGCACCTAGACATGCACGAAAGGCCGCACCTCGCCCCCGAGCCGATACTGCGACACCGGGTGGGCGCGGACCTTGATATGCGACGCCGGGAACAGCCCCGAAGCGCAGGCCGCCGCGTGCAGGGCGTCCAGCCAAGCGGCCACCTCCGGCCCCGCGGCCAGGCCCTGCGAATATTCGACGATCAGATGCGGCATACCCAACCCCCTCGGCGCACGTCCCGTTGCGCCAGGCCCGCGATTGTGTCGCAGCGCGGACCCGGCATGAAAAAGGCCCGCACCGGGCGGGCCTTGTCGATGTCGCAGGATACCGGACGGATCAGGCCGCGGCCGCCGCCCGGGTGAAGGCCAGCTGCTCGCCGGCCATGTCCACCTCGATGGTATCGCCGGGGCCGAACTCGCCGGCCAGAAGCGACTGTGCCAGCGGGTTCTCCAGCTGGGTCTGGATCGCCCGCTTGAGCGGGCGCGCCCCGTAGACCGGGTCGAAGCCCGCGGCCCCCAGGTGGTCCAGCGCGGCGTCGGTGATAGTCAGGCCCAGGTCGCGCTCTTCCAGCCGCTTGCGCAGGTACTGCAGCTGGATATCGGCGATCGCGCGGATCTGTTCGCGCTCCAGCGGATGGAACACCACCACGTCGTCCACACGGTTGATGAACTCGGGACGGAAGTGCTGCCCGACGATCTCCATCACCGCGCCCTTCATCGCCGCGTAGTTCTCCTCGCCGGCCATCTCCTGGATCTGCTGCGAGCCCAGGTTGGAGGTCATCACGATCACCGTATTGCGGAAGTCCACGGTGCGGCCATGCCCATCGGTCAGGCGGCCGTCATCCAGCACCTGCAGCAGCACATTGAACACATCCGGGTGCGCCTTCTCGACCTCGTCGAGCAGGATCACGGAGTACGGCTTGCGGCGCACGGCCTCGGTCAGGTAGCCGCCCTCCTCGTAGCCGACGTAGCCCGGGGGCGCCCCGATCAGCCGCGCCACGGAGTGCTTCTCCATGAACTCGGACATGTCGATGCGCACCATCGCCTCTTCGGTGTCGAACAGGAACCCGGCCAGCGCCTTGGTCAGCTCGGTCTTGCCCACGCCGGTCGGGCCAAGGAACAGGAACGAGCCGTTCGGGCGGTTCGGGTCGGACAGGCCCGCCCGCGAGCGGCGGATGGCGTTGGCCACCGCGCGCACCGCCTCGGACTGACCAACCACGCGGTCACCAATGGCCTCTTCCATGCGCAGCAGCTTGTCCTTCTCGCCCTCCAGCATCTTGGAGACCGGGATGCCGGTCCAGCGCGAGACGACCTCGGCGATCTCCTCGTCGGTGACCTTGTTGCGCAGCAGCTGGGTCTCCTGGCTCTCCATCTCGTGGGCCATGGCCAGGGACTTCTCCAGGTCCGGGATACGCCCGTACTGCAGTTCGGACATCCGCGACAGATCCCCGGCGCGGCGGGCCGTCTCCAGCTCGGTACGGGCGCGCTCGAGCTCTTCCTTCAACTGGGCAGCGCCGGAGACCGAGGCCTTCTCGGACTTCCACACCTCTTCCAGGTCGGAGTACTCGCGCTCCAGGCGCTCGATCTCCTCCTCCAGCGTGCCCAGGCGCTTCTTCGAGGCGTCGTCGGATTCCTTCTTCAGGGCCTCGCGCTCGATCTTCAGCTGGATCAAGCGCCGCTCCAGCCGGTCCATGGACTCGGGCTTGGAGTCGATCTCCATGCGGATGCGCGAGCTGGCCTCGTCGATCAGGTCAATCGCCTTGTCCGGCAGCTGCCGGTCGGTGATGTAGCGCTGCGACAGCTGCGCGGCCGCGACGATCGCCGGGTCGGTGATCTCGATGCCGTGGTGGACCTCGTAGCGCTCCTTCAGCCCGCGCAGGATGGCGATGGTGTCTTCCTGCGTGGGCTCGTCCACCAGCACCTTCTGGAAGCGGCGCTCCAGCGCGGCGTCCTTTTCGATGTTCTGGCGGTATTCGTCCAGCGTGGTCGCGCCGATGCAGTGCAGCTCGCCACGCGCCAGGGCCGGCTTGAGCATGTTACCGGCGTCCATCGCGCCCTCGGCCTTGCCGGCGCCCACCAGGGTGTGGATCTCGTCGATGAACAGGATCACGCGACCCTCTTCCTGCGAGAGCTCCTTGAGCACGGACTTCAGCCGTTCCTCGAAATCGCCACGGTACTTGGCCCCGGCCAGCAGCGCGCCCAGATCCAGCGCGAGCACGCGCTTGTCCTTGAGCCCCTCCGGCACCTCGCCGTTGATAATGCGCTGCGCCAGGCCCTCGACGATCGCGGTCTTGCCGACGCCCGGCTCGCCGATCAGCACCGGGTTGTTCTTGGTGCGCCGCTGCAGCACCTGGATCGAGCGGCGGATCTCCTCGTCACGCCCGATCACCGGGTCCAGCTTGCCCTGCTCGGCGCGCTCGGTGAGGTCGATGGTGTACTTGTCCAGGGCCTGGCGGTTCTCCTCGGCGTTCGGGTCGTCCACCTGGGCCCCGCCGCGCATGTCCTCCACGGCCTTCTCCAGGGAGTCCTTGTTGGCGCCAGCGTTGCGCAGCATCTCGCCGACACCAGCCTTCTCGTCGATCGCCGCGAGCAGGAACAGCTCGCTGGGGATGTACTGGTCCTTGCGCTCCTGGGCGAGCTTGTCGCAGACGTTCAGCATGCGCCCCAGGTCGTTGGAGACATGCACCTCGCCCGCGGCGCCTTCCACCTTCGGCAGGCGATCCAGCGCCTCGCCCAAAGCGGAGCGCAACTGGCGCACGTTGGCGCCGGCGCGGTCGAGCACGTGACGGATCGTGCCCCCCTCCTGGTCCAGCAGGGCCAGCAGCAGGTGGGACGGCTCGATGAACTGATGGTCGCGGCCAACCGCGAGCGACTGTGCGTCCGCGATGGCGGACTGGAATTTGGTGGTCAGGCGATCCATTCGCATTGGGAAACCCCTCGGTCGAATCTTGTTGAACTGACACCAACGTTGGGGACTATCCCCCCGGCTTCAAGGATAGACGCGCGGAAACCGCTGCGCGGGGCCAGAGCCGAGGCTCGCCGCGAAACCAGCGTCGGGGTGCATCCAGCGACTGCCACGGCCCCTGGCAGGGCCTCGCAGTGACAGGTGGCTATCGCGCGGGGTCGGGGGCGAACCACACGAGCGTGCCCATGCGGCCGGTCGCTCCTTCGCGACGATAGGAATAGAAGGTCTCCGCCTCGGTGAAGGTGCAGCGGCCCCCGCCGGCGACCTGCGCCACACCGGCCCGCTGCAGCCGCTGGCGCGCCAGTCGGTAGAGATCCGCCAGCAGGCGCCCCCCGGCACCGGGCCGAAACGCGGCATCGGCCTCCGGATCCTGCGCCCGGAAGGCCTCGCGCACCTCGGGCCCGACCTCGAAGGCGACGGGTCCGATGGCAGCCCCCATCCAGGCCTGGATTGGCACACCTGGCCGCAGGCCGTTCAGCGCCAAGATCGTTGCCTCCAGCACCCCATCGGCCAGCCCACGCCAGCCGGCGTGGGCCACCCCGACCGCCGCGCCGTCCACTGTCGCCAGCACCACGGGCAGACAATCGGCGGTCTGCACGGCGCAGATCGCCCCCGGCCGGTCGCTGACCACCGCATCGGCCTCGGGCGTATCGCCCGCCTTCAGCGCCGCCTGCAGGGCATCGGCGGTGATCACGGTCGTCCCATGGACCTGGCGCGGCCAGGCGATGGGCGCGGCGCACCCCAGGGACTGTTCCAGTCGGCGCCGGTTTTCCGCCACGTGATCCGGGGCATCGCCAGTATGCAGGGCCAGATTCAGCGCGGCCCAGGGCCCGGTACTGACGCCACCCGTCCGGGTCGTCTGCAGCGCGTGCACCCCGGCCGGGAGTTCCCCGGGCCCGGGTTTCAACAGCGGCAGGGCCTCAGACATCCCCATCCTCCCGGGCATCGGCGCGCAGGGCCGCGAGCAGGACCTCGAAATCCTCCGGCAGCGGGGCCTCGAAGGCGCAGGGCTCGCCCGTCTCCGGATGCTCGAACTCCAGGCGGGCCGCATGCAGGGCCTGGCGCTTGAAGGCCGCGACCGTCGCCTTCGCCGCGTCGCCCATGCCCTTCACCGGGCGCGGACGACCGCCGTAGGTCAGATCCCCCACGATCGGGTGGCGGATATGTGCCATATGCACACGGATCTGGTGCGTGCGCCCGGTCTCCAGACGTACGTTCAGCAGGGTGTGCGCGGGAAAGCGCTCGGCCACTCGGTAATGCGTGACCGCGGGCTTGCCGGCCGCGGTCACGGCCTGGCGCTTGCGATCAACCGGATGACGCCCGATCGGCTCGTCGATGGTGGCCCCGCTGATCACTCGGCCCTGGACCAGGGCGCGGTACTCGCGGTGCACGCTGCGCGCCTGCAATTGGCGCACCAGGGCGGTCTGGGCCTCGGGCGTACGCGCGACCACCATCAGGCCGGTGGTGTCCTTGTCCAGGCGGTGGACCACCCCGGCGCGCGGCAGCTGCGCCAGCTCCGGGGCGTGGTGCAGCAGGGCATTGACCAGCGTGCCGTCGCGATGCCCGGCCGCCGGGTGGGCCACCAGCCCGGCGGGCTTGTTGACCACCAGCACCGCGGCGTCCTCGTAGACGATGTCCAGCGCAATGGCCTCGGGCCGGGCCTCCAGCACCGGCGCCTCGGGCGCCGTCAGCTCGACCCGCTCGCCCCCGCGCACCGGCGTGCGCGGGCGGGGCGAGCCACCATCCACCCGCAGCGCGCCCTCCTTCAGCCACTGGGTCAGCTGGCTGCGCGAGTACTCCGGGAACAGCCGCGCCAGCGCGGCATCCAGGCGCTGTCCCGCCGCTTCTTCCGGCAGACAGGCCTCCCGCGGTTCACTCATTGCGCGGCCTCCCGCTCGTCGCCACCGGGGCTTGATGTTGTAGAATCCCTGCACTTCGGTTCATCTGTGAGGCCTCGCCGTGATTTCTGTCCCGCACCTGTCGCGCCTGCTCGTCGTTCTGATCGTGGCGCTCGTGGTCGCCGGCTGTGCCGGGCGCGAAGACCCCACGCTCGGCTGGTCCGCCAGCCAGCTCTACGGCGAGGCCAAGAACGCCCTGAACGAGGGCAACTACGACCAGGCCGTCGAATACTACGAAAAACTCGAGGCGCGCTATCCCTTCGGGCGCTATGCCCAGCAGGCGCAGATCGAGATCCCCTACGCCTACTACAAGGCCGGCGAGCCGGAACCCGCCCTGGCCGCGGTGGACCGCTTCGTGCAGCTGAACCCGCGCCACCCGAACCTCGATTATGCGTACTACCTGCGCGGGCTGATCAACTTCAACCGCCAGCAGGGCTTCCTCGCCAACCTGTTCCCGCGCGACCCCGCCGAGATGGACCCGGAGCCCTTCGACCAGGCCTTCCAGGACTTCGACCGCCTGATCCGCGAGTTTCCCGACAGCCGCTATGCCCCGGACGCCTACCAGCGCATGATCTACATCCGCAATGCGCTGGCCGCCTACGAACTGCGGGTGGCCGAGTTCTACATGGAACGCACCGCCTGGGTCGCCGCCGCGCAGCGCGCCCGCAACGTCATCTCCACCTACCCCGGCGCCGAGGTGATGCCCAAGGCCCTGGCCGTGCTGCATCGCGCCTACACCGAGCTCGGCCTGGACGATCACGCCGAGAACACCATGACCGTGCTGGAGCTGAACTACCCGGACGCGGCCGTGGCCGTGCGCGCGGGCGAGCCGGTGGAACTGGAAGGCGAGGAACGCCGCGGCCTGTGGCGCGTGATGGACCGCATCCCCTTCCTCACCAACTGAGTTGGCACCTCCCGGCGCTGTTTGGACTCACCACGAAGCACACGAAGGCACGAAGAAGGGCAAGGTCAAGGGCGTTTGCACCACAGAGTGCACGGAGGACACGGAGAAAATCAGGGCTGCAGGGCAAGGCGCATCGAGCTCCGTCTGAGTCATCGAACATCACCAATTTAGGCCTTTCTCTGTGTGCTCCGTATCCTCTGTAGTGAAAAGGCTTTTAACCTCCTTCGTGCCTTCGTGCGCTTCGTGGTGAATCCAAGCGGCGCCGAAAGGCAGGTCGCTCAGAGGGCCTCGCTGCCCTCTTCGCCGGTGCGGATGCGGACCACGCGCGACATATCCGACACGAAGATCTTGCCGTCCCCGATCTTGCCGGTGCGCGAGGCCTTCACGATCGCATCGATGCAGGGGTCGACCCGGTCGTCGTCCACCACTAGTTCCAGCTTCACCTTGGGCAGGAAATCGACCACGTATTCCGCGCCCCGGTAGAGCTCGGTGTGGCCCTTCTGGCGCCCGAAGCCCTGGACCTCGGTCGCGGTCATCCCGGCGATACCCATCTCGGTCAGGGCCTCGCGGACATCTTCCAGCTTGAACGGCTTGATGATCGCCTCGATCTTCTTCATGCGAATCCCTTTGGTTGTGCCCGCTGCGCAGGCGCTTGTCTCACCCCTGAAAGTGTATCAAACCCCCGGCCCCGCGCTGTGGTCCTCGCCTGCTCGCGACGTTCGACGCTGCTCTGGATTCACCACGAAGCACACGAAGGCACGAAGAAGGGCCAGGTCAAGGGCGTTTAACAGGAAGACGGGAAGGCTGGAAGAGGGCCTGTGGTTGATCGGGGAAGTCCTTTCCGGTCCGCAATATGCCGCCGTTTCGGATACGTCGGACGGAGCGAGGCACCGAGTCAGTATTGTCGGGGCCCTAAGACCGCAGCCCGGGACACCCCATTCAGAACCTTCGGTACTTCCTGTCTTCCTGTGAACCGTCCTTGACCTTCTTCGTGCCTTCGTGTGCTTCGTGGTGAACTCTGCGCGCGTCGGCGCGGATCAGTCCGGGCGGTAGCCGGAGGTGATCGGGTAGCGCCGGTCGCGGCCGAAGGCGCGCGGGCTGACCCGTATTCCGGGCGCGGCCTGGCGGCGCTTGTACTCGGCGATGAACACCATGCGGGCGATGCGCTCCACCGTGGGGCGGTCAAAACCCTGCGCGACGATCTCGGCGACGGACCGTTCCTGTTCGACAAAGGCCTCGAGGATCGCGTCCAGCACCTCGTACGGCGGCAGCGAGTCGGCATCCTGCTGATCCGGCGCCAGCTCCGCGCTGGGCGGACGTTCGATCACCCGTTCCGGGATCGCCGGCCCGCGCGTGTTGCGCCAGCGCGCCAGGCGATACACCCACTGCTTGGAGACATCCTTCAGCGGCGCGAAACCGCCATTCATATCGCCGTACAGCGTGGAGTAGCCCACCGCAATCTCGGATTTGTTGCCCGTGGCCAGCAACAGCTTGCCGCTGCGGTTGGACAGCGCCATCAGGAGCACACCCCGGGCGCGCGCCTGCAGGTTCTGCTCGGTTACGTCCCCCGCCCCGGCCGGATACGCGGACAAGGCATCCCCCAGCCCCGCCATGAAACTCTCGACCATCGGTTCGATCGCGATCTCGTGATACTCCAGCCCCAGCAGCCGGGCCTGTGCCTCGGCGTCCTCGATGCTGATCGAGGCGGTATAGCGATAGGGCATCATCACGGCCGTGACCGCCGCCGGGCCCAGGGCGTCGGTGGCCAGCGCCGCGGTCAGTCCGGAGTCGATCCCGCCGGACAGGCCCAGCAGCACCCCGGGAAAGCCGTTCTTGGTCACGTAGTCGCGGATGCCGATCATCAGCGCCTGGTAGAGGTCGCGGGCATCGGCCTCGTCCGGTTCCGGACCGGGGTCGGTCAGCGTCGGCCGGATGCCGCAGGCGGACAGGTGCAGGTGCTCGTCGCGGGGGTGCAGAATCGGACCCTGCACCCCGCGGCGCGCCTCCACCTGCCCCAGGCCGGTCGCCCAGGCCGGCAGCACGGCCCGCGCGCCGTTGACCGGATCCTGCACGAAGGAACGACCGTCAAAGACCAGCTCGTCCTGGCCACCTACCTGGTTCACGTAGACGACCGGGCAACCGGTCTCGGCGACGCGCTGGCCCACCACGCGCAGGCGTTCCTCGGCCTTGCCGCGGTGGTAGGGCGACGCGTTGAGATTCAGCAGGAGCTCGGCCCCGGCGGCCCGCGCCGCGGTCGCCGGGGCCGGCTGCCAGATGTCCTCGCAGACCGTCAGTCCGACCCGCCAGCCGTCCAGTTCGACCACGCAGGCCTCGGTGCCGGCGACGAAGTAGCGCTCTTCGTCGAACACCGAGTAATTGGGCAGGACCTGCTTGGCATAGCGCGCGATGCAGGCCCCGTCGCGCAGCCAGAGCGCCGCGTTGATCAGGCCCGCCTCGCCGTGCACCGGGGCGCCCAGGATCACATCGATACCCCGCGCCGCCTCGGTGATCGCGGTCACCACGCGCTCCACGCCCAGCAGAAACGCCGGACGCAGCAGCAGGTCCTCCGGCGGGTAGCCGGTGACCGCCAGTTCGGGGAACACCACTGCGCGGGCGCCGCCGGCGCGGGCCTGTTCGATCGCCTCGAGGATGCGGTGGCGGTTGTCCTCCAGACCGCCCACCACCGGGTTGATCTGGGCCAGGGCCAGACGCAGGGGCGAATCGGCGCTCATCCGCGGATCAGACCAGTGCGGACTGCATCGCGGCGCCCAGTTCCGCCGGGCTCTCGGCCACGGTCGCACCGGCCTCGCGCAGGGCGGTCATCTTCTGCGCCGCGGTGCCCTGACCACCGGCGATGATCGCCCCGGCATGGCCCATGCGCCGGCCCGGCGGCGCGGTGGCGCCGGCAATATAGGCGGCCACCGGCTTGTCGAATTCGTCCGCGATAAAGCGCGCGGCGCGCTCCTCGGCGTCGCCGCCGATCTCGCCCACCATCAGCACGCCGTCGGTCTCCGGATCCTCGCGGAACAGGCGCAGGCAGTCGACGAAGTCCAGGCCCTGGATCGGGTCGCCGCCGATGCCCACGCAGGTGCTCTGGCCCAGGCCAAGGTCGGAGGTCTGCTTGACCGCCTCGTAGGTCAGGGTGCCCGAGCGCGAGATGATGCCGATGCGCCCGCGACGGTGGATATAGCCGGGCATGATCCCGACCTTGCAGGCATCCGGGGTAATGATGCCCGGACAGTTGGGGCCGATCAGGCGCGTCGGGCTGCCGGCCAGCACCTGCTTGACCCGCACCATGTCCTGTACCGGGATACCCTCGGTGATGCAGACCGCCAGCTCGATCCCGGCGTCCGCCGCCTCGCAGATCGCGTCCGCGGCGAACGGGGCCGGCACGTAGATCATGCTGACGGTCGCGCCGGTGGTCGCCACCGCGTCGGCCACGGTATCGAACACCGGCCGATCCAGATGGGTCTGCCCGCCCTTGCCGGGGGTTACGCCCCCGACCAGGCGGGTCCCGTAGGCGATGGCCTGTTCCGAGTGGAAACTGCCCTGCTTGCCGGTGAAGCCCTGACAGATCACCTTGGTGTCGCGGTCGACGAGAATGCTCATGCCACGGCCTCCACTACGGCCCGCGCTGCCGCGTCCAGATCAGCGGCCGGGATCACGTCCAGGCCCGAGTGCGCCAGCGCACTGCGGCCCTGCTCGGCGTTGGTGCCCTCCAGGCGCACCACCACCGGCACCTGGACCTGCACCTCGCGGATCGCGGCGATGATGCCCTCGGCGATCAGGTCGCAGCGCACGATGCCGCCGAAGATATTCACCAGCACCGCCTTCACCGAGGCATCGGACAGGATCAGCTTGAAGGCCGCGGTCACCCGCTCCACCGTCGTGCCGCCACCGACATCCAGGAAGTTGGCGGGTTCGCCGCCGTGGTGCTGGATCAGGTCCATGGTCGCCATCGCCAGGCCGGCACCGTTGACCATGCAGCCGATGGAGCCATCCAGGCGGATGTAATTGAGGTCGTGCTCGTGCGCCTGTTCCTCGGCCGGGTCGCGCTGGCGCGCGTCGCGCTCTTCGAACAGCGCCTTCTGGCGGTAGGCCGCGGAGTCGTCGATGGTCAGCTTGGCGTCGACCGCCAGCAGCCGGTCATCGCCGGTCAGCACCAGCGGGTTGATCTCGAGCAACTGGGCATCGAGCTGCTGGAACAGGGCATGCGCGTTGGTCACCAGCTGCGCCATTGCCTTCGCGGCGGCGCCGGCCAGGCCCAGGGTCGAGGCCACCCGGCGGCCATGAAACGGCATTACCCCCGTGGCCGGATGGATCGGCAGGGTCACGACCGCCTCGGGGCGCTCCGCCGCCAGCGTCTCGATATCCATGCCGCCCTCGGCGGAGACCACCAGCGCCAGGCGCTCGCGCGCGCGGTCCACCAGCATGGCGAAGTAGAATTCGCGGGCAATATCCACCGCCGGCTCCAGCAGCAGCTGGTCCACCGGCAGCCCCTCGGGGCCGCTCTGGCCGGTGACCAGGCGCGAACCCAGCAGGTTCTCCGCGGCCACGCGCGCCGCCTCAAGGGAATCCGCCATCACCACGCCGCCGGCCTTCCCACGACCGCCGGAGTGGACCTGGGCCTTGACCAGCACGCGCTCGGCACCCAGCGCCTGCCAGGCGCCGGGTAGTGCATCGATCGCGGTGATCACCTGACCGTCGGGAACGGGGATGCCGGCGTCGCGAAAGCGCGCCTTGGCCTGAAATTCGTGGAGATTCATGGGCGTCGAGGATAGCGGCGCGCCCCCGGCCCGACAACTGCGGGCGGGCCGTGCGCGGAGGAGAGGGAAATCAGGCGGCCTGGACCGGGATGCCGTGACCGGTGCGAATGATCCGGTTGCTGGCGTCGAGATAGACCAGGTCGGGGGTGAATTCGCGGGCCTCGGCGGCCTCCATCTGAGCATAGGCGCAGATGATCACGCGATGGCCCACCGCCGCCTTGTGCGCGGCCGCGCCATTGACCGAGATGATGCCGGAACCGGCCTCGCCCTCGATCGCGTAGGTCGTGAAGCGCTCGCCGTTGTCGATGTTGTAGATCTGGATCTGCTCGAACGGCAGGATGCCGGCCGCCTCCAGCAGGCGGGTATCGATCGCGCAGGAGCCTTCGTACTCCAGCTCGCAATGCGTGACCCGGCCCTGATGCAGCTTGCCTTTCAGCATAGTGACAACCATACGGCGAATTCCCGGCTTGTACCTCGGAAGGGCGGAAAATTATCCGCGATCCCGGCGACCACGGCAAACCCGCCCGTTCGGGTCAATGTTTTTTCACCACGAAGCCCACGAAGACACGAAGAAGGGCAAAGGGCGGATTTACCACAGAGCACACGGAGGACACAGAGAAAACTACTGTTGGGGTTGAGAGCGTCCGCGGCGAAACGCATCAATCCGGGAACTGGGGGGCCGCGGGCCACCACCCGATGGGATGCGATGCGCGGCGCTCATCACATCCTACCCCCCGAAAGCCTGGTCCTTTCCTCCGTGGACTCTGTGCCCTCCGTGGTAAAAAGCCCCTGACCTGGCCCTTCTTCGTGCCTTCGTGGGCTTCGTGGTCAATCCGTTAACAGAATCAGGCCAGGCGGGTGCGGACGTTGTCGATCAGGCGCACGTCCTCCAGCCAGGCGGCGGACAGGACCACGAGGTCCTGCTCCGCCAGCGGTACGCCCGAGGCCGGCTCCAGCAGGTCCTCGGCGCGGCGGATCGAAAGGTACTCCGGATCGAAACCGGCCTCGCGCAGTCGTTCGCAGGCCCGTCCCTCGACCTCGGGGATGCGGTCGGCGTCGAACACAGTGGCGGTACGGCAGACCATCGCGACCTCGTCCAGCACCCGCTTGAGCTCGGGGGCTACCGCACGGGCGTCCTCCGACAGCTGGCGGTTGCGCGAGCTGAAGGCCAGACCGTCCGCCTCGCGCACCGTGGGGATGGCCTCCACCCGGGTCGGGATGTCCAGCCCCTGCACCATGCGCTCGATCAGCTTGAACTGCTGGAAGTCCTTCTCGCCGAACAGGGCCAGGTCCGGGCGCACCAGGTTGAACAGCTTGGTCACCACGGTGGCCACCCCGTCGAAGTGCCCCGGTCGGTAGTCCCCCTCGAGGATCTCCGACAGCCCCGGCACGACCACGCGTACCGGGGGCATGCCGTCATCGGGATACATGTCCTCGTTGCTGGGGCAGAACAGCGCATCCACGCCGGCATCGGTCGCCAGACGGGCATCCTCCTCCAGGGTGCGCGGATAACGCTCCAGGTCCTCGGCGCGATCAAACTGCAACGGATTCACGAAGATCGAAACCACCACCCGCTGGGCGCGCGCCCGCGCATGCCGGATCAGGGTCAGGTGCCCCTCGTGCAGGTTGCCCATGGTGGGCACCAGCGCCACGGTGCCGCGCCCCTTGCGCGACCACTCTCGATGCATGGCCACCAGCTGTGGCCGATCACGCAGGATTCTCATGCTCGGGCTTCCGTGTCAGGTAAAGGTATGGACGCCGGATTGCGGGAACGCCCGGGTCCGCACGGCGTCGCAGTAGGCGCGTACCGCGCCTTCCAGGGAGCCCCCCTCGGCGAGGAAATCCCGCGCGAAGCGCGGCGGCTCGGGGGTCAGGCCAAGCACATCGGACAGCACCAGCACCTGGCCGTCACAGCGCGGACTGGCGCCGATGCCGATCACCGGCACCCCGGCGCTGCGCACAATGGCATCGGCCAGGCTCTCCGGGATGCCCTCCAGCAGCAGGGCCTGCGCCCCCGCACTCTCCAGGCGCGCGGCCAGGGATTCCATCTCGGCCGCCGCCTTCGGATCGCGCCCCTGCACGCGGTGGCCACCAAAGCGGTGAACGGCCTGCGGCGTCAGCCCAAGGTGGGCGCAGACCGGAATGCCGGCGGACACCAGGCGTTCCACGATCGGTACCTCCACCGCCCCGCATTCGACCTTGACCATGTGCGCCCCGGCCCGCAGCAGTGCCCCGGACTGGGCCAGGGCGGTGGCGACATCGACATCGCCCAGAAACGGGATATCCGCCATGATCAGGGCGTTCTCGCTGCCGCGCGCCACGTTGGCGACGTGATAGACCATGTCGTCCAGCGTCACCGGCAGGGTGGTCGTGTGGCCCTGCACCACCATGCCGAGCGAATCGCCGACCAGGATCACGTCGACCCCGCAGCGGTCCAGCAGCCCGGCGAAGGCCGCGTCGTAGGCAGTGAGGCAGGCGATCGGCTCGCCGGCCTGCTTGCGCCGGGCCAGGGTGTTCACGGTAATCGGCCGCATGTTCATGCCTCCCGGGCAGTCCGGCTTGCCACCCTCTAGAGCGAGATGGGCAACGGGTTGAAGTAGTGCCGCCCGCCCTGGATCGGCTCCAGAAACTGCACCAGCTGGTCGAAATCGGCCGGGTTGTTCACCCAGTCAATCTCGGTGGCGTTCACAATCACGAGCGCCGGTCCTTCGAAATGATAGAAGAATTCCGCGTAGGCGGCGTTCAGCCGTTCCAGGTAACCGGCCTCGATGTGACGTTCGTACGGTCGTGCCCGGCGGCGGATGCGTTCCTGCAGCACGTCCACCGGCGCCTGCAGGTAGATCACCAGGTCCGGACGCGGCAGGCCGCCGCGCAGGTGCCGGAACATCTCGCGATAGATCTCCAGCTCATCGGGGTGCAGGTTCAGCTCGGCGAACAGCGGGTCCTTGTCCATCAGATAGTCGGACACGTGCCGCTGCTCGAACAGCCCCTTCTGCGCCACTGGCGTCAGCTGGCGCACGCGCTGCACCAGGAAGTGCAGCTGGGTCGCCAGGGCGTGCTTGTCCGGCTCCTGGTAGAAGCGGTCGAGGAACGGGTTCTCGTCCGGCGCCTCGAAGATGCCCTCGGCCTGAAGGTGCTCGGCCAGGCGTTTCGCCAGGCTGGACTTGCCAACCCCGATCGGTCCCTCGACCGCGATGAAATCGAAATCGGCCAGACTCATCGGCGCCCCTCCGCCGCCGCGACGTTCGCCTCCGGCTCCGCGATCGGGATCAGGCCCGCGCCGTCGAAGCGCCGCGCCAGCCCCTCCAGCGGGCCCGCACCCGGGATCTGCAGACCAGGCGCCAGCTCCAGCAACGGCAGGACCACGAAATCACGCTCGGCGATGCCGGCATGCGGCACCTGCAGGCCCGGCAGATCCAGCGACTGTTCACCGAACAGCAACAGGTCCAGATCCAGCAGCCGCGGCCCCCAGCGGCTGCCGTCGCGCTTGCGGCCGCAGGCGCACTCGATGGCCTGCAGACCCGCCAGCAGGTCCAGCGGCTCCAGACGGGTGTGCAGCCGGGCCACTGCGTTCACGTAGTCGGGCTGGTCCTGCGGACCCATCGGCGGATTGCGGAACAGCCGGGAACGCCCGGTCAGGCGCGTCTGCGGCAGTTCCTGTGCCAGACGGTCAAACGCGTCGCGCACCTGCGCCTCGGGCTCGCCCAGGTTGGCACCGATCCCGATGAAGGCCTGCACGCCGTGATCGGCCGTGCTCACTCGCCACCCCCGGCATCGGGCTTCGAGGCCGCTCCGGCGTTCTCGCCACCACCCTTGCGGCCCCGGCGCCGACGGCGGCCACCGCGGCGCGACTTGCCCTTGGTACCCGACTTGCCGTCACCTTTGGGCCCCTTCGGGGCTCCGGCCATGGCCTTCTGGCCGGCCTCGTCCTGCTCCTGGATCTCGGTCCACCAGCGGCACAGCTCGGGGTCGGCATCGCCGGCACGGGCGCGCAGACAGAGGAAGTCGTAGCCGGCGCGAAAACGCGGATGGGTCAGCAGGCGAAGCGCGCGGCCGCCCCGATGGCGCTCCAGGCGCGCCTGCAGTTCCCAGATCTCGCGCACAATCAGGCTGAAGCGCTTGGGGATGGAGACCGTCTTCACCTGCCGATCGAGCACCTCGGCCATCGCCTGTTGCCAGGCCGGGATCTCCTGCTCGCCGTCGTCGATCCGTTGCGCCGCGGCCACCTGCACCGGCGCCCACAGGATCGCGGCATAGAGGAAGGCCGGGTTCACGCCCAGCCCCTCGTTGATGCGCTTGTCGGTGTTCAGCAACGACTCGACCAGGAACTGGCGCCGCTCGGGACCGACATCCGGATCGGCAAAGCAGTCCGCCGCCTCGGGGAACATCGCCTCGAACAGGCCAAAGCGCTCGAGCTCGTCCAGGCAGGTCACCGCCGCACCGCTGTGGAACAGCTTGATCACCTCGTCGAACAGCCGCGCGGGCGCCACGGTCTGCATCAGCGAGGCCAGCTCATGGATGCCGGCCTCGACCTCCGGTGCGATGGTTAGCCCCAGCTTGGCGGAGAAACGCACCGCCCGCAGCATGCGCACCGGGTCCTCGCGCAGCCGGGTCTCGACGTCGTCGCCGATCAGGCGCAGCACGCCCGCGCGCAGATCCTCGACCCCGCCGGTGTAATCCAGCACCGAGAAGTCCTCGATGTCGTAGTACAGGGCGTTGACGCTGAAGTCGCGGCGGATCGCGTCCTGCTCGATGGTGCCGTAGCGGTTGTCCCGCAGGATGCGTCCTTCCTCGCTCAGTGCCACCTGGCCCTCGTCCCCGGACTCGTCGTCATGCGGGGCGCGAAAGGTCGCCACCTCGATCATCTCGCGCCCGAACAGCACATGCGCCAGGCGGAAGCGGCGCCCGATCAGGCGACAGTTGCGGAACAGCCCGCGCACCTGCTCGGGCGTCGCGTCGGTGGCAACGTCGAAATCCTTCGGTTCGCGGCCCAGCAGCAGGTCACGCACGCCGCCGCCCACCAGACAGGCACGGTAACCCGCGTCGCGCAGGCGATAGAGCACCTTCAGGGCGTTGTCGTCGATCGCCGCGCGCGAGATCCCGTGATCCGCGCGCTCGTAGACGTGCGGTTCCGGCAGCTCGCTGTCGGGTCGAGTCGGGGTTGCGGGGTCAGCCTTTGTCACGCGATACCGTAGCGGTGGTCGAAAGCGCCGTATGGTAACAGCTTGGCCGGCTTCATCCCGCTTTTCGCACCGGGCGTGGCGCGGCGGTTTCACCGGTCAGACGCCAGCGGCGGTAGTCATCGAGGATGCGCCGGTGATCGAACACCAGGACCGGATCCGGATCCTCCGGGTCCAGCCAGGCGCAGTCGGTGGCATCGTCGGCGGCCTTCGCCTCGCCCCGGCCACGGGCGATATAGACCGCGCTGACGGTATGCCCGCGCGGATCGCGCTCCGGGTCGGAATAAACGCCCAGCAACACCTCCAGCTCGACCTCCAGCCCGGTCTCCTCGCGCGCCTCGCGCACCGCGGCATGCTCGGCGGACTCGCCAACGTCGACGAAGCCCCCGGGGAGCGCCCAGCCATGCGGGGGGTTGCGCCGCTCGATCACCAGCACCCGACCGGGCTGGGCCGGATGACGGATCACCAGATCCACCGCCACACGCGGGGTCACCGGAGGGCCACTGCCTTCGAGGGATGTCACTCGGATTCGCTCCTGTCGCTGTCATCCTGGCGAATAAAACGGCGAATCTTGCGCCGCTCGCGCTTGTCCGGCCGGCGGCTGGGCGCACTGTCCGCCACCGCGCGCTCGGCCCGGCGGCGCTCGCTTTCCGCCTCGCGCCGGGCCTGGCTCTCCGGGGTCTCCTCGTACAGAGCCTGTGCCTCGCGGGCCGGCCGGCGCTGCTCGTTCAGCCCCACCACGTCCAGCTCCCAGACCTGCGGGCCCCGATGGATCGTCAGGCGGTCACCGGGATGCACGCGCCGCGCCGGCTTGCAGCGCTCGCCGTTCACGTGGACCTTGCCGCCGCCAACCGCTTCGCTGGCCAGCCCGCGCGTCTTGTAGAAACGCGCGGCCCACAGCCA
This sequence comes from Thioalkalivibrio sp. ALE28, assembly GCF_000377425.1. Taxonomy (NCBI): domain Bacteria; kingdom Pseudomonadati; phylum Pseudomonadota; class Gammaproteobacteria; order Chromatiales; family Ectothiorhodospiraceae; genus Thioalkalivibrio; species Thioalkalivibrio sp. ALE28. The sequence continues at coordinate 1,473 of NZ_KB898101.1, read as the reverse complement.
CTTGTCGATCCGCAGCCCGGCGCTGGGCGCCTCGTGGTGGCCGCTACCCCTGGCCAAGGCTTCCCCGGGCCTGCGCGAGGGGGGACAATGCGCAACCTTTCCAGGCCAGGCACCGACGTTCCGCGGTCATCCGGACCGTGACCTGCCCCGACCCAGGACGCCAAGGACCCTCATGAATCTGCCGCATCTGCACCTGATCAGTTTCGCCATCTGTCCGTTTGTCCAGCGTAGCGTGATCACGCTGAAATACAAGCAGGCCCCGTTCGAACTGAGCCTGATCGATCTGGCCGACCCGCCGGAGTGGTTCCGCGCGCGCTCGCCGCTCGGCAAGGTGCCGGTGCTGATCGTCGACGACGACACCGTGCTGTTCGAGTCGGCGGTGATCAACGAGTATATCGATGCCATCACCCCGCCCGCCCTGATGCCGGTGGACCCCCTGGAACAGGCCCGCACCCGGGCGTGGATCGAGTACCTCTCGGAACAGACCTTCGCCCAGTATCACTGGATGACGGCCGCCACCGAGGACGCCTTCGAGCTCGCGCGCCATACGGCCGCGCGCGGGCTGGAGCGCCTGGAACAACAGATGACGCGGGATGATCGCCTGGCCACCCCGGATTTCTCGCTGATCGACGCGACCCTGGCACCGATCCTGATGCGCTATGCGCTGCTTGCGGACCCGGACAGCCCCTGGGAGGCGGAGGCGTTTCCACGGCTGGCGCAGCGCTGGGAGCGGCTGCGCGAGATGCCGGCCGTGCGGGACTCGGTCCCGGCCGACTTTGCGGCGCAGCTGGCCGACTACCTGCGCAAGCAGGAGGGCTTCGCGCCGGCGCATTTCGCGGCGAAGCTCGACGGGTCCGCCTGACCCGGGCTTTTCCCGACCACCCACCCCTTGGGTCGCGCCCGGTTCGGCATCGGGTATTTGCACTGCCTCCGGGTGGTCGCCTGCCGGGTTGAGGCTGGCCCTGGTTCGGCATCGGGTGTTTACGTGCCTTCGGTCCACATACTGCCGTGCGCTGACTCGCCAGCGCGCCCCGAGGTACTTTCTTGCTTGCCCAAGAAAGTACCCAAAGAAGGGCACCCGGATTCCGCCCGGGAACCTCGCTCCGGACGCGCTGGGCCGGCGGCGCTGAACTCGCTGCGCCTCCGGCTCCGCTCATACATCCAGCGCCTTCTCCCGGCCCATCACGCCCTCCGCGAGGGGCTCCATACGGGGGAGGAAGGTCAAGACAGAAGGTGTTCCAGCCCCACGACACCACAACAGCCCTGCCGCCTGAAAGCCCCCAGCGCCCGCGCTGCGGGCGCGGCACGCAACGGCCCAAGGCCGAGCGTGCCCAGATGCCGGAAGACCCAGCCTTGATCCATTACCACGAACCTGTGGACCGCCGTTGTCTTGACCTTGACCCCCCGTTGTCGTCGCGCCGAGTGGAGAGGGTTTTCGCGGGAGACAAGGCGCTGGATGTCTGAGCGGAGCCG